>SCVJ01000048.1 GCA_004322425.1 Chitinophagaceae bacterium
AATCTTTATAGTTTTCTCCCACCAAAATAATTTTTTTCTTTGCAACTAATTTGCCATCAACTTGCTCGGCTACAAAAACATATTTTCCAGTTTCATCTGTTTGTACCAGATTTATGGGAATCGTAATTGCTTTGGGTGCGAAGTAATCTTTAATTTTTACCATGGCAATTTGATTTAATCGCAAAGCAGCATCGGCCGGTAATTTTGCTTCAGAAATAAAAGTTCTCGTATTGATGTTGATAGATGCACCAATAACAGAAATAACCGAGTTATATGTTTGATTCAAATCCGGTATTATTATTTGAACAGTAGTACCTTTTGTAACACGATTGGCATACACTTCAGGAATTTCCGTAACAATTTTCATATTCGATTTATTGAAAATTTTTATTTGCGGCCCCAATCCATTAACACCACTAAAAAATTCACCTGCTTTTACATTTACTTCATCTACAAGTCCGCTAATTGGCGCATATACGAAAGTGGTTTTCCAACTTTCTTTCACGGTGGAAATTTGTTTTTCAATAGCATCTACAGAATTTTTTGAAGCAATCAGCTGCACTTCGGTTCCAATATTTTCATCCCATAAATTTTTCTGTCGGTTATAAATATTTTGCGCAAAAGCTAATTGAGTTTGTAACGCTTCTAATTGTTGCAATACAATGGCATCTTCGAGTTTTAGTAAAAGTTTTCCTTTAGAAACGACGTCTCCTTTTTTTACAAATATTTCTTTTACTTGTCCAGGCATCCCTCTTGGCGTTACTATTACCACATCAGTAGCATCTACTTTTCCTTGAAGTTCGATGAAGTGTGTAAAGTCTTGTTGAAGCACCGATCCAATAGCTACTAGTTTTCCTTTGTCAAGTGATGTAGTATCTAATGCAGCAATTTCTGATTCTAATTTATTGATTTCAGCATCGATAGCCAATTTTGTTTTTTTGATTTCCTCCAGTTTTGCCTTTTTGGCTTGCCCAGTTTCTTGATTCACTTTTGAATCATTTCCACAGGAAATAAGTATAGATACAACAGCAGTTATTAGAACTAATTTTTTCATATTATCCGGTTTATTGATTTTCATTTAATTAAGTTGTCCTTGGGCTTTTAAGTAATTAACTTTTGCAATGATTGCATCATACATGGCTTTGAAATAATTTGATTGCGCTTGTTGCATTTCGGTATCTGCTTGCAATACTTCAAAACTGGATCCAATTCCTTGCTCGTATTTCTTTTTGACAGTATGATATACTTTTTCAGCTAATTGCATATTTTTTTCTTGAACATCCATCGCCAAAATAGAATTGAGTACTGTATTTTTTGCAGCAATTTTTTCCAGATCAATCCCATTTTTAACAGCTGTTAAAAGATTCATTGTTTTCTCCTGAGTATATTGCGCCTGCTTAATCTTATACTTTTTTTGAAACCCATCAAAAATGGGAATGCTGATACTGACTCCTGCTAATCCAGTATTGAACCAAAACCAAGGTTTCCCTGTAATTGCTAGATATCGTTCGTTTCTCTGTCCGGTTCTTTGAAAATTATAAAAAGCAGCAACAGTTGGACCATAAGAAAGTCTATATCGACGAACATCCAAACCTTGCAACTCAACAGCCTTATTTAAAAATTTGATTTCGTTTCTATTCTCGTATGAAAAATTTTCTTCCAAAACCCCGTCTTTAATTGATTCGGTAGAAAGCATATCTGTTAAAACAAGTGAATCCAATTGGGTTAATCCCAAAGTTTGTTTTAGCACCGCATACCCAATAGTAATTCCATTTTTTATTTGATTTTCTGTGGTGCGAATATTATTTAAGGAAACGGTTGTTTTATCAATATCCAATTTTTCAACAAATCCATTTTTAAACAACACTCCCATATCGGCAGCAAGTTTTTCAAGGCGCATTCTGCTTTCTGTCAAATAGTTTAATTGCTTTTGCGCAATAAGTACCGAGTAATAGCTTTTATAAACAGCTTCTCTAATTTTATCTTCCTCTATTTTAATACTAATACTGCTTGACTCTAATAATGCAGTCCTTGCTTGAAGACCTACAAAAACCTGGGGTTCAAACAATAATTGCTGTACACCAATTCCACCATTCACATTCCATGGTGCAAGAAAACTAAAACTATTTACTTTAAATTCTGCGTCGTCAGGATTAACCGGAATGCCCGCACCATTTCTCACGCCTTCCCTACCAAGTACACGATAGACAGCGGCTTCGGTTATGTCCGGCATTTGTATTAATGGTAAACTTAAATAGTGATTACCCTGAACTACACTGCTAACTTGTGGCAACGCCAACCCTGTAATTTCTTTATTTCTTGCATCTGCAATTTTGTAATCGAGCTTAGCATTTTTTAAACTCACTACATTTTCAAAAGCAACATCGACTGCTTGTTTCACCGAAATAGAAAAGGTCTTTTGTGCAAACAAATCCGTTTCACTCAACACAGTCGCCGCTAAAAAAAATAATGTAATACAATTTCGCCTCATAGTTTATGATTGGTTTATTCGTTGATTTTTATATTTCAAAATAAGTTTGTGCCCTTTTAAAGATGCTACTCCGTAAAGAAAATGTTCGAGCATTTCAGTTTGTACTGAAAGGATATTAAATTTTGAAGGTGGAAAAACTTCGGGATTAAATGCCAGAAACATGTTTTCTAAACGAAACCGTGTTAATACCTCTGAGTTTATTTCAGGATGATACAACTCTTCCCGGATTCCTCTCTCAATATTTTTCCTTACCATTTCCATTAAAAACCGGTATTTATAATCTACTACTTTTTGAAAGGCTTTGGGATGAAATTTTTTTAAATCAAACACAATGGAAGGGCTCATGTTTCGAAACATGACTCCAATAAATTCAATACTTCTAAAAATTTCATCAATTGCGTTGGCTGCCTCTGAAGCGTCTTTTTTACATTGTGCTTGTGAAAAGCGAATTTTTTCTTCGGTAACAGCAGAAACTAATTCATCCTTATCTTTATAATGCAGGTAAATAGTTTTTTTAGAAATACCCATTTGCGATGAAATCTCATCCATTGTAATGGAACGAATTCCATAAAGCCAAAATAACTCTTCGGCTTT
The DNA here is from genome assembly GCA_004322425.1 of Chitinophagaceae bacterium. Taxonomy (GTDB): domain Bacteria; phylum Bacteroidota; class Bacteroidia; order Chitinophagales; family Chitinophagaceae; genus VBAS01. Next base: position 3,086 of record SCVJ01000048.1, read on the forward strand.
TTCTCGTATGCGTATTGCTGTTTCCATATTTTTTGGGAGAGCAAAACTATGGAAACTTTTTATGTTACCAAAGTTTCCACAACATTTTTTATTACTTTTCTCCCGCGTAATCTACCTTTATGCTTTAATTAACACTTGTTATGAGTACTCGCTCCATTGGAAAATTTGCTTACCGAAAAATGCTTCGGTATTTTGTTCAGGGAATTTTAATTCTGGCACCTATTGCCATTACCAGTTATTTATTATACTGGTTGTTCAGTAAAATTGATGGTATTTTAAGGCCTGCTGTTAATATTCCTGGGATTGGTTTCTTAATTATCATAGCTTTTGTAATTGTGGTTGGATACATTTCCACTAATTTTTTAATGAGCAGTATTTTAAGCTCCTTTAATACATGGCTGGAGCGAACTCCCGGTGTAAAATTTATTTACTCCTCCGTAAAAGATTTTTTTGAAGCATTTGCTGGCGACAAAAAAAAATTCGATAAACCCGTACTAGTAAATATTTCCAATGAAGAAGTTTGGTTGATTGGATTTCTTACTAATGAAAATTTGAAACGATTTGATCTCGGTGATGAGTTTGTTTCTGCTTACGTACCGCAAGGATATAATATTGCAGGGCAATTATATTTAGTAAAGCGCACTCGTATTCGAAAGCTAATTAATATGACGGCTTCTGAAGCTATGAAATATGCAGTAACCGGAGGAGTAGTCCAATTGGGAGAACCTACAAAAGAAGAAACAAAATGACACGTCGATTATTAATTATTTTTCTGCTTTTTATTATTACAAAGCAAGGATTAGGTTGGGGGTTTTTTGCACATAAAAAAATAAACTACCATGCCGTTTTTCTTTTACCCCCCGAATTAATGGTATTATATAAATCACAAATTGATTTTATCAGCGAACACTCTGTCGATCCTGATAAAAGAAGATATGCCGTACCGAATGAAGGTCAACGACATTATATTGACTTAGATTATTACGGTCAATTTCCATTTAAAGAACTTCCCAGAAAATGGAATGCTGCGGTTTCAAAATTTTCAGAAGATACTTTGTTTCAATACGGAACCGTTCCGTGGTGGATACAAATTATGCAAACCAAGCTTACCGAAGCGTTTAAGGAAAAAAATAAAATGAAAATTTTAAAACTTTCGGCAGATATCGGTCATTATATTTCTGATGCACACGTACCCCTTCATGCTACATTGAATCACGACGGACAATTAACAGATCAAAAAGGAATTCATGCTTTTTGGGAAAGCCGCATTCCCGAATTGTTGGCAGAAAAAGAATGGAACTTTTTTATTGGCAAAGCAGCATATGTGAAAAACCCGGGCAACTTTATGTGGAAACGAATTTTAGAAAGTTCTGCTGCTTCCGATACTGTGCTGCAAGTTGAAAAAAAATTAAGTCAGGAATTTCCAACTGACCAAAAATATACTTTTGAAAAAAAGGGGAATAGTACCTCTCGCCAATACACTACTGAGTACACCATTGCTTATAATAAACTGTTAAATGGAATGGTGGAGCGAAGAATGCGACAATCCATTTTTGCAGTAGCTTCATTTTGGTATACGGCCTGGGTAAACGCTGGACAACCAGATGTATCAAAACTTTCCGATAAAGAATTCACAGCAGAAGAAGTAAAAGAATTTGAAAAATTGATTGTCACCTGGCAACGAAGTATGGTTCCAGATAAAGAACAACAATAAACTACAAACTATATTTGTAGATAAAAATATATTCAAAAGTGATACACAATTTCAATGCGGGTCCATCCATACTTCCCAAAGAAGTTTTTGAAAAAGCAAGTCACGCTATTTTAAATTACAACAATTCGGAATTATCCATTTTAGAAATTGGTCATCGCTCGCCAAATTTTGTTGAAATTTTAGAAGAAGCCAGAAATCTTGTAAAAGAATTATTGCATTTAGATGATGATCACGAAGTTTTGTTTTTGCAAGGTGGGGCGTCCACTCAATTTTTTCAAATTCCGATGAACTTATTGAATGAAAACGAAACAGCTGCATACACCGATACGGGGACATGGGCGGCAAAAGCAATTAAAGAAGCGAAATTATTTGGAAACGTATTTATATCCGGCTCCTCTAAAGAAACAAACTATACTTCAATTCCTAAAAACTTAACAATACCTTCTGAAACAAAATACTTGCACCTTACGTCCAACGAAACAATTTCGGGTACACAATGGAAAAATATTCCTTATGAATGTGGAGTTCCGTTGGTTGCCGATATGAGTAGCGATATTTTCAGCCGTGTTTTGGACTTCAATAAGTTTGATATCATTTATGCCGGTGCACAAAAAAATATGGGAGCGGCTGGAGTTACACTCGTTATTATTAATAAACATTGTTTGGGAAAAGTAGATCGCTCCATTCCTACAATGATGGATTATAGAAATCATATTCAAGAAAATAATTTACTAAACACACCGCCCGTATTTGCAATTTATGTTGCCCTACTAACTCTCCGTTGGATAAAACAACAAGGAGGTGTGCCAGCAATGGAAAAGATAAATCAACAAAAAGCTGCATTGATTTATGATACAATTGAAAAATATTCCCTCTTTCAATCAATAGCCGCTAAAGAAGATAGAAGCATTATGAATGCAACTTTTACAATCTCTGACAAATCTTTAGAAGAAAAATTTCTGAATTATTGTACACAAGAAAACATCATTGGAATAAAAGGACATCGAACTGTTGGAGGTTTTAGAGTTTCGTTGTACAATGCTTTACCGTTGGAAAGTGTTCAGTTTTTAACAAAAATTATGTGCAGTTTTGCAGATAGCAATTAATTCAAACTTATTATGGCAAACATCAAACCTTTTAGCGCATTACGTCCACAATCTGAATTAGCAGCAACGGTTGCTTCACGACCTTACGATGTATTAAACTCACAAGAAGCAAGACTAGAAGCCAATGACAATCAAAATAGTTTTTTACATATAACAAAATCGGAGATTGATTTACCAGAAACTATTGATGCTCACAGTCAATTGGTTTATGATACGGCTAAAAAAAATCTAGCTTCTTTTATTCAAAAAAATATTTTATTCCACGAGGCCAAACCCTGCTATTACATTTATCAATTAGTTATGAATGGAAGAAGCCAAACAGGATTGGTTTGTGTGTCATCATTGCAAGATTATTTTAACGATGTAATCAAAAAGCACGAGTTCACACAACCTGTAAAAGAAAAAGATCGAATCGATCATATGCGAACCATTGAAGCACAAACAGGAAATGTATTTATGGCATATCGCGATGTAACTGAAATCAATGCCCTAATTAATGGATGGAAAAATACGCAAAAAGCAATGTATGATTTTGTGGCTTCAGATAATATTCAACACAGTGTTTGGGTAATTGATCGGGATGATGTCATTCATTCCATCACTCGTCTTTTTGAAACCAAAGTTCCCGCAACTTATATTGCCGATGGCCACCATCGAGCCGCTTCAGCTGCAAAAGTCAGTGTCCAACTTTCAGAAAGCAAGCATGCTAATTATTTTTTGACTACTATTTTTCCCGAATCTCAATTAGCCATCTTGGACTACAATAGAGTAGTTACAGATTTAAATGGATTGACAGAAGAAGAATTCTTAAATGCAATACAAAAAAAATTCATTGTTGAAAAAAGCAATGAACCAGTAAAGCCACAGCAACAACATGAATTTGGAATGTACTTGAATGGCAAATGGGTTTTATTGACTGCTAAAAAAGAAATCATCGCTCAAGATCCAATTGGAGTTTTAGATATAACAATTTTATCGAATCATATATTAGATAATTTATTAGGAATAAAAGATCAACGAACAGACAAGCGAATTGATTTTGTAGGAGGCATTCGCGGAATGAAAGAATTGGAAAGAAGAGTAGATAGCGGTGAAATGAAAATTGCTTTTAGTTTTTTTCCTGTAACTATGAAACAACTTTTTGATATTGCCGATAGCGGAAACATTATGCCCACCAAAAGCACTTGGTTCGAGCCCAAACTAAGAGATGGGTTACTTACACATTGTCTTTAAAAAATAAGAAATAAAACATCCACCGTGAAGAAGTCATTTTATTCTATCTTAATTTTTCTTCTATTTACTTCTCAGTTAATAGCTCAAAATAGCAATTCAAAAGAATTGCAGCAAACAGCTAGAGAGTTTATGAAGGCGGGCGATTGGGACAATGCCATTTTGGTATTTAGTCGTGCTATTGACTCCAACAAATTCGATTTGCAACTACAAAAAGATTTACTTCAATGTTATTATTACAAACGCGATTTTGAAAACGCACTTCCTTTAATAAAAGCTATCATTGACAATCCCAATGCCGATGTTCCTGTTTTCCAAATAGCAGGAAATGTATATTATGCACTTGGAGATGTAAAAGAAGGAGAGAAATTATATAAAACAGGAATAAAAAAATTCCCAAAAAGCGGACCTCTTTATAGTGAGTATGGTACGCTGTTGAATGAAAAAAAAGATCCAACAGCAATAGATTTTTGGGAAAAAGGAATTGAAACAGATCCGGGATATAGTGGCAATTATTATAACGCAGCACGATATTATTTTTCAACAAAAAATTCGGTATGGGCATTTCTGTATGGAGAAATTTTTGTAAATATGGAAAGTCTGAGTGAAAGAGGATCTGCTATAAAAGAGTTATTGTTGGCTGGTTACAAGCAAAAATTCTTTTTAGAAATTGATTTGCTTCGAATGCAGGGAAAAAATAAAAATGAATTTATTGATGCCTTTCTTGAATCTATGGCAAAACAATCATCAATAATTACTAAAGGAGTTACGGTTGAAACGCTTGCTATGATTCGGTCACGTTTTATTTTAGATTGGTTTTCTACTCATGCCGAAAAATTTCCATTTCGACTTTTTGATTACCAACAACAATTATTAAAAGAAGGACTTTTTGATGCCTATAATCAATGGCTTTTTGGAATTACAGAAAACTTAGCGGCTTACGACAAGTGGACAAAAGTTTATAGCGATGAGCACAATCGGTTTACTCAATTTATGAAAAACAGGGTTTTCAAAGTTCCGCAGGGGCAGTATTATCAAAATAAATAAGAGAGAGTTCAACCTGCAGAATTGTAGCATATTTTTTTTATTTTGCTGGATAAACACTAAACTTGCTTTCCCGAATATTTAAAAAATAGACCGATGAAAATACAACGCCTATTCGATTTCTTGGAATATCAACTCCAAACCAGTCCTGTTAATGATGCTCTTTGTTCAAAAATAAATGGCAGTTGGAAAAAATATAGCACGCAAGATGTTGTGTCAACAGTCAACAGTCTTGCAGCGGGGTTATTGAAGTTGGGTATTTCTAGTAATGATATGACTACGGAGAGCCGAGACAAAATAGGCATTATCAGCGCTAATCGTCCTGAATGGTTAATGATTGATTTAGCGGTACAAAAAATTGGATCCGTGTTGGTTCCCGTTTATCCCACCGTTACAGCTTCCGAATTGGAATTCATTATGAATGAAGCTCAAGTGAAAATAATTTTTGCTGGTGATAAAAATTTATTGCAAAAAGTATTGAGTATTAAAAATAATATTCCGTCGCTTCAGCATTGTTTTACTTTTGAAAATGTAGATGGAGAACCCAATTGGAAAGATGTTTTACAAGAAACAACTCCAGAAAATCTTTTACAAATTCAGCAAGAATCCGATAAAGTTAAACCCGAACATTTAGCAACAATTATTTATACATCGGGCACCACAGGAACTCCCAAAGGTGTTATGCTCAGCCATAATAATGTTGTGAGTAATATTTTAGACAGCAATTGCATCTTCGAAGAAATTGGAATAAAGAATGCTAGAACAATTAGCTTTTTACCATTGAATCATATTTTTGAAAGAGTTGTAAGCTATATATATTTTTATAACAGCGTATCTATTTATTATGCTGAAAGTATGGAAACCGTTGGCGAAAACATTAAAGAAGTTCAACCAACCGTTTTTGGTACTGTGCCCAGACTTTTAGAAAAAGTGTACGAAAAAATTGTTGCCAAAGGAGCCGCGTTAACTGGCATCAAAAAGAAATTGTTTGATTGGGCATTACAACTTGGATTACAATACGACCAGAATAATAGAAGCTGGAGCTATAATTTTCAATTGGCAATTGCTAATAAATTAATTTTTAATAAATGGAGAGAGGCACTTGGTGGAAATGTAAAAGCCATTGTTACCGGTGCTGCGGCTTGTCAAGTAAAACTATTACGTGTATTTTCTGCTGCACAAATTCCAATTTTGGAAGGATACGGACTGACTGAAACATCGCCTGTGATTAGTGTAAATCGGTTTAATAATGCTGATAGAAAATTTGGAACTGTGGGAATACAAATAGCAAACATAGAAGTAAAAATTGCGGAAGATGGAGAAATACTTTGTAAAGGGCCTAATGTAATGATGGGATATTACAAACGCCCGGACCTTACATCAGATTGCATAAAAGACGGCTGGTTTCATACCGGCGATATAGGAACTTTTGAAGACGGAAAATTTTTAAAAATTACTGATCGTAAAAAAGAAATTTTTAAAACATCGGGCGGTAAATATGTAGCGCCACAACCTATCGAAAACAAAATGAAAGAATCTCAATGGATTGAACAAATGATGGTGGTGGGATCGGAACAAAAATTTACCGGAGCACTTATTGTGCCATCATTTACAGCACTTCAAGGATGGTGTAAAGAAAATGGAATTGAGTTTTCTAGCAATGATGCCATTATTAAAAATGAAAAAGTTGTTACCCTAATTAAAGAAACAGTAGCGCATTACAACAAAAACATTAATCAGGTTGAACAAATAAAACGATTTGAACTTTTACCCAAAGAATGGAGTACGGATGGTGGCGAACTAACACCAACATTAAAATTAAAACGCAAAGTGATTACCGAAAAATATTCCGACGCTATTGCTAAAATTTATTCTGTTTAAGCGTTTTCGTTATTTTATTGTTTCATGAATTTGAACTTGGCATCCACATTATTTCCACTAAAAATTAGAATATAAAGTCCTGAACTTAGTTTCTCTAATTTTAAAATTCGCTCAGCACGAAGCTCATTCGCTGCAATTATTTCCTCTGAAATTAATTGCCCCGCTGCATTTACAATTTTCATTGTCATTGCAGGATGACTTTGTAATAACTTAATATGTAATAATGATCTAGTTGGATTGGGATAAATAATCATTTGAGCAAGTTGCTGATTCGCATCTTGCCCAGTAATGTTAATTAATATTGAATCCTTCAGTAATGAGTTTGAAACAGAAACTGCTTTCCCATAAACGGTACCATTTGAAGATGCCGTTACCAATCCTGTTGCACTTATTGTAGCGCTGCCCGTTCCAGAAACAATGCTCCAAGTAACTGCAGAATTACTCGCATTTGATGGTGTAATTATTGCTTGCAATTGTAAAACTCCAACTACTGAACTTATAGTTGCTGGCACACTGTTTTGTGTAACTACTCGTATATTGGTTGCAGGAATTAATTGACCGCTAATGGTAATCAACATTGAATCTTTAAGTAAACTGTTTGAAACAGAAACTGCTTTTGCCCAAACAGTTCCGTTAGTTTGCGCAGTAACTAATCCATTCGAACTTATTGT
>SCVJ01000291.1 GCA_004322425.1 Chitinophagaceae bacterium
CGACGAGGTGGTGGCGGTGACGCCGAGCCTGGACCGCGGTCGGCGTACGGCCAGCCTGGTCGCCCTCGCCGACGCCTGGCGTGCCGTCGCCTGAGGGCGTACGGGAAGCAGCGCCGAGGGCGCGCCGTTGAGACGGGCATGGCCTCCTCGCTGCTCGACCGACCCGTGCGCGGGACGCCGCGCGCCGCCCGATCGCGCGCCGTCCCGGTCCTCCTGCTGGTGGTCGCCGGGCTGCTCGGGGCGCTCCTGCTGCGCGGGCTGGACTGGCCCGGACTGCCGTTCGGCAGCGAGACGGTGGACCGCAGCGCGACGCCGCTGCTCACCTCGCTCGCCGACCTCGAGGAGTACCACGCCGCGACCGGCAGCTTCCAGGTCGTGGTGGACCTCGAGAAGGACACCCGCTGGGTGCCCTCCCTGCTCAGCGGCGAGCGGACCACGTTCCTCGCGACCGGCAGCGTCGACGCGGTCGTCGACTTCACCGGCCTCGACGGCGCGGCCGTCGACGTGTCGGACGACGGCCGGTCGGTCGTCTTCACGCTGCCCCCGGCCCGCCTCGACGAGGCGGACGTGGACCTCGCCGAGAGCCGCGTGCTGTCCCGGGACCGCGGGCTGCTGGACCGGGTCGGAGGCCTCTTCAGCGACAACCCGACCGGCGAGCGCGAGGTCGCCGCGCTGGCGGAGGACAAGCTCGACGCCGCGGCGGCGGGGAGCGACCTGCGGGCGACCGCCGAGGCGAACACCCGCGCGATGCTGACCGGGCTCGCCCGATCGCTCGGCTACACCGACGTCGAGGTCCGCTTCGACGCCGACGCGGGCCTGTAGCCGCTCCGACGCCCTAGCGTCTGCCCCGGCAGGGAGGACGCGGATGGGCCACGACCACAGCACCGGACGCTCTCGTGGGCGGCTGGGCGTCGCGCTGGGCCTGGCGCTGGTCGTGCTGGTGCTGGAGGTCGTCGGCGGCCTGCTGTCCGGCAGCGTCGCCCTGCTGGCCGACGCCGCGCACGTGGGCGGCGACGCCGCGGGAGTCGGGCTGGCGCTGTTCGCGGCCACGATGGCCGGTCGGCCGCCGACGCCCCGCCGCACGTTCGGATGGCAGCGGCTCGAGGTCCTGGCGGCCGCGGTGAACGCGTCCCTGCTGCTCGCGGTGACCGGCTGGGTGCTGGTCGCGGCCGTCCGCCGGCTGGACTCGCCGCGCGAGGTGGAGACCGGCACGATGCTGGCCGTCGCGCTGGTCGGTCTGGCCGCGAACGCGGTGTCCCTGCTGGTGCTGTCCGGAGCGGACCGGGACAACCTCAACGTCCGCGGCGCCTACCTCGAGGTGCTGGCCGACCTGCTCGGCTCGGTCGCCGTCGTCGGCGCCGCCCTGGTCATCGCACTGACCGGCTTCGACAGGGCCGACGCCGTGGTCGCCATCGGCATCGCCGTCGCGGTGGTCCCGCGCGCGCTGCACCTGCTGCGCGAGGCCGTGGACGTGCTGC
>SCVJ01000292.1 GCA_004322425.1 Chitinophagaceae bacterium
CCTGCGCGACCGGCTCGACGGCGGTCTCCAGGTCGGCGAGCAGCCGCAGGCCGAGCGGCCCCGGCGGAAGCGTGCCGCGGCGGAGCTCCGCCTGGTTGAAGACGCCGGCCTCGACCCCGGCCAACCGCGCGGCGAGCATCCGGTCGCCGACGTCCCACTTCTCCAGCGAGTCGAGGTCCGCGCGCAGCGCGTCGGCGATCGACTCCTGCGCATCGGGGACGCGGACGCCGAGTCGCTGGTGGAGCAGGGCCTTGACCGGGTGCACGACGAAGGCGATGAGGTCCTGCAGCGCGACGTCGCCCGGGCGCGCCGCGAGCGGACCGTCGAGCAGCGGCGGCGCCGGCGTACGCGGCTGCACGGCGGCACGTGCGCCGGCGAGCGCGGCGGTGTCGAAGCTGAAGGGCTTCGCGGCGTCGAAGCTCCTGCCGTCGAACGGCTGCAGCGGGTGACGGGTCAGCACGCCGTCGAGCGAGCCGGCGGTCTGCTGCACGACGTCGAGCACCTCGCCGAGCGGGACCGCGGGCGGCCGGGTCGCACCGGTCACCGGGTCGGCTCCGGTGTAGAGCAGCAGCAGCGTGTCGCCCGCCGACATCAGCGCATCGAGCAGCAGCTGCCGGTCCTCGCTGCGCACGTCGCGCTCGCCCAGGCACGGGTCGCGCTGGAGCACGTCGTCGCCGTCGACGCTGCCGGCCCGCGGGAACACGCCGTCGTCGAGCCCGAGCAGCGCGATGACGCGGTGCGGCACCGAGCGCATCGGCACCATCGTGCAGACGGTCAGCTCGCCGGTGCGGAAGTTCGCCCGGGTCGGCCGTCCCGCCAGCCTCCCGGCGAGCAGCACGCGCAGGTCCGCGAGGCGCAGCACCGCGTCGGCGCCGTGCTCGGCCGCCTCGCTCAGCTGCCGCCTGGCCTGCGCCAGCTGCCACGCGTCGTCGTCACCCACCTCGGTCAGCAGGTCGAGCGCATCGCTCAGCGCCGCGACCCACGCCGACACCGGTTGCGCTCC
>SCVJ01000293.1 GCA_004322425.1 Chitinophagaceae bacterium
TGCGGGCGACCCGCGGCATCCTGCCCCGCGGCGGCACCATCCTGGGCAGCAGCCGCACGAACGTGATGAAGGTCGAGGACGGCGTCGAGAAGGTGCGGCGCAACCTCGAGGAGCTCGGCGTCGACGCGCTCGTCGCCATCGGCGGCGAGGACACCCTGGGCGTCGCGACCCAGCTGGCCGCCGCCGGCCTGAACGTCGTGGGTGTGCCCAAGACCATCGACAACGACCTCAACGCGACCGACTACACGTTCGGCTTCGACACCGCGGTGCAGATCGCCGTGGACGCGATCGACCGGCTGCACACCACGGCCGAGTCGCACCACCGGGCGCTCATCGTCGAGGTGATGGGCCGGCACGCCGGCTGGATCGCGCTGCACTCGGGCATGGCCGGCGGGGCCAACGTGATCCTCATCCCCGAGCGGCCGTTCGACATCGAGAAGGTCTGCGACTACGTCGAGGCGCGCTTCGCCCGGCAGTTCGCCCCGATCATCGTCGTGGCCGAGGGCGCGCAGCCCAAGGAGGGGACGATGGAGCTGCAGACCGGCGACCTCGACTCCTTCGGGCACGTCCGGCTCGGCGGCATCGGGCAGGTGCTCGAGCGGGAGATCCAGGCCCGCACCGGCTACGAGTCCCGGCAGACCGTGCTCGGGCACGTCCAGCGCGGCGGCACCCCCACGGCGTACGACCGCGTGCTCGCCACCCGCTTCGGGCTGCACGCCGCCGACGCCGTGCACGAGGGCGACAGCGGGGTGATGGTCGCCCTGCGCGGGACCGACATCGTGCGGGTGCCGCTCGAGGAGGCGACCCGCGAGCTCAAGCTGGTCCCGGTGGAGCGCTACGACGAGGCCGAGGTCTTCTTCGGCTGATCTCCTGCGTCCTGCTGCACCCCGCGTGAGGGGCTCCTCTGAGCAGGACGCAAGGGGAGCGCGACCGCGGCTAGCCTTGATCGGGTGACCGCCACGCTCGACGACGCGACCGGCAACTCCGGCCTGGACCGCTGGCGCGACCTGCCCGCGCTGCAGCAGCCCTCCTGGCCGGACAAGGCCGCCCTCGCGTCCGTCTACGACACCCTCACCACGGTCCCGCCCCTGGTGCAGCCGGGGGAGTGCGACACCCTCCGCGAGCGGCTGGCCGCCGTGGCGCGCGGCGAG
>SCVJ01000081.1 GCA_004322425.1 Chitinophagaceae bacterium
CGCGGCCAGCCGGTCGAGCAGCGCTCCCGGGCCGTGCCCCTCCAGCGCGAGGGTCGCGACGATGGCCCGCAGCTGCCCCATCCGGGCCGCGCTGCGCATGCCGTGACCCATCACGTCGCCCATGGCCAGGACGAGGTCGTCGCCGACGACGACACCCTGGTACCAGTCACCACCGACGAAGGCCCCGGTCGCGCCGGGGCGGTAGCGGACCGCGACCTCGATGCCCGGCAGCTGCGGCACCTGCCCCGGCAGCAGGCTGTGCTGCAGGGTCAGCCCGGTGCGCCGCTCCGCGCGGTAGAGGAGCGCGTTGTCGAGGGCCACCGCCGCGCGCGCGGCGAGGTCGGCGATGAGGGCCCGGTCGACGGAGTCGGGCGCCGGGTCGGCCACCGTCACGGCGCCCAGCTGCCGACCGCGGCTGACCAGCGGGACGGTCAGCGCCGCCGCCGGCCGGATGGCCTTCAGGTCGTGGACGACCTGCGGGTCGGACAGGTCGGCCTGCCTGCGGGGCAGGGCGGTGATGGCCGGCAGCCACTCCGGCTCACCTGTCCGCACGACCGCGCCGACGCCGAACCCGTCGGAGGTGCGCCGCGTGACGCTGGTCGCCAGCCGGTCGAGGACGGTCTGCAGCTCCGGCGAGACGTGGCTGGCGTGCACCACGTGGACCTGGTCGTCGCTCGGCAGCTCGCGGCGCAGCACCTCGCCGGCCGCCTCCCCCACGAGCCCGACGACGACGCAGCGGCCGAGTGCCGGCAGGATCACGTCGCTGAGCCGCTGCAGCACCTGCTCGGGCTCGAGCGACTGGGCGAGGAGGTGCGACGCGTCGGCCAGCAACGACAGCCGCGCGTTGGCCGACTCGGCCGCGGCGTAGGCCTGCTCCCGCTCGACGATGGCCTGCTCGCGGTCGCTCTGCGCACGCCGCCGGCCGGTCACCTCGCGGAAGTAGACCGACAGCCCGTCCGGTCCCGGCCACGCCCGGACCTCGAACCAGCCGTCGAGGGGCGGCGGGTAGTAGGCCTCGAACGACGTCGGGCGACCGGACTCGATCGCGCCGCGGTAGGCCACCTCGAAGTCCGAGCCGACCGCTGCCGGGAACTCCTCCCAGAGGACCGCGCCGAGCAGGTCTCCTGCCGAGCGGCCGAGCAGCTTCTCCGCCTCGGCGTTGAGGAAGGTGAAGCGCCAGTCGCGGTCGACCGAGTAGAAGGCGTCCGTCATCGACTCGAGCACCCGTGCGACCCGGTCACGGGCCTCCCGCAGCTCGGTCGAGTCGTGCGCCACGCCGAGCAGCCGGACCGCCCGGCCGTCGGGGTCGGTGAGGACCCGACCGCGGGCCTGCACCCAGCGCACCCCGTCGGAGCGGACGATCCGGTACTCCACCGAGAGGTCGCCCGCGGTGTCGATGGTCCGCTTCAGCGCCTCGGAGACGCGGTCGCGGTCGTCAGGGTGCAGCCGGGCGGTGAAGTCGGCGATCCGCCCGCCGAAGGTGTCCCGCTCGTAGTCGAACAGGTCGACCAGGCGGTCGTCCCAGCGCAGGTCGTCGTTGAGCAGGTCCCAGTCGAACGAGCCCGTGTCCGCCGCGGACAGGGTCAGCTCGAGCTGCGTCGCCTTGGTCGACATCTCGGCCGACACCGCGCGCAGCTCCAGCTCGGCGACCGTGCTCTCGGCGAGCGCGGACAGCACGCCCACGTCGCGCGCGCTCCAGCTGCGCGCCTTGGCGTCGTAGACGCAGAACGCGCCCAGGGTCAGCCCGGTGGTCGCGACCAGCGGCACGCCGAGGTAGGAGCGGACCGCACCGCTGGTGACCGGGGGCAGGTCGCGCACGCGCG
>SCVJ01000049.1 GCA_004322425.1 Chitinophagaceae bacterium
CAAGTATTTCTTGTTCAATGGAGGGTAGGTTTAATCCTGAAAACTCTTTGTATCTAAGGCTCATAAGCAGTGCTAAAAGTGGGCAAAGTTAAGGAAAACATAACTGCATAAAACGAAAAAGCCGCCTCACTTGAGGCGGCTTTTTTAAGATTAAAATCCTTTACTTCCATCCGGTTGATAGATATATCGAAAAGTATAAAAACGTTGCTTGATTAACTTATCCATATCACTTGCAGTAACATCGGGAGTAACTCCTCCTTTATAATAGTTGAGAATTTCAACTTTTGCATATTTACCAGTTGCCGTACGAACAACTAATACACGACCGGGAATAGCCGAAATTAATTTAGTAACTCCGTCATAATTATACCAACCTTTTCCACTACCCAAAGTAATAGCATATGACATTGGAGAATTATCAATTTTGAAAACTGAATCAACAGGAACTTGATTTAAACTACTAAAGCTTCCAACATAAACAAAAGCACTTGCAGCACCTTGGCCACTCGTTCCGCTATTGATAATAATGGTTGTACCGCGAAATCCAATATCCCATTTGGTGGTAGCAGAATCGGAATTGGCAACTATACTATTATTTTCCAAACTGTATAAAGTATACTTTCCGGTTCCATAAGGTTGCCCCATGGCGGAAATGCCAATAATGGTATCTGCCGGTAAATCATTCACTGTTTTTGCTTCTAGTACTATGGGTTGTGGAATTTTGTTTTTGGTGCAAGACATTACCGCCACACTAACGACTAAAATTGCTACGATTGCTTTTTTCATGTTACTCTTTATTTTTTGTGTTTATAAATGAATAGGAAATAGATATATACGGTTGAATACCGGGTTGTCCGGGTAAATTTTTTTCGTCTTTATAATTCAATAAATTATTAGCTCCTGTTTGAAAACGAAATTGATTGGCTGTTTTTGTAACTGTAAAGTTTACCAAGGCAAATCCTTTGGCATATTCATCGGCTCGATTGATAATGCCGTTTCCATCTTTGTCGAACGTACCCCACCGACTTTGATATAAAATTCGAATAGCAGCATCCAAGTCTCTTTGTTTATTGTGGTAAAACAACTTCACATTCCATGCGTGAGCAGAACGGTTGGGTAATCCCGCATAATCCTTTCTTCTAACTTGAAAGGATTCGTTGCTTAAAATATCGCGTGTAAAGATGAAGCCCTCTTTAATTTGTTTTAGCGTTGCTTTATCCGCCGTCCTTAAAAATTGATACCCGCCAACAACCTGAAACTGATTATTAAGTTGAAGAGTTCCATTTAGTTCTACTCCCTCTGTATACGCTTTTTTTACGTTGAAATAACTGTACACCGGTGCAGCATTACTTCGAAAGGCTATCGTTTCTACTTGAATCAAATTTTCAATATCATTTCTAAAAAAATTAAAATTGAAACTGAGTTTGGAGTTAGCTTCAATTAAACCTCCTAAATTCAATCCGGTGGAAACTTCGGGCTTCAGTAATGAAAGTTGAAAAGCTCGGGGCAGTATTTCAGAAATAATCCCTTGCTGTTTTTGAAGATTCAATTCTGCAATATTGATTTCATTTGCGCCGTACACCACATATCCACCAGCAGCTGTGTTTAAAAAATTAAGAAAGAGTTGTCGGTAATCAGGTGCTTTAAATCCTTCTCCAAAAGATGCGTTGAGTCGAAACTTATTACTTAGTCGATATTGTACAGCAATTTTGGAACTCCATTTGGATTGATACATTTTGTTGCCATCAAAACGAAGCCCACTAATTATTGTTAATTTTTTATTGGGAACCCATTCGTCTTGTAAAAAAAAATAAACGATTTTGTTTTTTCTTTCCCCTGCATATCGTGTAGTATTTAATTTCTCGTCAATAAATCCACCACCGATACTTAATAAATTATTAGTAAAGATTTTAAGGTCATTCTGATTTTCTAATTTGGAATAATTCTGTTGAAAATAATCGTAATAGTAATTGGCGTTGGTCGATTCTTTCGAAAGAATTTGTTCGTATTCATATCGACTGCAATAATAGCGAAGTGTAGAATTTACTTTATTTAAAAATTGATGCGACAGAGAAGCATTTAAGTTTATATCGTTTACATTTCCATTCCCCACAATTGAAGTAGTTGAATTAGTTAACAACTCTTGTGTCTGAAAATAATTGTCCTGTCTTTCATTGTAAAACCTTACCGATAAAATGATTTTTGATTTTCGTGCTGGGCTAACATTTAATTTTAGTTGAGCAGTATGGCTTTCAAATGGATCTACTGATTTTCCCGGTTTATTTTTTTCAAGATCAAACCCATCTGAACTATTCCGATTGCCAGCTAATTGCAAACCCCATTTTTGTTTTTTTATGGCAGCATTCAAATGGGCATCAGCCGAACTGAATTTTCCATAACGAAATGAAGCATCCAATTTATTTTCTTGTGCATTTTCAGTAATAATATTAATAACACCGCCCAATGCCTCACTCCCATATAAACTAGAGGATGGGCCTTTTACAATTTCTATTTTTTTAATATTGTTAACTGCAATCCGAGAAAGATCAATAACACCACCTTGCCTTCCAATAACGGGTTCTCCATCTATTAAGATTAAAATATAATCAGGAGAGAGGCCTTGTAACTGAACTCCAATTCCAAAAACACCACCACCGGCTGAAGTTGTGGTTAAGTGGCTACTAATATTAAGTCCAGTTTGTTCCGATAAAATATCATTCAATCGTAAAGCTCCGCTTTGTGCAATATTTTTTTGAGTGATGAGATAAGTTGGAACAGCACAATTGCTTAGCTTTCTTTCGGTACGAGAAGCAGTGAGTATCACTTCGTCCAAAACTGTAGGCTGGAGCGTATCTTGCTGCGCAATCCCATTAAAATAAATACTGAAAAAGAAAAGAGAGCCAATAATTCGAATCATTAGATTTTTTTCGGTCCGCAAAGATTCCTTACAAATCTTAAATACACATCACATGATTGTCATAAAACAGAATACAATAAATGTTTAACAAAAAAATGACAATCATTCGAGAATAATTGTCATTGACATTTTGAGTATCTGTTACAGAAAGAATCTAAACGGCTACTTATTGATAAATTACATTTTTATTCCAATGCTCATAAAGAAAGTCCTTCCATCAGCGGGCATTGCGCCAGGACCTGGGTATCCTGATGCTCTTCTAGTAAAATATTTTTCATTCGCCAAATTATTAATCCCGGCTTTCCAATTCAGGCTTTTAGAAAATTTATACGCCAAAGTAATATCGGAAACAAGATAAGAAGGGATCAATCCATTCTGTCCATTCATTGTGGGAGTAATGGTATTGTTTGCGTCGGCATAAGATTCATCCACCCAACTAAACTGGCTCGTTAACGAAAAATCTTTATAACTAATAGTTGCTCCGCCGCGTAAAATATTTTCAGGAGCATTTTCTACTTTTTTATTTTTAAGATTGGTTTCTACTAATTGATTGCTACTATTTTTCGTTATTACTTTTAAATTAGTATACTTCGCATTGGTGTACCCATAAGAAGCAAACATATTTAAATCAAAATCTGATTCAATTGTAAAAAACATTTTTGTGAGGCTAAAGTCAATCAATGCTTCTATTCCTTTACTGCTGCTGTTTCCTACATTGGTTCTAAAATTATAAAAACTTCCATCGGTTCTTTGTTGTACGATGACACCAATCCGGTTATTATACTGTAGAAAAAAACTGCTGATGTCAAAAAATAAATAATCCTTTACTTTTCCGCGATAGCCAAAGTCGGCATTAAATCCTTTTGCATCTTCAAGTTGATTATCAATAATATCAGTAGTAGGCGGAGCGGTTAAATCTGCAAACTGAACCGGACGATACGACTCGGTAATGTTTGCATAAAATTCTGTTGCCGGAGTAATATGATATTCTGCGCCTATTCCTTTTAAAATAAAATCGCGACTTTTTTTCTGATTTTGTAATAAAAGTTCGGCAGTGCCATTAAATCCATTGCGGCCACTGGCTTTCCCCGTAATAAATTCATATCGAATACCCGGAATGATAATTAATTTTTTACCGATGTGAAAAATATTTTCGGCAAAAAAAGCAGTATTAAATGTGCCAAAGTTGATATCTTTTGTCCATATTCCTCCCGCTAAAGTCATATCGTAATCTATACCTGTTGAACCTTTTCCATCAGCAGCATATCGAAAAGTATTTCCTTGATAAACTCTTGCACCAATTGAAATAGTGTTTCTGCTTTTAAGAAAATTATACGTTTCAAGATAACGAGCTTCTCCTCCAAAATTTCGATACAAATCAGTATTTAAATTTCGAGCATTAAATTGATTGGTTGTACGATTAATTGTATCTGCAATAGTTATGCCGCCAGAAGGAAAATAACCTACGCTGTTTCTGTCGCCCATCACATTAAATAATTTTACTTGCAACAATTTTTTTTCGCTGAATTGATAATTAGCAATTAAAGCAGCCGTTACCCATTTAATATCAAACCAATTCCTATGTCGAAAACTTTGACTGGGCTGCTGATTCAATTGGCTATCAGTTAATCCTCCAGGTTGTTGACTTCTGATATGAGAATTCATCAGTTCAGCCGTAATCGTAAATTTTTCTGTTGGTCGATACGTTATCGTTCCAAATCCGGCATTGGTAAAATATTGACTGTTTTGTCTCCATCCGTCCGAATTTCTATGATCGAAAAAACTGTAGTAATGAATTTTTTTAGTTTCTCCGCCAATTGCACTGTAGCTGTTAAACAAATTATTACTGCCAATGGTTTGTTGCGTTTCAAATTCAAATGATTTATTTATCTCACTTCCATTTCGCAAAATATAATTTACCAAACCCCCAAACTGAGGACCATATTGTAAAGCGCCTTGTCCACGTACCACTTCAATTCGCTGTACCGCTTGCAATTGTGGATTGTAATAGGCTTCGGGATAACCAAACGGGTCAGCGGAAATGTCATATCCGTTTTGACGAACATTAAATTCCCAACTCCTGTTTGGACTCAACCCTCTTGCTGCAATTCCAATCTGAATGCCGCTTCCATCATTTTCCCAAATGTGAATACCCGGAATCTTTGCCATAATTTGACGCATGTTGTTCGTAACCACATTGCCTTTCACATTATCCAAGACAATCAATGCATTTTTTTTCCCGGCATAAATAGATGTACCAACCACTTCCGGCATTTGTTGAATGTCGCTTTTACTATGACGACCAACAACTGTTACATCGGGTAAGTATTTATGAGTAGGATGGGTAGAGTCATCGGTAAAAGATCTTAAATTTTCTTGTGCTGTAATTATTAAATTTTGAAAAATAAAGATTACAAACAAACCACAGTATCGTAACATAATTTATTTTTGAGTTGCAAAATTCCTTGCAATTCACCAATAATTACTTACGGAATAAGAAAATCGGTTTACGGAATGCGTAAAATATTTTTTCAGTTACCTCTTACTAACGAAAAAGTGTAATGAAACTATTCACTGTTTGCAGATATATCGCATTTTGAACCGGATAATTAATCTATATTTTTCTTTTTGATTTGAAAAACACGCGACAAATTAAATCCAAATCGCACTTCTCCCTTGCTCCAATTTCCAAACGTTTCGGTAATAAATGCTCGTTCATTCATACCGGTTGTATTTGAAAAATGAAGTTGAAAAACGTGTCCACCAGTTTCAATATCAAAACCCAATGAAAGTGGATTTTGATTGAAGGTGCTCGCAAATGGCGTGAGCACATAAAAATAATCGCCGTTTATAGAAACTCTTTTTGTTAAGCGCAAGCGCCCGCCAACGCCAATAGAAAAAACATCCTTCTCGTTACCGGCCAGTTGCACCAAATTTTTACGAACTAAAGTTGGCGAAAGTTGCAACGTAAATCCTTCCGAAATTTTTCTGCCCACAATAGTTTGAAAATAATATCCCAGTCGAGAGGAAAAATAATTTTTTTGTGTTGGATCGGCCCAAGGCATTCCGTCAACAGTTATTCCAGAAACAAGTGCTACAGTAAACGGGAAAGATTTTTTTCCTGTAGCTTGAACTAATGGTGCGTATTTAATAAATGCGTCAACTTCTTTTCTGTTGGTGCTTCGTCCGATACCCAACATTAGATTTTCACTTAATCCAAAATCAAAACCCATGCGCATTGTAGCTTGATCGAGTCCAAAGAAATTTTTATAGCCAAGATTAAGTTGCCCAAATCGATGTAGAATTCTAAAATCCATGGTGCCGGGACGAAGAAATGCAATCGAATGTCCATTAATAACGCGTGGCGATTTAAATGCATTTTTTACAGTTTCCTTTTGGGGTTTATCCTCATTCAATAGTTTTAATAAACTATCATCCTGTGCCAAAAGTTTTGTTCCAGATAAAAAGAAAACTGCAAGTACACTTAAAAAAATAAAATTATTTTTCATGCTACATATTTTTTTATTTTGGTAATGGCTCCAACAAACAAGATACTTTGATGGTTACAATTTTAGAAATTTTATCCGCTACAATTCCTGGAATTTTAATTTTAAAATCAGCCACAGTAACGACAAAATCTGCTGTAGCATTTATTTTTCCATTTTGAACAATTAATTTTCCTGTCGTTTCAATTTCTTTTGTTGCACCATGAATCGTTAATTTCCCTTTTACAGCTACTGCATAGCTGCCATCTTTTGTATAATAAACTTTTTCATTATCGGTTATCATTCCTTTAAAATCGGATTTAGGAAATTTATCACTTTCAATATAATTTTCATTAAAATGTTCTTGCATCAAAGCACGCTCTAACTCAAATCCTTTCATTAAAACAGAAAACTGCAACAGCCCCGTTTTTGTATCCAGTACACAAACAACACTTCTATTCACCGCTTCAATGATTTCCGGAGAATTGTTAGCCGTAGCATTAAAATTTATCTTCCCAGCTTTTGCAAAATATTTTTGTGCCGATAGCGAAATCGCATTCAATAGTAAAATCGATATAAATAATAAGTAGTTTTTCATTGGCTACTTTTTTTAATCTTTACTTATTTATTTTTGTTAGTACACAGCGCTCCAACAACACATCGCTTCCAATGCCAAATTCGTCGATAAGAAAGCCTGTACAAACACCTTTCATAGAAATCACTGCTGCTCTTTTAAAAGTTTTTATTTTTTCATTCTCAGTACTATCCAGCCGACAACGAATTGAAGATAGCGATGTTGTATCACCAATTGTAATTGAATAGAAATTATTTTCATCGCTACTAATTGATTTAACAATTCCTTTCACTTCAAGTACTTTTCCTAAATACTTGTGCGATGCAATAGAGTCGCTTTCAAGAAATTCTTGTAACAGATTGATACCAGTTACAGAAAAATCAGGCTGTACGAAAGTTAAATTTTTGTTGGGACGGTTGTATTCCTTATAAATATAAAAACCACCTAATACAGCAATAAGGAGTATAAAAATTGCTGCGTAAAAGATGATTTTTTTTTGTTTCATTTAATAAGCGCTTAATGTTCTCTCGTCAACACAAATCCATTTTTGATTGTATAAAATAAATCGAAGAAAAAATAAACCTTATTGTTATTACTAGCTAATGTTCGTTAACGCAGCAATAA
This sequence comes from Chitinophagaceae bacterium, assembly GCA_004322425.1. GTDB lineage: Bacteria > Bacteroidota > Bacteroidia > Chitinophagales > Chitinophagaceae > VBAS01. The sequence continues at coordinate 7,601 of SCVJ01000049.1, forward strand.
CTCGCAGGGTTTTAAACCTGTATGTTTTTTAAACGCAGTAGAAAAATGTGAAATTGAGGAATAGCCTAGCAAAAGAGAAACTTCTGTAACACTCAACCCCTTTTCATACAATAAATATTTGGCGTGCTCCATCCGCTGGCTTTGGTAAAAATCGAAAATGGTGGTTCCGAAAAGTTCTTTAAACCCTTTTTTTAAATAGCACTCGTTAATGGCCACTTTTCGGCTCAATGCTTTTATCGTTATAGGTTCGCCAATATGTTCAATTAATATTTCTCTGGCTTTGGTAATTTTTTCTCGGTCGGCTTCATTAGCTAAAAATTTGAAGTTAACTACATCTACTTCTTTGTCGCCCAACATACAATCGAGACTGTAAAGCAAGAGCATTTGCGTTTGTGCATTGATGAAAATATTTTCCAAACTACCCGAATACTCTTGGTTCAACAATGACTCCAAAACCCGTTGCGTTTTAAAACACATCGGAATTATTTTAGTAAAGGAAGTGCGATACTTAAAATTTAAAATATCTGTTGAAAAAATTTCATTCCCTTTTCTGGATTTTACAAACTGAGATAAGTGAGTGGGAGAAAACCGAAAACTCAATACATCCACACTTTCTACTTTTTCCAAACAATTTTTTGAAGCACTATACTTACACAAATCACATTCCTTATCTTTTTGACGACAATAGATATTTCCGGAAATACAAAACTTTAGCTCTAAAAAACTTTCTCTTGGTTTTGACTTTTCATAATGATAGGCCAACATTCCTGTATTCTCAATACTCCATTTACTGTTTTGCTGGTATCTTTTAATGATATATTGAACCGATCCTGGTGTTATTTGCTCTTTTTCTTGAAGCAAAACAAAGCTTCCCTTCATTACAGGCTGCTTACAAGCAATGGCTAAAATATCGTGTGAGTTCTTATTCATTTCACTGCAAAAATACATGCCAATTGCTTGCTTTAAATACTTCACACAAAAAAACCCCATATTTGTCTTGAAAATTTAACTTTGCACGGTTCCCCCAAAAAGGACTTCTTTAGTAATGATTCATCCGCATACTTATATTCACCCCAATGCAAAATTGGCACCCAACGTAAAAGTTGACCCCTATTCCGTTATTCATCAAGATGTTATTATTGGAGAAGGAACTTGGATTGGCTCCAATGTTACGATTATGGAAGGCACTAGAATTGGTAAAAATTGTCGCATTTTTCCGGGAGCCGTAATAGCAGCCATACCACAAGATTTGAAATTTCAAGGTGAATATTCGCAAGTTTTTATTGGAGATAATACTACTATTCGTGAATTTGTTACAATTAACCGTGGCTCCATGGACCGTGAAAAAACAGTAATCGGCAGTAATTGCCTCATCATGGCTTACTGTCATATTGCACATGATTGTATTGTTGGCAACAATTGTATATTAAGTAATAGCACACAAGTAGCTGGTCATGTTACCATTGGCGACTGGGTAGCTTTGGGAGGAATGAGTGCAGTGCATCAATTTACAAATATTGGGCAGCATTGTTTTATTAGTGGAGGTTCGTTGGTGTCAAAAGATGTGCCTCCTTATATCAAAACCGCCAGAAATCCGCTTTGTTATGCCGGTGTAAATTCTATTGGTTTAAAAAGAAGAGGATTTAGTGTAGAAAAAATAAACCATATTTTAGATATCTATAGAGTATTGTACAACAAAGGAATGAATACAACTCAAGCTCTTGAGTTTTTGGAAGAAGAGTTTGACGCAACGGATGAGCGAGACGAGATTGTAACTTTTATCCGCGAATCAAACCGCGGCATTATTAAACGCTTTACTAAAAACGGAGTGGATGAGGATATTGCTCACTGATGCCGGCAAACGCTTCAATAGAGAATGGATCTTCCGTCATCTTAATTACGAATTTTCTATTGGCAATTCCTATGCTATAATCGGACCAAATGGATCGGGAAAATCTACACTATTGCAATTATTATCCGGAGGTATGGAATTTAGTGAAGGCACAGCTTCTTGGCAATTACAAAATGGTCCAATAGAAAATGAAACTGTTTATACGCAAGTCTCCATTTGCGCACCGTATTTAGAACTTATTGAAGAAATGACCTTATTAGAATTTCTTTCATTTCATCAGCAATTCAAACCTTTTTTAGCAGGAATCACAAAAGAATATATTATTAAATTGATGGGATTGGAGAGAGCGGCTAACAAGCAAATTCGATTTTATTCTTCTGGTATGAAGCAACGCGTTAAATTGGCTCAAACAATTTTTTCTAACTCACTATTGGTTTTATTGGATGAACCTTGTAGCAATTTGGATACGGCAGGCATTCAGCTATACCATAAACTCATTAACGAATATTGCCAATATCGCTTGCTGATAATTAGTAGTAATGAAGAAGCAGAATATAGTTTCTGTAAAAACAAAATAAATGTCAGCGATTATAAAAGTTAATTACCATTGACTGGCAATCAGCAAATTCAAATCGGTATATTTTAAATTAAATCTCTCGCTTAAGTAAAAATTTGTCAGCGCACCTCTGAATAAATAAGTACTGCTCCGAAGATGGATTTGATGCCAAATTAACTTTTCAAACCCACTGTCTTCTCCGGCTTCAATCAATAAAGGCATTAAAACATTATTAATTGCTTGGGATGCCGTTCTTGCAAAACCAGAAGGTATATTGGGCACACAATAATGAATGACTCCGTACTTTACAAAAGTGGGGTTTTGATGAGTTGTAATTTTTGACGTTTCAAAACAACCTCCTTTATCAATACTTACATCAATAATAATTGAACCTTGCCGCATATGGCTAACCATTTCCTCAGTTACAACCAATGGTGTGCCTCCTGTGGTAGATCCTAATGCGCCAACCGCCACTTCGCAAGTTCGTAGTTGCTTAGCTAACATTCTCGGCTCTAAGATTGAAGTCCACAATCTATGGCCAATATTATTTTGTAACCTTTTTAACCGATACACGCTACTGTCAAAAACTTTTACAGATGCACCGAGAGAAAGAGCAGCTCTAGCGGCATATTCGCCAACCGTTCCGGCACCTATTATGATAACTTTTGCAGGAGCAATACCGGAAATTCCTCCCAATAAAATACCTTTTCCATTATTAGCAGAATTTAAATATTGCCCGGCAATGAGTATTACTGCACTCCCCGCAATTTCACTCATGCTACGTACAATTGGAAAAGTACCGCTATCGTCTTTTAGATTTTCAAATGCAATAGCTGTAATTTTTTTATCCATCATTTTTTTCAACACATCAGCTTTCATGATAGATAAATGAATAGGAGAAATAATGGTCTGGTTGAACTGAAGTAAGGGAATATCTTCTTCAATTATGGGAGCTGTTTTTACCAAAATGGCTGCTTTAAAAATATCGGAACGATCCAATACAATTTGTGCTCCGGCTTCGCTATACTCGCTATCTAGAAAATGTGAAGCTTCGCCGGCATTGTGCTCCACCATAACTTCATGCCCATTACTTACAAGCACATTAACTGCATCAGGAGTTAAACCAATTCTATTTTCCTGAAAAGCAATTTCTTTCGGAATTCCTATTTGCAACTTGGCTCCCTTAGCTTTTATATCTAATTTTTCTTCTAAGGTTTCGTAATTAAAAGAAGCAGCTATTTTGGGATTTTGCTTACTCATTGTTTTTTACTGAATTTCTACGCCGTCTTTATGAAATAGTTGGTGCAACTAGCTATATGAAGTTAGTTAATTTTTTTTATAACTAACCGCCGCGTTTGCTCATCCACTACTTCTAAAAAAACATATATCGTTTCATCAGGAAATATAGCAGGAGCCTTGTCTGGCCATTCTACAAAACAAATATGATTTGAATAAAGACAATCCTCCACTCCAGCCCTGATCACTTCTTCTTCATTTTTTAGCCGATACAAATCGATGTGAAATATTTTTCTGATTTCCCCTGCTTCTATAAATTCATATTCGTTGATGATAGAAAAACTGGGACTGCTGACTAAATCTTTTACCTTTTTTACACTACAAAGTGCATGGATAAAACTAGTTTTTCCTGAACCTAATTCACCCTGAAAGGCAACTATTTTTTTATTGCCGACAAGATCCAAAAACTGAATAGCTGCTTCGTGTATCTTTTCTTTATTGATGATTATTTCCACTTTACAAAGATATTGGCTGATTGGCATCATGCTGTAAAAGTTAATTTACGATAAAATATATTGGAGGTAATTAATTGGATAATTTTGTATAACTCTATTTTTTTCAACTGCAAATAATATTATGGATACAATTCGTTGGAAAGTGGAAGGGATGGATTGCAGCAACTGTGCATTGCTGATAAATAAATATCTTGAAAAGCAAGGTTTAGAAAATATAAAAATAAATTTTGCTAGTGGAGACGTTTCTTTTGAAATCCCCAACGACAACAACAATCTACCTAAAATTGTAACGGGAATTAATGATCTTGGCTATACTATTGCGAACCAATCAAACGCAACAAATCTGAGAAAAAAATTCACACTTTCGCATCTACAACGATTTATTTTCTGTTTGCCTTTCACACTGCTATTGATGTTGCACATGATTCCTGGATTACATATTCATTGGTTAACAAATCCTTTGGTTCAACTTACTTTAACAATACCTGTGTACGGAATTGGGATGGTTTTTTTTGGAAAAAGTGCTTGGAAAAGTTTGCGCAACAAATTGCCCAATATGAATGTTTTGATTTCGTTGGGCGCTACTGCTGCTTTCATTTATAGCTTATATGGAACGCTAATTGGTCAACCGGAAAATTTTATGTTTTATGAAACAACGGCCACTATTTTTACGCTTGTTTTCATGGGCAATCTGCTTGAAGATTATTCCGTTCAATCAACGCAAAGAGAGTTAAACAAATTAGCCAAATCACAAAAATTAATGGCGAATATGATTGCTTATGACGATAATCATTACGAACATATTTTTCCAATTGAGAATACACAATTACGAGTAGGCGATTTAGTATTAATTAAAAGTGGTGAGCAAATACCCATTGATTGCAAAATACTTTGGGGAGAAGGACAAGTGAATGAATCCATCATCACTGGTGAAAGTATTCCGGTTTATAAAACAATAAAAGAAACTTTAATTGGAGGAAGTCTGCTTGCAGATGGAACTTTGAAAGCACAAGTAACAGCAGTAGGCAACGATACAGTCCTCTCTAATATTTTGCAATTGGCAAAGCAAGCCCAAGGCGAAAAACCACCCGTTCAGCAATTGGCCGATAGAATAAGCGCCATATTTGTTCCGGTAGTTTTAAGCATTGCAGTACTTACTTTTTTCTTTAATCTTTTGATACTTCCAGATTTTACAACTGCATTAATGCGCAGTATTGCGGTTTTAGTAATTGCTTGCCCTTGTGCTATGGGCCTTGCAACACCAGCAGCTATTGCTGTGGGATTGGGGCGTGCTGCCAAGAACGGAATTCTTTTTCGTAATGCCACAAGCTTGGAATTGTTTAAAGATTTAAAACAAGTAGTATTTGATAAAACAGGAACTTTAACAACCGGTGAATTTTCAATAGATAAATTTAAACACAACGATGTCTCCTCTGAAGAATTCAAACAAATAGTTTTTTCGCTTGTAAAATATTCCAACCATCCTATTTCAAAGTGTATTGCGCGAGAATGGAAAATGAAAAATGAAATTCGTTGGAAAAAAATTGAAGAAATAAAAGGGAGTGGATTGAAGGGTGAAGATATGGAGAAAAATATTTATGAAGCCGTTTCCTATAAATCGGTAACTAATTTTACAACAGATTCTTCGCATAATTTATATGTATTAAAAAACAATACTCTTCTTGGTTGGATTGATGTAAGCGATGAGCTTCGTCCTGAGGCAAAAAAAGTAATTGACTATTTGCACAGTAAAAACATTAAAACTATTTTATTAAGCGGCGACAAGTTGGGAAAATGTCAACAGATTGCTCAAAAGCTAGGCATTGATGAAATTTTTGCAGAGCAAAGTCCAGAACAAAAATTACAAAAAATAACTGCTCTTAATTTACAAACTCCCACGGCAATGGTTGGCGATGGCATTAACGATGCACCTGCACTTGCAAAAGCTACAATTGGTATTTCCATGAGCGATGCATCACATATCGCTATGCAAACATCCCAAGTTGTACTGATGAATAATGGATTAAATAAATTACCAACTGCACTGGGTTTGGGAAAGCATACTTATTTGACAATAAAACAAAATCTTTTTTGGGCTTTTGCGTATAACATAGTTGCAATACCTATTGCAGCACTTGGTTTTTTAACACCCACTTTCAGCGCATTAGTAATGGGGTTAAGTGATGTAGTGTTGGCAATAAATTCCGGTAGATTATTTGTAAAAAAGGTTGTTTAACTTGTACCACATTTTCTACTTTGACGAATCGGATTCTTAAAACATGTCCCCAAATTTTCATGCAATACTAAAGCAATATTGGAAGTTCGATTCCTTTAGGCCATTACAATTAGAAATTATTGAATCTATTTTTTCTGAGGCAGATACACTTGCTTTGATGCCAACCGGCGGAGGAAAATCGCTTTGCTACCAAATTCCAACATTGGCAAAAGATGGACTTTGTTTAGTTATTTCACCGCTTATTGCATTGATGAAAGATCAGGTTGAAAGTCTTCGAAAAAAAAACATAACGGCATTTTCAATTCAATCCGGAATGCCGCGCAAAGAAATCATAAATATTTTACGCCTAACGACAAACAGCAATTGCAAATTTTTATTTGTATCGCCCGAACGACTGGAAACTAATTTATTTAAAGAATACTTACCCGGAATGGGAGTAAAATTAATTGCAGTAGATGAAGCACACTGTATTTCTCAGTGGGGTTATGACTTTCGTCCGAGTTATTTAAAAATTGCAGCTATAAGAGAAGTAATCCCACAGGTACCAATTCTTGCACTAACCGCTTCGGCTACCGTAGAAGTACAAAAAGATATTTGCAAAAAACTTCTTTTTAAAAAAGAAAAAATATTTTGCCAAGCATTCCATCGACACAATTTATCGTATAGCGTTTTTAACCCTGAATCGAAGAGTAACAAGTTGATTGAGATATTAAATAATGTTTCGGGAAGCAGTCTTGTTTATTGTCGCAGCAGAAAAAGAACAAAAGAAATTAGCGAATTGCTGCGATTGCAAAATATTGACGCTACCTTTTACCATGCCGGAATGACGCCAGAAGATCGAAATACTAAACAAGAAGATTGGATTCAAAATAAAACCAGAGTATTGGTTTGTACTTCTGCTTTTGGAATGGGTATTGATAAACCCGATGTTAGAACAGTCGTTCACATGGATGTCCCCGATTGTTTAGAAAGTTATTATCAAGAAGCGGGACGGGCAGGCCGAGATGGTAAAAAATCTTTTGCTGTTTTACTTTATCAGAGACAAGATATTGATGAGCTCAAGAATATGGCCAGCATACGTTTCCCATCATCAGATGATATAAAAAAAGTATACCAAGGCATTGCTAATTATTTACAAATTCCGGCAGATAGCGGAGCGGGGCAATATTTTAATTTCGACACAAGTGACTTTTGCAAGAAATTTAAATTAAACAATGTTACTGTATTGTATGCTTTGAAAGCGTTAGAGCAAGAGGGCTGGCTATCGTACAATGAGCAGGTTTTTATGTCCTCCACTTTACAATTTACTACCGATAAAAAATCTTTAAACGATTTCGAAAAATCAAATCCCCAATTAGAAAAAACGATAAAAATTATTTTACGTAGTTACGAAGGTGTTTTTGATTTTCCGGCTTCCATTTCTGAACTTTTTATTGCCATTCAAACAAAAAAAGATATTTCAGAAATCAAACTGCAATTAGTTCAATTACATCATTATGGGATTGTATGTTATGTGCCGCAAAAGGATAGTCCACAATTATTCTTGTTGCAAAATAGAATTAAGATAAGTGATTTTTCTATCAACACAACTTCATACCGTACAAGGAAAAAAATATTTCTGCAACGCGTGGATTTTATTGTAAAGTTCATAAAAGAATCATCCGTTTGTAGAAGTAAGATAATTGGAAATTATTTTGGTGATGATACAATATTAGATTGTGCCATTTGTGATAATTGCATGAGTCGAAAAAAAATGGATTTGACTAAAGAAGATTTTGAAAAAATCAGCAGTATTATTAAAGCTACAGTTCAGCATAAATCGATTTCTACAAAAGAATTACTACAACAGCTCAAAGGAATCAAAAAAGAAAAAATTTGGAAGGTGCTTGAATTTCTTCAAACCGAAAATAAAATTGAGATTGACAAAAGCGGATGTGTGAGTTGGAATTAGATTCTCTATAAGTCCTCTTCTCTTTCCAACATTAAAATTGCACTTTGCGGAATGATAAAATATTTTTCGTTTTCATATATCACTTCCGTTGCACCGCTGAGTAAAAAAATGGCGAGGTCGCCTTCTTTTGCTTGCAATGGAACATATTTTACTTGATCCTCTTCACCTCTCCAAGATTCATCTTCTACTGGTACAGGAATGGCATATCCGGGACCTGTTTTAATAACATAACCCTGCTGCACTTTTTCTTTTTCTTGAACTCCATGAGGTAAATAAAGTCCGCTCACTGTTCTCTCATCGGGTTTAGAAATTTTTATCAATACCCGATCGCCAATAACAATTAATTTTTTTAACCGGTTATCTGGAGTGAGATGGATAGCCATTACAAAACATTTTTACAAAAGTACAGAAAGGAATACTCTCGCTTTCTTAACAAAATATTAGTACGATTGTTTCAGTTAGTTCAAATGATTTAACTTTATTCGTATAAATAATCATATTTATGGATACTAAAAAACACAAACTATTATTATGTGAAGATGATACCAATCTTGGAAAGGTATTGAAAGACTATCTTGAGTTGAATGATTATGATGTAACACTCGAACGAGATGGTCGATTGGGATTGGCGGCATTTCATCGAGAAAAATTTGAACTTTGTTTGTTAGATGTAATGATGCCGAATATGGATGGCTTTGCGTTGGCAGAAGAAATACGAGATGTAGATCCTGATATTCCCTTATTTTTTTTGAGTGCAAAAACGATGAAAGAAGATATTATTCATGGATATAAATTAGGTGCCGACGATTATATTACAAAACCTTTTGACAGCGAAGTATTACTGCTAAAAATCAAAGCTATCTTAAAACGAAATGAAGAATTAAATAAAGTATCAGAAAACCTTGAGTTCGATTTGGGGAGTTATCATTTCAACCCAAAGCTTCGTCATCTTACTCGAAATAATATTACGCATACTTTGTCGCCAAAAGAAAGTGGGTTATTGCGATTGCTCTGCGAATACTTGAATGATTTATTGCCAAGAGATCAAGCTTTGAAAAAAATATGGGGCAGCGATACTTATTTCAATGGAAGAAGCATGGATGTGTATATTGCCAAACTGCGCAAATATTTAAAAGAGGATGAAAAGATTGAAATCGTAAATATTCATGGAAATGGATTTAGATTGGTAGTAAAATCTTAATTAAGAAAATAAACTACCTGCAGTTCCTGGATTTGTTTTTCCCAAATGTTCATACGCCTTTGCCGTTACTTCTCTTCCGCGTGGAGTGCGTTGTAAAAATCCTTCCTGAATTAAAAAAGGTTCGTAAACTTCTTCCAATGTTCCGGCCTCTTCTCCTACGGCTGTTGCAATAGTGCCAATACCCACGGGGCCTCCTTTAAATTTTTCTATAATAGTTATCAAAATTTTATTATCCATATCATCCAACCCGTATTCATCTACATTCAATGCTTGCAACGCATGTTTGGTAATGCCTATATCAACTATTCCGTCGTTCAATACTTGTGCAAAATCTCTCACTCTTCTCAATAAACTATTCGCAATTCTTGGAGTGCCTCGGCTTCTTCTTCCTATTTCCGCAACGGCTTCTTTTGAAATTTTAGTTTCCAAGATTGTAGCAGAACGAGAAATGATTTTATTCAATACATCGGCTGTGTAATATTCCAATCTCGATTTTATTGCAAAGCGAGAAAGCAATGGAGCTGTCAACAATCCACTTCTTGTGGTTGCTCCTACCAAAGTAAATGGATTTAAATTAATTTGAACGCTTCGTGCATTGGGGCCGCTGTCTATTAAAATATCAATACGATAATCCTCCATGGCGGCATACAAATATTCTTCTACTACCGCGCTTAAACGATGAATTTCATCAATAAATAAAACATCATTGGGTTCAAGGTTAGTTAGCAATCCGGCTAAATCACCAGCCTTTTCAATTACGGGACCAGATGTTTCTTTGATATTAACCCCCAACTCATTTGCAATAATTCGGGAAAGAGTTGTTTTCCCTAAACCAGGAGGTCCATGAAATAAAATATGATCCAACGCTTCTCCTCTCAATTTTGCCGCCTTAATAAAAATTTTAAGATTCTCAATAGTTTGTGTTTGTCCTGCAAAATCTTGTAAATGAGAAGGCCGAATATTGTTTTCAAAAACTTTTTCTTCCTCTGTTAAGTTTTCTTTTTTACTATTCAAATTATCATTGCTCATGAAACAGATTATGTTGTAAAACTAAACAATTATAAAAACTAAAAATGAAAAAGTCCCGCCAAATAGCGGGACTTTGAAAAATAATTCTGTTGTTAATTAATGTGCAGTTACCACTAATCTTCCAGCTGCTAATCTATCTCCACCTGGATCACGAAATTCAATTACATAAACACCAACTGCCAATTTACTATTACTAAAATCAAATTTAGTATACGGTGCTGTTGTAACAGCGTTCCTTACTTCAATAATTCTTCCTTTCATATCAATTACATTGATAGTAATAGGTGAATTAACTTGAGGCATGTAATAAGTAATAGCATACGCACCACTTGTTGGGTTTGGATAAATAAACAAGTTGGATGAAGCCAGTGCTGTAAATAATACTGAACCAGTTGTACTCACGCAACCATTTATATCCGTAACTCGTACTGAATAAGATCCCAAATGATAAGCATCTACAATATAAGTAGCACCTGTAATATTAGGTTGTGCAACACCATTCAAAAACCACTGATAGCTAGCTCCTGCAGGAGTTGACGTAGCAGTAAGTCTGGTTACTAAACCTGGACGTAATTGTGTTTGACCAACTGGGTTCAAACTCAATGCTACAGTTGGTAATGGATTTACAATAAGTGTAGCTGCGTTGGAATTGTTTGCACCACAACCAAGACTAGATATTACACAACGATATCTGTAATTGTTCATTGTTGTTTGAACATTGGTAGCTGTATAAGAACTCGCAGTTGCATTTGCAACATTCGACCAAGTCAACCCACCATCGGTACTTACTTGCCATTGATAGGTTTGTATTGTTCCAGTAGCAGTTACACTAAAGACTGCATTACCACCACTACATACAGTTGTATTTACTGGGTGTGATGAAATTACAATCGGTGTATGTACCGTAACCGTTAACAAAGTTGGCGGCGATGTACAAACTGTAGGTGTAGATGGTACAGTAAATGTAATACTCCAAGTTGTGATAGATCCTGAATCTCCACCCACATCATCAATAACATATAAGTTCCATGTTCCGTTGTTACTAGTTCCAAACAAGGAAAGTGTTGGTGTAGCAAGAGTAATACTACCCGGACCCGGTGCAGGGAAATTATCTGTTGCACCACTGTTTGTTGGTAAATAAGTACCGGAAGCATTATTTGAGCTAGTCAAATTAGCTGCTGCAGCATCATCTAATGTATATACTCTACCGCTGATTGCAGAAGAACCACCAATATCAGACATAACAGTAACATTTGTTCCAGATGGAGATTGTAGCAATACATCAATATCTGAAGGCCATGTATGTGTCACACCATTTAATGTAATTGATTTAATTACAGCATTAGCAGGCATTCCAGTTACCGTGATTGGTGCAGGGTATGGTGTAGCAACGCCACTGCTTGGAATTGAAATAGCAGCACCAGTGTAATTAAATGTATAGTTGGCTGTGGCTGGGCCAGGGCCAGAGTTACTAGATGTTGCAGTATACGTTGTGGTTACAGCAGGAGAAGCATAAACTCCTGTTACCGCTGTTCCTGTATAAGCAGTTGTTAAAGCGGCATCGGTAAACAAGCCAGTAGTTGGCGTAAAGTTTACTGTAGAACCTCCGGTAGCAAATGTTATAGTCCATCCGCTAATTGTTCCTTGATCGCCTGCATATTGGTCAATTCCATATAATCTCCAAGAACCATTATGATTACCCGAACCAAACATCGATAATGTTGGTGTTGCCTGTGTTAATGAACCAGGACCCGGTGCAGGGAAATTATCCGTTGCGCCAATATTTGTTGGCCTGTAAGTTCCCGCAAGGTTACTACCTGTAGTCATAAGAGCAGCGGCAGCATCATCAAATGTATAGGTTCTTCCCGGTGTAGTATTGGTGGCTCCCCCTACATCGGACATTAAAATAACAGATACTCCTGCTGGAGAAACAAGTACGAAATCTAAATCGGAATGCCAAGTATGAGAAAAACTATTAAGTGTTACAGATTTAACTGTAACTCCAGAAACTGCCAATCCACTTGCAGTAATTATAGACGGATAAGGTGATGTAAGGCCATTATCTGGGATTGAAATAGTAGCAGCATTTGTAAATCCTTGTGTTCCGCCAACACTAATCAGTTGAGAACCTCCTAAGCAAATAGTTGCAGAAGAAGGTGACAAGCTTGGTGCTGATGGTTTTCCTACTACTGAAATCGTTGTAGAATTTGAACAAGTTGTTGCTGTATTTGTACCAGTTACAGTATACGTAGTATTTGAAGTAACTGTAGCAGTAACTGTTGCACCCGAAGTAGCACTTAAGCCACCAGCAGGTGACCATGTATAGGTATTGGCACCGGCAGCAGTTAATGCAACAGGAGAACATTGTGCATCGGGGGTTGCTGTAATAACCGGTAATGAATTTACCGTAAAGACTGCTTCGTTAGAAGTAGCAGCCGGCGAACAAGTTCCGCTTACTATTACTCTGTATTTGTATCCATTTTGTGAAAGTGCCACCGGATTAATTGTAAGCGTAGCCGTGGTAGTGCCGGTATAAGGTGCCGTATTGGTTAAGTTTACAAAACCCGTACCGTCATCCACTTGCCATTGATAAGTAAGAGCGGTTCCGGTAGCTGATACAGTGAATGTTTTTGATGAACCCACGCAACCCAAACCACTCGCAGGATGTGTTGTTATTGTCGGTGCTTGATTAACAGTAATTGTCGCTGTTGAAGCCGGTGAATTACAAGTACCATTGCTTTGTACTACACTATAAGTTGTAGTAGCAGCAGGTGAAGCATAAACAGATGCAACAGCTGTTCCGGCTGTATAAGCCGTTGTCAAAGCTGCATCGGTAAATAAACCCGTAATCGGAGTCCAAATTCCACCAACACCCGTTCCGTATGTAATATCAATTGACCAAGAAGTGAGAGTGCCTTCATCTCCACCCCATAGATCCCTAAATGCGAGTTTCCAATCACCATTTGGAGTCGAGAATAGATTTGAGAACCCATTTACGTTGGAAAGCATTCCAGTTGGACCTGTATTAAGAATTCCATCGGCAGCAAATGTGCCTGTAAATGGCGATGTTCCCGTTCCTAAAGATGTAGTAGAAGTTGAACTAATTACGGTATTAACAAAATTATCACCGCTTCCACCTCTTTGATTAACCAAATTTAAAATTTTACCATTTGGAGCAATTAGGTTTATGACTAAATCGCTATTCCATGTATGACTAATATTAAAGTTTACGCTGATTGATGAAACAGTTACACCTGCAGGAATACCCGAAACAGGGATTGTATGAGTAACACCGGCAGCAGTAGCATCCGGGATAACAACCGCAATAGTGCCTGAAGAAGTAGAAACAGTTGTAGGTGAAGTTACCGCAGTAACTGATAATTGTTGCGAACCACCGGGACAGATGGCTGCTGAAGTAGGCGCAATTCCAGTTGAAGTTGGAGCTGCAGGAACCGTCAAGGTTACTTCATTGGAAATAGCCGGTAACCCGGTTGAAACAAGTACACATCTATATTTATACCCGTTCATGGTAGTGGTTACACCTGTTAAATTAAGTGTACCGGTCGTAGCACCGGAATACACACCGCCATTAGCTAAATAAGCCCAACCGGCTCCGCGATCTTCTTGCCAGTTATAACTAACTCCAACAGGAGTTGCTGCAACTGTAAAACTTGTATTGGTAGCAGGACAAGCAGTCGCATTTACTGGTTGCGATGTAATTGTGATGGGGCCTGTTGGAGGAGCTCCCACACAGGTTAATCCATCAACTGTTACGGTATAATTTGTAGTTGCTGTTCCAGCAATGGGATTATAAACAACAATCACCACGGTTGCACCTGCCGCTAAAGTGTAGGAAAAAGTTACAGCGGCTCCGACAGAACTTGAGCCACAATCTGCCAAATAGTTTTGACATTGGTTGGCCGGATTAAAACTTCCTAAATAAGCAACCGCATGCATTTGCACACCACCTCCTGTAACCTGGATGGTTGTTGTAACACATTGGCTACTGCCGGTTGTATTGGAAATAGTGATTGGATCGTAATTAAAGCTGGCTGTTCCGAAAGGAGTACCTGCGGGACAGGTTTTTGGGGCTGCACAAGTAGAGGCAACACCATCACGATAAATACGACCGGTTATTTGTGGGTCACCAGTTTCTACTACACCAGTATAAGTACAAAGAGCTGCGGTGCTGAAATTAATGCCGCCCGAACCACTTCTTGTAACATTGTTTTGGTATAAAATTTCAGACGCTAATTCAGCAATGGAATAATTCTGTTTTTCTTTATAAATAGCAACTGCTTGTTGTCCTTGTCTTTCTGCCTCTTGTCTATTTTTTACACTGGCATCAGAACCAGAAACAACTTCTTGTTCCAAAATTTGTTTTTCGCCATCAAGTATGCGATAACTAAATCCTCCTTTTGCATTAGAAAAAACTTCGGACACAACGCCGTGTGTGGAAATTTTTGTTTGCTGCTGAGTAACTGCATTTTTATTTGCAAGCAATACAGCTTTACTGTTTTCGCCACCGTTTTGCTCTACCCATTCGGCTTTTGCTTTTTCGGAAATAGTTGTTGTCTTATTTTTTTCTTGCGCAAAAGACACTTGTGTAGCAAGCACTGCAATCAGTACAGGAACAAAAATCCGTAATGCGGCTTTCTTTATACTTTTTAAATTACTTCTGAAATTTCCAGTATTAGTAATTGTGTAAAAAACTGACATAGGCAGCTTGTGTTTTGGGTTTAAAAATTCTATTATAATAATACGCTGCGTAAGATAATGAATTTTTCAATACTTGGACAAAACGAAGAAAAAAAACAAAAAAAAATCAATTTTAGGGAAAAGAACCTTCCCATTTTTTTATGTGGAATAAAGTTTTTGCAGAACTATTCAATTGTTTATACATTCATATTATTATTACTTACTTACAACACCCAATATGTCATTAAATCCTGCCGAAAGCAACGATTACGAAATTGTTAGTAATCACCATTTTGCAGAAATAAGAAAAAGTAATACTTCTGGGCAGAAAATGCTGTTTTCCTTGTCTGCGTTTTTGGAAGGAAGTAGCATAAGCCCGTTTAGTCCTGCATTTATTTCGGAAAAAGCATCGTACTTAACCGTACAAATAGCCAATAAGAAGCACATTGCACTTCATCCCTATTTTTTGCAATATATAAATCATGGCTGCAACCCCAATTGCTTTTTCGATACTTCCACATTTCAAGTATTTGCACTACGGAATATTGCTGTTGGCGAAGAGTTTACTTTTTTTTATCCCTCCACTGAGTGGGAGATGGCAAATACTTTTAATTGCTATTGCAATCAACCTAAATGTATTGGTGTAATTAAAGGGGCGGCATATATTCCCGAAGAAATACTAAAAAATTACAAGTTGAGTAATTATATAAAAAGTAAAATTAAATACCGGCAGCGTAAATTGAAAAGGGCTTAAACTACGAGATTAATCATTTTGTTTTTTATATAAATGATTTTTTTAGGCTGATTCCCATCCAACCACTTCATTACTTTTTCATTTTGCAAAACAATGTTTTCAACTTGCTGCTGGTCAGCTTCTAATGGAATCGTAATTTCAGTTCTCGTTTTTCCGTTAATGGCAATAGGATATGTTTTTACGGCTTCGGTGCAATATTTTTCATCCCATATTGGAAATGATGTTTTTAAAATGGTAGTTGTATTTCCCAATTCGTGAAATAATTCTTCTGTAATATGCGGTGCATATGGCGACAACAAAACAAGTAGCGGTTCGAGAATTTCTTTTTTATAACATTTCAATTCTGTCAATTCGTTTACACAAATCATTAGCGCACTTACACCCGTGTTAAAACTAAATCGTTCTGTATTTTCTTCTACTTTCTTTATGGTTTTGTGCAACACTTTCAGCTCGGGTTCGGTTGCTTTTTCAATTGTCCATCTTTTCCCTTTTTGATCTTCATAAAATAATCGCCATAATTTTTTTAGAAAGCGATGAACACCTTCAATTCCTTTGGTATCCCACGGTTTGTCTTGTTCTACGGGTCCTAAAAACATTTCATACATTCTAAATGTATCGGCTCCATATTTTTCAACTACCTCATCGGGATTCACAACATTGAAATATCGTTTGCTCATTTTCTCCAATCGAGATTCGCATAAATATTTTCCGTCTTCCAATAAAAAACTAGCATTTTTAAATTCGGGTTTCCAACTTTTAAATTTTTTCAAATCCAATTCTTTACCATTCACCATATTTACATCTACATGTAATTCATCTGTTTCATATTTTTCTTTTAATCCTTCGGAAACAAATTGATTGGTGCCGTGAATTCGATAAACAATTCTGGAGTCGCCTCCTATTTTTCCTTGATTGACTAATTTTTTATACGGCTCGTCAAATCCAATAAATCCTAAATCGAAAAGGCATTTCGTCCACATACGGCTGTACAACAAATGACCCACGGCGTGCTCCGTGCCTCCGATATATAAATCTACTTGTCCCCAATAATCAGAAATCTGACGATTGCAAAATTCTTTTTCATTTTTCGGATCCATGTATCGTAAAAAATACCAAGAAGATCCAGCATATCCAGGCATCGTATTTACTTCGCGTACACCACGATCAAAATTTTTCCATTCATTGAGATTTGACAATGGACCTTCGCCATCTAATCCTGGAAGTATCTCTTTCATGTTTGGAAGTTGCACCGGAAGTTGATCTTCTGAAAGTGCAACTGCAGTTCCATTTTTCCAAACAATTGGAAAAGGTTCTCCCCAATAGCGCTGACGACTAAATGCGGCATCGTGAATTTTATAATTCACTTTTCGGTTTCCCATTTTCTTTTCTGCTAATTTTTCAATTACCAAATCGGATGCAATTTGTGTAGTCATTCCATTTATAAAATCTGAATTTTCAAGTAACACATTTTTAGCTTGATTCGCTTCTTCATTATTGAACTGTGTTCCAAAAATATTGGTGATAGGAATTGCAAAATGTTTGGCAAAAAGAAAATCGCGTTGATCGCCACAAGGCACGGCCATAATGGCTCCTGTGCCATAACCAATTAAAACATATTCGCTAATCCAAATAGGAATTTGTTTCCCGTTAAATGGATGAATAGCCGAAGCGCCTGAAAAAACACCGGTAATTTTTTTCTCTGCCATTCGTTCGCGATCGCTTCTACTTTTTACCAAAGTGATATAATCTTCCACTGATTTTTTTTGTGAATCCGTAACAATTTGTAAAAGCAATTCATGTTCGGGAGCTACCACCATAAAATCAACACCAAAGATGGTATCGGGACGAGTAGTGTAAACAACAAGTGGAGTTTTTTGATAAGCAGGATTAGTAGTTTGTACAGCAAAATTAATTTCAGCACCACTACTTTTTCCAATCCAGTTGCTTTGCATTTCTTTCATGCTTTCGCTAAAATCAACTTGCTCAAGCCCACTTAATAAACGATCGGCATAATCTGTTATTCGCAAATACCATTGGCGTAGTTTTTTCTTTATAACAGGATGACTTCCTCTTTCGCTCAATCCATTTATCACTTCATCGTTGGCTAAAACTGTCCCTAATTTTTCGCACCAGTTTACTTCACCATAACCGCAATACACCAATCGGTATTGCATTAAAATTTCCATTCTTTCTTTTTCCGTAAACAGCTTCCATTCGTTTGCAGAAAATGTTACAACCGAGTCGGGACAATGTACTTCGCCATTGTTATTCCCGTGTGTTTCAAAAATTTTTACTACTTCTGAAATAGGTACGGCTTTGTTTTTTTTACGATCAAACCAAGCATTGAATAATTGTAAAAAAATCCATTGTGTCCATTTATAATAAGAAGAATCACTTGTTCTCACCTCTCGATTCCAATCGTAGCAGAAACCAATATTATCTAACTGTTTTCTAAAATTATTTATATTTTCTTCTGTTGAAATTGCAGGATGAATTCCGTGATCGATGGCATATTGCTCTGCCGGTAAACCAAACGCATCATACCCCATGGGATGTAATACATTAAATCCTTTCAGTCGCTTGTACCTACTATAAATATCGCTGGCAATATAACCCAATGGATGCCCCACATGTAAACCGGCACCACTTGGATACGGAAACATATCCAACACATAATATTTTGGAAGCGATGTATTATTTTCAACTTTATAAACTAAGTTATCCTTCCAGTTTTGTTGCCACTTTTTTTCAATATTCCTAAACGAGTATTCCATAATTTATAAAGTTGGAGGAAACTTTTGCTAATTAGTTTTTTATTTTTTCATTCTTAATGGGCGAATGATCTGACTTTATTTCTCCGTTCACCATTATTTTGTCAAAGTAACATTTTACACCGGTGGCAATATTCATATTTTCCACATTCTGAATATGAAAATGCAAATGAGGTTCGGATGAATTACCAGAATTACCACAAAGCCCCAATACAGTTCCCTGCTTTATTTTTTGCCCTTGTTTAACGACAATACTGTGTTGCTTAAAATGTGCAAAAAGTAAATATTCATTAGCTGCTGTTTTTAAGATAATGGTATTACCGGGTACATAAATTGGATTTAAGTCGCCAGGCTTATTATCTTTTATACCTTCAACCACTAACACAACTTCGGCATCGCAGGGTGCTATAATTTCTTTGCCAAAAGCATAATAATCCTCGTTCGTGCTCCCATTGGTTTTAAATGATTTTCCCTTTTCATTTGTTATTAAAAAATCAAATGCATTTTTTTGGGCAACATGATCCACATGATAATTCAATGCCAGTTTATCGCCGCCCCAAAAAACTGTCCACTCATCTTTAAAGGGAAGTATCAATTTTGTTGTATTCCGTTCCATTTTCGGTAAAGAAATATCTGTAAATGGTTTGACAAATAATCCGTTAATTTTTGAACTGTTATCCAGCGAAATATTAACCGTAAATAACCCTCTTTCAAAACTTGTTTTATAGGCAGCAAATGTTCCATTTTCATATTTCAAAAATTCACGCTGTTTAATTTTGCCCACTTGTGCATTTAAACCGGATAAGAATTCAATTGTTTTTTCCAGCGGTAACGCTTTTTTCGTTTCTTCAGAAAACATGAAAAAGATAGAATCGTAATTGTGATTATTATAGTGTTGCTCAAATTGACGAGAAACCATTTTATATGAAACTCTTTCTGGTTGCCCAAAAACAGAACTTGCTGCTCCCGTTACAAGAAACATAAACAGCAGACTCGTAAATTTATTCATATAAAAAATTAATTGATAAGCACAAATTTACTGATTGACATTTTATATTCGTTATTTTGCTGCATTGGCTTTTTTCAATTTTTAATTTTCAAATTATGGTTCGAGCTGGAAAGGCTTCTATTAAACGCGGCAAACCTTCTTACTTCATGTCCATTCTTGGCGTCACGTTGGTATTATGCTTATTGGGAGTTGTAGGCATTCTTACTATTAATTCACGAAAGCTCATCACCAACTTGAAAGAAAGTGTAGAAGTGCATGTGTTTCTAAAACAAAATATTAAAGACACGGCTCGCCAACGATTACAAAATTTTATTGCTGAGCAACCTTATGTAAATAAAATTTCATACACCGACAAAGAAGCGGCAAAAGAAGAATGGGTAAAAACTGGCGGGGAAGACTTTACTGAATTTATTGATAATAGCTTATTGCCACCGAGTATTGATTTTACGCTAAAAGAAAATTATTTGGATTCTGCAATTTTATCAACAATACAATCTGAAATACTTCAATTCTCCATAGTGGATGAAGTAAAATACCCAACTGCTATTTTAGGAAAAATGATTTCTAATTTTAAAACAGCAGGTTTTGTTTTAATGGTTGTTGCACTCCTCATTTCAATGTTTGTAATTATATTAATCGATAACACCATTCGGCTTGCCATGTTTAGTAATCGGTTTTTAATAAAAACAATGCAAATGGTGGGCGCCACTCGTTGGCATATTGCTCAACCTTTGAATGCAAAAGCTGTTATTAATGGCGCCATCAGTGGAACTATTGCTACCGGCATTGTATATTTATTACTTATTCTAGCCGAAAGTTTTTTTGACGGATTTAAGAAACTCCACGATACACAATCACTATTATTTCTAGGATTAGGATTAATCTTATTGGGTATTGGCATTACGCTTTTCAGCACCTATCGTAGTGTGTTAAAATATTTGCGAATGAAACTGGAAGACTTGTACTAAACACTAATAAGCATTCACCAAAAAAGCTTTTATTATATTGCACTACTAAATATTTTTGATATGACCGACAAGAAAACAACAACAAAGTCAACTCCTTTTTTTGAAAAGCAAAACACTAAATTGATGATATTGGGAGGGCTTTTTATGATAGCCGGTGTGTATTTAATGAGTGGCGGCAAAAGCACGGACCCTGCCTTTTTTAATGAAAAAGAAGTGTATAGTTTTACGCGAATCACAATTGCGCCTATCTTAATTGTTTTAGGTTTGATTATTGAAGTGGTTGCTATTTTCAAAAAATCAAAATCCTAATATTCATTTTTTGTTTCCTGCTTGAATAATTTACCATGACCATTTTAGAAGCAATTATTACTGCCATTGTAGAAGGGCTAACTGAATTTTTACCCATTTCCTCTACCGGACACATGATCATCAGCAGTTATTTATTAGGCATCCACCAAGATGAATTTACAAAACTCATGGAAGTGTCAATTCAATTGGGAGCCATTTTAGCCGTAGTTGTTTTGTATTGGAAAAAATTTTTCCAACCTAACTTTCTAAATCGTAATCATTTTCAATTTTATTTAAAACTATTGATTGGTGTTTTGCCCGCTATTTGCTTGGGACTTTTTTTTTCCGACACCATTGACGCATTGCTGGAAAGCCCATTGACTGTAGCGATTACTATGTTACTGGGCGGCATTTTTCTTTTATTTATCGATTCTATTTTTAAAACTCATACGATTGAAAAGGATGAAGCTATAAGTTTTAAAAATGCATTTATTATTGGATGTTGGCAAACCATAGCCATGATTCCCGGCGTAAGTAGAAGTGCGGCGTCAATTATAGGTGGTATGCAACAAAAGTTAACTCGATCGCTTGCTGCAGAATTTTCTTTTTTTCTTGCTGTTCCAACAATGTTAGCGGCAACGGGATATACACTTTTTTTGAAAGACTGGAAAAATGATCAACTAACCAGAAAGGGATTTACAATCCTTTTTGAAAGTTCACAAAACTTAACTTGTTTTATTATCGGAAATATAGTTGCCTTTATTGTTGCTTTACTAGCTATTAAATTTTTTATAGGCTATCTCCAAAAACACGGCTTTCGATTTTTTGGCTGGTACAGAATCATTGTTGGAGCCATTCTGTTTTTTTTCATTTTGAGTGGAAGGAATAATCTATAAAAATTAATTCTTTATCTTTCCCTCCACCAAAACCAACTACATGCAAACAGCTTCCAAAAAAGAAGTAAAGGCGTGGGCTATGTATGACTGGGCCAATTCTGTATATAATTTAGTTATTACCTCCACAATTTTCCCTGCTTATTTTGAAAGTATGACAGGCGACGGAAATGACAATACCTCAAACGACATTGTTCATCTATTTGGAAGAGAATTTGTAAACACTTCATTATATAATTATGCTTTGGCAACTGCTTTTTTGGTAGTTGCATTTTTATCTCCGTTGCTTTCTTCGATTGCTGATTTTAAGGGAAATAAAAAATCCTTTCTTCGTTTTTTTATGACACTTGGCAGTATTTCGTGCAGTATATTATTTTTTTATAATCAAACCAATCTATTACTTGGGTTGACTTGTATGATATTGGCTTGTATCGGTTTTTGGTCAAGCCTCGTTTTCTATAACTCCTTTTTACCAGAAATTGCAGCCCCCAAAGACAGAGATAAAATAAGTGCTCGCGGTTTTGCGTACGGCTACATTGGCAGTGTTTTATTGCAAATTATCTGTTTTGTTTTTTTAATGATGAATGATAAATTTGGAATATCAAAAGGATTTGCCGCACAACTTTCTTTTTTATTAGTAGGTATTTGGTGGTTTGGGTTTGGTAATTATTCATTAAATCGATTGCCAAATTCCCTTCCTGCGGGAGAGGGTAACCAAAATAATTTTCTTACGAATGGATATAAAGAATTAAGAAAAGTTTGGAATCAGCTCATTCATCTTCCCATATTAAAAAGATTTCTTTGCGCCTTTTTTTTCTACAATATGGGCGTTCAAACTGTTATGCTTGCCGCTACACTTTATGGAAAAAGTGAGCTGGCCATCCCAACCGAGAACTTGATTATTGCAATACTCATAATTCAACTTATCGCCATTCCAGGAGCTTTTTCAGTTGCTAAATTATCATCTCGAATCGGCAATCTAAATGCTTTAATGGTTTGTGTAATAATTTGGATTGTAGCTTGTATAGCCGGTTTTCAAATACCCAAACACGGCATCAATCAATTTTATTTATTGGCAACTATCGTAGGATTTGTAATGGGTGGCATTCAAGCGTTGAGTCGATCTACCTATTCAAAATTAATGCCCGAAACGAAAGACACTGTTTCATTTTTCAGTTTTTACGATGTAACTGAAAAAATTGCTATCGTTATCGGAATGTTCAGTTTTGGATATATCACAGAAATTACGGGTTCGCAACGGAATTCTGTTTTAGCACTTATAAGTTTTTTTACACTTGGATTATTGTTGCTATGGTTTACTAAAAATGCTGAAAAGAAAATCAGGATATGAAACTCTATTCAATCAATACCGGTTATTTTAAATTAGACGGCGGTGCCATGTTTGGTGTGGTACCAAAAAGCATTTGGCATAAAATTAATCCTGCCGATGAAAATAATTTATGCTCTTGGGCTTTGCGTTGTCTGTTAATTGAAGATGGCAATAGATTGATATTGGTTGATAACGGAAATGGTGATAAACAGGATGAGAAATTTTTTAGCCATTATTATTTACACGGTGATGATACATTGGACAAATCACTTGCAACTTATGGATTTCATCGAGATGATATTACCGATGTTTTTCTTTCTCATCTTCATTTCGATCATTGCGGTGGAAGTATTATTCGACAAGGCGACAGATTGATTCCGGCATTTAATAATGCGGTGTATTGGAGTAATAAAGATCATTGGCAGTGGGCCACACAACCCAACGAACGAGAGAAAGCTTCCTTTTTAAAAGAGAATATTTTACCCATTCAAGAAAGTGGTCAATTGAAATTTATTACTGTTCCTACCGATGCCGAACAAGGTGGTTTGGTAAATTTCTCAACCAATATTCAAGTACGATTTGTATTTGGACATACCGATGCCATGATGCTACCGCAGATTCAATACAAAGGAAAGACCCTTGTTTTTATGGCAGATCTACTTCCTTCAGTTGGACATATTCCATTGCCCTATGTTATGTCGTATGATATGTTTCCACTCACCACATTACAAGAAAAAAAGTCATTTTTAAATGATGCGGTTCGCCACGATTACATTTTATTTTTTGAACACGACAAACAGCACGAATGTTGTACTATTCAACAAACAGAAAGAGGGATTAGATCGAAAGATATTTTTTCTTTGAAGGATATTTGATACTACGAATTCCTCAATTTTACCAATGAGCTTAGTGGGTAACGAATATGATTATAATTCATCATATCTACTTTAATAGTTCCCACAACGATGGGGCTTTCAATCCTCACTGGAATATGATTTTTATCATCGGAAACCCAAACGGTCATTTTTTCACCCCCTTCAAAAATTGTACCTGTTAATAATAGTGGCTTAAACTTAATAGCACGGAATGTTCCGTATCGTGTTTTGATTATTTCTTTTCCCAAATATCGAATATGCATGTTAAATATTTCATTGTCTAAAAACAAGTGAAACGGAATTTTATCGCCCACCTTGTAATTATCAAAATCAATATTGCGAGCATAATAAATGGCGCTCAGTACATCCTGAATACAATCGGGAACTTTATAAACACCGTCATTGGTTATTGCAGAATTTGTGCTTTTATTAAAACTAATATTTTCTAATTTTTTATACCCTCCTTCATTAATATTTCTAATAAATTTTAATGGTTGTAAAGTTGCCGTATCAATAAATGTTTCATAAATATCACGCACTTTATAAATCCAATCGTATGACGAATGAGTTCTTCCCACACCTGAAATATGATAAACCGGTTGGTTATTTAATGTTTCCAATTTATTGGAGAAAACAACTTTCCCAGCATTCACATAAATTCCTGCCAACGCATAAAAAACATTAAAAGAAATTTCCTCGCCTGCGCCATAAGTGCTGTTTTTAATGGAACAGTTTATTTTATCCTGCTTTACTTTTTCAAAAGATAAAAAAAGAATAGCGAGACAAAAAATAACGAGCAGTTGAATTCGCTTCATATTTATTTTTTAATAAATGAACCCCGTAACATCAGCAAACTTCCTATTGCCGCAGGTATTATTAGATTGATCATCCAAATAGTTGTTGTTACAAAACCAACTCCTAAAAGGTTGGGCGTAAGAAAGTAAAATATTTCTTTAGCAACAAACAGTTTTTGTACTACTTCGAACAAGGCAATGGTGGGAATAATGGCCATTACAAAAAACATAATAGTGGTGGCTCCCATGATGTGCCATCCATTAATGGCTACTCCAAAAAATTGAAACAGTAAATAATATTGTAACAAAAAAACAAAATACCGGATTGTAGAAATTATTAATAGTTGAAGCAATAATTTTGATGGCGTTTTTTCCATCTCCTCCAAAACATACGAATATTTGTGTGCCCACTTCCATTTTCCAATCCTTTGCACTATAAACCTAAGTCGAAAATAAAAAAAGGTTAATAGCAAAAGAGAAGCTATTCCAAGAGCGAAAAGCAAAAGCATTGTATTGGAAGAAAACAAAGAATTGGTTTGTTTAAATAAAATATTTCCAAACAACAACAATCCCAATATCCCAAAATAAAGTGTTACGAGTAATTGACTGATGCTACCTAAAACAGTTAAGGCAATCATGCGCATTCGTTTTCCTTCTTCCATATATAATGCTCGACCCAAATATTCACCCATTCTATTGGGAAGTGTAACGGCAAAAGAAACACCGGAAAGTATGGCTTTGCACGAAGTTAAAAATGAAACATCCTGCACTTTCTGAACTGAAATTTTCCATTTCCAGGCTTCCAGCGACCAATTCACTAGCATCAAAAAAAGTGTAAAAAAAAGATAGACAATTGCAGAACTAAAAAATGAATCTTTTATAAAAATCCACGATTCATAAAAATTGGACTGATTTTTTATCTGGTGAAAAATAGAAAAACTAAACCAGATCAATAAAAAAGGACCCAGAAAATAATTGAAAAATATTTTGATATTTTTGTTCATAGACTTTACCCTGTAAAAATACTTTTCCATTTGCTAAAGAATTCAAAAATAATTTTAGGAATCGATCCGGGCACCATAATTATGGGTTTTGGGTTAATAAAAATTTCCGACTCCTCTATTTCCCTTTTAGAAATGGGAGTATTAAAACTATCGCCAAAAAAAGATAATTATCAGCGACTTAAACTCATTCACCAAAAAGTACAAGCTTTAATTGAAAAGCATTCCCCAAACGAATTTGCCATTGAGGCACCTTTTTTTGGAAAAAATGTTCAAAGTATGTTAAAACTAGGAAGAGCCCAAGGTGTTGCGATTGCTGCCGCAATGAGTTTCAATATCCCAGTTACCGAATATGCCCCAAAAAAAATAAAACAATCCATTGCTGGTAATGGAAATGCTGACAAAGAACAAGTGTGGAAAATGTTACAACGACTTTTGAATATCAAGAAAAAAGAAATAAGTTCATTCGACGCATCAGACGCTTTAGCTGTTGCCGTTTGTCATCACTTTCAATCCAAAAAACTAGTTACTAAAAATGGAACCTTAAAAGGATGGAGTGATTTTGTTGCTAAAAATTCTTCTCGTATTCGAACTGCGAAGTAATTTTTGCTGAGAGCAATAATAAAAACCTTGTTAGTTATTAAAGTGCTGCAATTATTTTTTCTTGAATGAGCTTCAACCGCTCTTCGCTCAATTTCATTTTGGGTTGATTAAAATTTAAATCATTTGAATTATTTATTGGAATAAGATGCATGTGTGCATGGGGAACTTCTAATCCAATAACTGTGATGCCGCATCGATTACAAGGAAAAGCCTTCTCAATGGCTTTTGCGATGGGTTTTGCAAACAATAGCATGGCTTTTAAATAGTCGTCGGGCAAATCAAAAAGCTTGTCAACTTCTGTTTTGGGCACCACTAAAACATGTCCTTCACGTAACGGAAAAATATCTAAAAAAGCAAAAAAGTGTTCACTTTCGGCAATTTTATAACTTGGAATTTCTCCTGTAATTATTTTTGAAAAGATTGTCATTCGGCTTTCAGGTTTATGTAAGGCAGTATTCAAAAGTAACACATCGATACAAAAATGTTTTGCACTCTATTTGGATATGTTGATAATTTTGAATTTCAATATTCCTGCCGGTGCTTGTATTTCCACAATATCTTCTACTTTCTTACCCAGCAACCCTTTTCCGATGGGCGATGTAATGGAAATTTTTCCCAATTTTAAATCAGCTTCATTTTCACTAACTAATTTATACTCCACTTGCTTTTGTGTATTCAAATTTATCAACGAAATTTTTGTAAGAATAGAAACCTTACTCGTATCAATACTGCTTTCATCAATAATTCTAGTAGTGGCAAGAACGCCTTCGAGATGAGCAATTTTGGCTTCCAACAAACCTTGAGCTTCTTTGGCAGCATCGTATTCAGCATTTTCTTTTAAATCTCCTTTTTCTTTGGCTTCGGCAATGGCTCTTGATGAAGCGGGACGCTCCACTCCTTTCATGTGTTGTAGCTTAGCGCGCATCAGCTCCATCGTATCATTGGTTACATAATTAAACCCACTCATAAATAATTCTTTTGTGTTAAAATAAAAAAAATAACAACGCCTCAGTTGGAACTGAAGCGTTGTATTATATACAGCAAAGATAAGAAATAATAAAAATTGAAGCTATTTTGGTTTACTGACGCTCAAATTCGTAATGCTTATCCCATCCCAACTTTTTATCAACGGCTTTGATTATTTTCCAATTTTCTTTGAAATTGAATTCATCAAATTTCCAATACAATATTTGGCTTCTTTGAAAATTGGCTAAGTAAAGGTGCAAATACTTTTCCCTTTCTGATTCTCCATTGTAACCTGTTTTGAAGTAATAATCAGTTTCCCAAAACCCATTCAATGTATCTGTACTTGTATAATAAGTGGCAATACCACTTTCGTTAAATTTAAATTTTCCTTCTTGAAACCCAGTTTGAAAATAATCTCTTCCAAAAGGTTCTTTATTATAACTCCTCAATAACCGCCATTCGCCCACCAGCCTGTCTTCTAATGACTTGCTGCATGATAAAAGAAGAAAAGCAGCTACCCAAAAACAACTTATTTTTTTTACCACACCTATTGTTTCGTCGAAGCTAATTTGAAACAGTCAATTCGTTTGTTAACAAAAACATAATTATTCAACTTTGTAGGATTACAATTTCAATTTTTCAAGTAACACGGTTCCCATTTTATAAAAAGCTTCTTGGCTATATCCCGCAATATGAGGCGTAATAACAACATTCGGTTTCTGCAGCAAAGACTGTAACGTTTTGTTTTCTTCAGCTGAATAGGAGGATAGATTTTCATTTTCTAAAACATCGAGTGCCGCACCAGCTATTTGATTTTTTTCTACTGCAACTAAAAGTTCATTTAGGATTACAACTTTCCCTCTCGATGTATTTATTAAAAATGGATTTTTCTTTAGTGAATTAAAAAATGATTCATTTGCCATAAACTTTGTTTCTGTTGTTAGTGGCACATGCAAGCTGATTACATCAGCGGTCTCACAAATTTGCTCAAAACTCGACTCACGAATAAATTCATTTTCAAATCCTGCTTTATATTTATCATAAGCCAATACTGTAACACGAAAAGGTTTTAGCAAACGAGCAAAAGCACTTCCTGTATTTCCCAATCCAATAATACCAACAGTTTTACCTGATAATTCAATCCCTCTGTTTTTATTCCGTATCCATTCACCTTTTTCAATTTGTTTATGTGCAGACGTTATTTTGTTCATCAAACTTAGAAGCATTCCCAACGCATGTTCACCAACGGCATTTGAATTCCCTTCCGGTGTACTTACGCAAATAATTCCTTTTTTTTCTGCAAACGCAACATCTATCAATTCCATACCGCTACCCAAACGTCCAATCCACTTTAATTTTTTGGCCTTTTCAATAAGTTGTTGATCAATATGCAATCGCGCTGTAACAATTATTCCTTCAGCATCTTCAACTAAATTAGATAATTCTTCATACGCAATTTTGGGGAAATAAGAAGTTTCAAAACCTTTTTGTTGTAATTGATGAATCAGATTTTCGTGCACCAGAGCTGTAATAATTACTTTTTTCATACCAACTCAAATTTATGCTTCTTTCATTTCAAAAGTTAACAAGGCAAAATCTTGGACACATAACTGCTCGGCTCTTTTATTAAAAATTTCTTTTTTTAGAACTTCGACAGTAAATAAATCCCTAACAGCATTGCGCAGTGTTTTTCGTCGTTGATTAAAGGCTGCTTTTACTAATTGTTTCAGCTTTGCTTCGCTTTTGATATTTACTTTTTCGGCAATTGGAGTTAATTTTATTACGGCACTTTTTACTTTTGGTGGAGGATTGAAACATTTTTCACTTACTTCAAATAAATATTCCACCTTATAGAAAGTTTGAACCAGCACACTTAATATGCCGTAAATTTTATTGCCCTCTTTTGATACTATTCGTTGTGCAACTTCTTTTTGAAACATACCTATCATACAAGGAACCGATTCTTTCCAGTCCAGTATTTTAAAAATAATTTGAGTGGAAATATTATATGGAAAATTTCCAACAACGGTAAACTCATTTTCAAAAGGCTTTTCCATTTCTAAAAAATCACGAGTTACTATTTTTCCATTCAGCTGCGGATATGAATTTAATAAAAAACCTACTTTTTCTTCATCCAATTCCACAGCCTTAAAATCAATTTTTGGTAACTGCAAAAGATATTTTGTAAGCGCACCGCCACCGGGCCCAACTTCTAAAATTTGAACCGCATTTTCCGGAAGCGAAGCAATTATTTTTTTACAAATATTTTCGTCTTTCAAAAAATGTTGTCCCAGCGACTTTTTCAATGTATACATTGTTGCAAATGTAATTGCTACTAATCAAAATCAGTAGTAGTGATAAGTTTGACTCAATTAAAGTCTAAAATTTTTCTTTAAAAATCAGTACTTTTACAGGCAATATTTTTACTTATGCACCAACCGGCAAAACCAATTATTGGCATTACTTGTGGCGATCTGAATGGAATTGGCACTGAATTAATTATTAAAGTTTTTTCGGATAATCGTATTTTGGAACATTGTACCCCTGTGCTTTTTTCCTCTGTCAAACTACTTAACTTTTACCGTAAAACAATTCCTGAAATTAATTTTAGCTGGCAATTGGTGAAGGATTTATCGCGCATCAATCCAAAACAAATAAATCTTTATAGTTGTTGGGAAGAAGATGTAGACATTACTCCCGGTCAACTTACCGAAGTTGGTGGCCGATATGCTGTTAAATCATTATTAGCTGCTACAAAAGCTTTAACGAAAAAAGAAATTCACGGATTGGTTACAGCCCCTATTCATAAAAAAAATGTACAGAGTGATGAATTTAATTTTACAGGCCATACTCCTTTTTTAAAAACTGCTTTTGGTGCAGCTGATGTAGTAATGTTGTTGTATTCGGGAAATTTTAGAGTGGCTTTGAATACCGAACATCTACCGGTAAGCGAAGTATCTAAACATATTTCTCGAGAAAACATTTTTAGTAAACTGAACATTTTGAACGATAGTTTGAAAAAAGATTTTGGAATTGAAAAACCAAAGATTGCAGTATTAGGGTTAAATCCTCACGCCGGCGATGAGGGTGTGATTGGAAAAGAAGAAGAAGAATTTATTCAGCCTGCAATAAAAGATGCAAAGCAAAATAATATTTTGGCCGTGGGACCTTTTAGTGCAGATGGTTTTTTTGCTCGTCAATTGCAAGATCGCTTTGATGCTGTATTGGCCATGTATCACGATCAAGGTTTGATTCCTTTTAAAACATTAACAGCAGGTTCTGGTGTTAATTTTACAGCAGGACTTTCTGTTGTTCGAACATCTCCTGATCACGGAACGGCTTTTGATATTGCCGGCAAAAACTTGGCGGACCAATCCTCTTTTAGAACTGCAATTTTTGAATGTATTGATATTATTAATTGCCGTCAAGAATTTATAGAAAATAGAAAAAATCCATTAAAACAATTGACAAAAATGGCTTTAGGCAATACTGAAGATGAAAAAATTGAAGACGCTTAAAACTACGATTTACTAATTTTCAAATACAGCATCTGCAATTCCTTTGTTAATCTTATAAGTTGAAAATAATATTTCCACATTACCCTTTTTAGGAACACCTGAATTTTTCACTTTATCATTCCCAATATCATAATCCAATGTCATTCCTTTTGGAAGTTTATAGGCTTTTGTATTAAACGAAAAAGCAATTTTATCAGGCAATCCAAATTCAATAAAGTTTCCATACGTCAACTGCAATTCATATGTACCGGATTCTCGAGTAGTATTTCTTATTTTATAAACTAGTTTATTCTTTTCATTTATAAATAATACAGAAAGCACCCATTCAGAATTTTCATCAATGGGTAGTAATTTTATTACTCGCAAATTTGTTCCTACCTCTATTCCACCATCCAGCAGTTCATAATCACCCACTGAACTAAAAAATTTATTCAAATTCAAATTGGCCATACTTTTTGGAATAAAAGAAAATCCATTTTCATTAATTATTTTAAACTTGTTTGGTTTTTTATAAAAAATTTGAACTGAAACAATCGGAGCTTTGATAAATAATAAATTAGTTCTCAACTTTCCTTTCGCTTCGTAATCGTTGACTAATTCCAACTTTTGGCGTACTTGTTGCAAAAGCCCCTCAGCAGATTGAGTATATGCACACCGTGAAAACAATAACAGAAATAAAATCCAACTTGCTCTCTTCATAACATCAGCTTAAAATATTTTTCTTCTTGAAATGTTTGATCGAAATAAATAAAAACAATCCTATGTAACCGAAAAGCACGGCTACGCTTTTCCAAATGGCAGAAATATTGTCTATTGATCCTTTAATAGTTTCTCCATTTTGTCCTTCCACATAAAAAAATCCTTTCCATCCCAACATATGTGTTGTAAATAAAAATGGTTTAATAGTATCATCATAAAAAGGAATTTGCAATTGCGTTAAAATGGTAAGAACAATTATTACGCAAACGGTTGCTACGATGGGACCAATAGAATTGTCGGCAAATGTTGAAAACATAAACGCTAATGCTGCCACGCAAATAAGTCCAACTGCAGCAAAACAAAATGCAGCTGCAAAGCGCCACAGCACATCGTTGGCAGCAATGATATTGAATTCAAGCTCTCGAGCAACTACCAAACTATCGGTGCCAAACATTATTACGCTAACAAAGAGTGCTAAGATGACAACCCAAATTAATAATAGAAATGTGTACACACAAGTGGCTATAAATTTTACCATCAACAACTGTGTTCTTCCAATTGGCTTTGAGGCCAAAAGTCGCAGTGTACCCATATTGGCTTCTCCCGCAATCATATCTCCAGCAACCAATGCTACCAGTATGGGAACATGAATCAGCAAAAGATTAAATATGAGAAAACAAATATAATAGCCATTTAAAATTTGCGAAATCGGCACTTCAAATGTTTCACCCAAACTACTACTCATCAAAAGATTTACATATTCACGACCTCCATATTTCAACGCCACTTGAATAAGTATAATTATAACTGTAATAACTGCAAACGCAATATAGGTTCGCGGACGGCAAAAGATTTTAAATAATTCTACTCTTAATAACTGCAACATACTATTGTGTAGTGAGTGATAAGAAATAATCTTCTAACGAATTTTTTCTTCTAACTGAAAACACCTGCAACTGCAAATTACCGAGGGCACTAATAAATGCAGGCATTTCATTTTTTTTCATTCGAAAAATTAATTTTCCATCCTCTCTTTTATATAATCGAGAAACCCATTGTGAATCAGTAAGTCCCTTAATAAGTTCGTCTTGCATTTTTGTTTCTACCTCTACCATTGATTCTTCCGGGTTCAGCAAATCTTGTACTGTGCCTTCTATTACTTTTTCTCCTTTGTGAATGATGAGAAGAGAATCGGCAATTTGTTCTACTTCGCTCAATAAATGAGAAGAAACAAATATTGTTTTTCCTTGTTGCCTACTCAAATTCAAAATCAATTGTCTTATATCGGCAATACCTTGAGGATCCAATCCATTCATTGGTTCATCCAAAATAATTAGTTCGGGATTGTGCACCAGCGCAATTGCAATCCCCAGCCGCTGTTTCATTCCTTGCGAAAACGTTTTTACTTTACTATCAGCCCTTGTGTCTAATCCTACTTGTTGTAATTGATTCATCAAGTAATTCTTATTGATTTTTACTCCACTAAGAGCAGCAAATAATTTTAGATTTTCAAATGCTGTGAGATAATTATATAAATCGGGCCGCTCAATGAGGGCTCCAATTTTTCGTAAAATAGTGTTTCTGTTTTTTGATAAGGATAATCCAAAAATTTCTATTTCTCCAACATCGGGACTTACCAACGTAAGTAACATACGAATGGTGGTAGATTTTCCAGCACCATTTTGCCCTATAAAACCATACACCGATCCTTGTTCAACAGTAAAAGAAAGATTTTGAACAGCTTTTATATCACTGAAACTCTTCGTTAAATTTTCAACTTTTATAATAGCTGACATAAATTAGATTACAAAAACAATGGGGGAATTATTTTTCTTGTTCCTTTTTAAGTTTTTCATACTCCTTTTCTATCGCATCATCTTTGGGAAAAACATAAGCTCCCATATAATGAAATGCGAGTCCAATTCCCCAACCCAACATTGGCCATACGGGCCAAGGCCAAAAAGGTTGATGCGTATCGCCATCAGTTAAAAACCATAAAATCCAAAAAAAAGTATTGAGAATAATATAGGCAGCTAAATTATATTTGAACCTTACTCGCCTTTCGGCCATCAACCAAAGTTTTTTATTTTTATCTGGCGGCACTTGAGTGAATTCATTCATAAAATAATTTTTATATTATTAATAATACCACACCTAAATCTAACTTTTTTCAATTAAAATAAAAAAAGCGGCCCGAAAGCCGCTTTATCCTGAATATTCTAAAAAATTATTTTTTGTATTGAGGAACCAAACTATTGGAAAGCTCTACCATCTTTTTAAGACCATCTTCCGGTAAATTTCCTTTTTTAAATTCGGCTAATACGTGCGGTAATTTATTATCCATTTCCATCAAAAAATGTTCTTCAAACTCTTTTACACGGTTTACCGGTACATCTTTGATAAGTCCATTGGTTCCCAAATAAACTACGGCTACTTGTTTTTCAACGGTAAAAGGAGCGTATTGCGGTTGTTTCAAAAACTCCACATTTCGGGCGCCTTTATCCAATACATTTTTAGTTGCCGCATCCAAATCGCCACCAAATTTTGAGAAGGCTTCCATTTCGCGATAAAGGGCTTGATCCAATTTTAAAGTACCTGCCACTTTTTTCATGGATTTAATTTGCGCATTTCCACCTACACGACTAACGGAAATACCCACGTTAATAGCAGGACGAATACCCGCATTGAACAAGTTGGTTTCCAAAAATATTTGTCCGTCGGTAATTGAAATAACGTTGGTGGGAATATACGCTGATACGTCTCCGGCTTGTGTTTCAATAATTGGTAGCGCAGTTAATGAACCGCCGCCTTTTATTAAATGTTTAATAGAGTCGGGAACGTCATTCATGTTTTTTGCAACCGCATCATCGCTGATAACTTTTGCGGCACGCTCCAATAAGCGACTATGCAAATAGAACACATCACCCGGATAAGCTTCACGGCCCGGCGGACGACGAAGCAAT
This sequence comes from Chitinophagaceae bacterium, assembly GCA_004322425.1. Lineage (GTDB taxonomy): Bacteria > Bacteroidota > Bacteroidia > Chitinophagales > Chitinophagaceae > VBAS01. Next base: position 42,307 of record SCVJ01000049.1, read on the forward strand.
AAAGAAACCTCGCGATAGGCCACCGCTTGTTTTGATAAATCATCATAGATAATTAGAGCTGGCCTTCCGGTATCTCTAAAAAATTCTCCAATTGCTGCGCCGGCAAAAGGTGCATAGAATTGTAGCGGAGCTGGATCGGATGCTGAAGCTGCAACAATAATTGTATAATCCATGGCACCCGCATCTTGCAATGTTTGCATTATGCCTGCAATAGTTGATGCTTTTTGACCAATGGCAACATAAATACAATAAACAGGTTTCCCTGCTGCAAAAAATTCTTTTTGATTAATAATCGTATCAATACAGATTGCTGTTTTTCCAGTTTGACGATCGCCAATTACTAATTCTCTTTGTCCGCGACCAATGGGAATCATGGCATCAATAGCTTTGATTCCTGTTTGTAACGGTTCTTTTACAGGTTCACGAAAAATTACTCCTGGAGCTTTTCTTTCCAATGGCATTTCATATCGCTCTCCTGTAATTGGACCTTTACCATCAATAGGCTCTCCTAATGTATTAACTACACGGCCTACCATTCCTTCGCCTACTTTTATTGATGCAATTTGTCCTGTACGACGAACTTTTGATCCTTCGCGAATGCCTCCTGTTTCTCCCATCAATACTACACCAACATTATCTTCTTCCAGATTTAGTGCGATAGCACGAACTCCACTTTCAAATTCAACCAATTCACCATAGCGAACATTTCCAAGTCCGTAAACGCGGGCAATACCATCGCCCACTTGCAAAACAGAACCTACTTCTTCTAAATCTGCACTGGCATTAAAATTGCTCAACTGCTGCCGCAGGATTGCACTGATTTCTTCGGGTTTAATTTGTACCATATTTTAAGTTATACTTTTTATTTTAATTAAAGGTTATTTTTAAAAACACCTAATTATCGAATTTTGTAAATAAAATCGTTGTTTTCAAATTGTCTTGCAATTGCTTTTAAATCATACGACACACTAGCGTCAACAAGATTGTCGCCCACTTGCAATACAAATCCACCAATGATATCTTCTTTAACCACCATTTCCAATTCAATATTTTTCATTTCCGTTGTTGTGCGAATGTGCTGCGCAATGGATTGCTTTAACCCTTCACCAATTGGAGTTGCGGTAGTTATAGTTATTGTATGAATATTTTTATGTGCTTTATATTGTTTAATAAACGCAGCGGATATTTCCGGTAACCCGCCTTCTCTTCCTTTCTGAATTAATAAGCGGCAAAATAAAGTAACCAACAAACTAATTTTATTTTCAAAAACTGCCTCCAAAATTTTTTCTTTGGCATCGGACTTAATTATCGGGCTTCGCAAAAGAACTACAAAATCGCGATTGCTTTTGCAAACAGCTTGCAACCATTGCATATCCGCAAAAACTTGTTCCATTTCATTTCTTTCAATGGAAAGATCGAGCAGTGATTTTGCGTATCGTGTAGCTAACCGGATATTCGACATAAATTATTTATTTACCGAAGGATATTAATTCAGTTTCACTTCGTTTACCAACCCGTTAATATGTTCCTCTTGTGCTGCTTTATTACTTAATTCTTTTCGTAATATTTTTTCAGAAACCTCTACTACCATTTTGCCAATCTGGTTTTTTACAGCAATTAAGGCTGCCATTTTTTGTGCTTCAATAGCCGCTTGAGCTTCCAATACAATTTTTGAAGCTTCAATTTTTGCAAGATCTTTTGATTCGCTGATTATTCTTTCCTTGGTTTCTCTTGCTTCTTTAAGCATAAGTGCTCTTTCTTCACGAGCTTGTGCCAACAACACTTCGTGTTCACTTTTCATTTGCGACATTTCCTCTTTTACTTTTTGTGCAGTAGCCAATGAATCGGCAATAGTTTGTTCTCTTTCCTTTAATCCGTTAAGGATAGCCGGCCAAGCAAATTTTTTAAGAATAAAAAAGACAATCAAAAAAGCCAACAAAGTCCAAATCAATAAACCAAATTCGGGTTTTAAAAGAGGATGCATATAAAATCAATTTGAAAAATTAATAATAAACTGCACCCGCCGCCCTGTGCTTTGGATGCAGTAGTGAGTTCATTAGAGAACCATAGCAAGGAAACCTACGATAATAGCAAACAACGCTGCTCCCTCTACCAATGCGGCAGTAAGAATCATGTTGCTACGGATATCGTTTAAAGCTTCGGGCTGACGGGCAATAGCTTCAACAGCTCCTTTACCGATTTGACCTACGCCAATACCAGCACCCATTGCAGCAAGTCCAGCACCAATGGCGCCACCTGCATTTGCTACAGCATCTAAAAGAAATAAATCCATAATTGAACATTTATTGGTTAAAAAATAAAACGCTTAATGTGCTTTTGCTTCATCGTGATGCTCTCCTTCGTATGCCTGTCCAATGAAAACAGCGGTAAGCATAGCAAAGATGAAGGCTTGGATGAATGCAACAAGTATTTCAATAAAATAAATAAACACTGTAAATGCAATGGAGAAAATGGAAGTTCCCCAACCGGCATAAACATTTAATCCTGCAAAAATGAAAATCAGTGAAATAAGACAGATGATGATAATATGCCCCGCCACCATATTGGCAAAAAGTCGAATAATTAAGGCCATGGGTTTAATAAACAAGCTCAACACTTCCACCGGCACTAAAATAAATTTAATACCCAACGGCATTCCCGGCGGATTAAAAATATGTCCCCAATAATGTTTTTTGGAACTGGCTAATATGACAACAAAAGAAATAATACCCAATACAACGGTAAAAGCAATATTGCCTGTAACGTTTGCGGTGCCTGGTATCAGTCCGAAAATATTATTGATTAAAATGAAAAAGAAAACAGTTAATAAGTACGGTAAATATTTTTCATACTTATGCCCTAGGTTTGGTTTTGCTACTTCATCGCGAACAAAAGTAATAACGGGCTCCATTAAATTCTGCATACCGGTGGGAGCAACTTTTACGCCAGCACCTTTTTTGTATAGGTTAGCAATAGAAATCATAACCCAAACAAGCAATGTAAGAGCAAGAATCATCTGTACCACATTGCGGGTGAGAGAAAGATCAAGAATTGAAATAGTAGTGTCAAGTTGATCGGCCTCCGTTACAGCAATTATTTTTCCCACATTCAACCCTTCTTTCTTTACATCAATTCCTTGTTGCTCCAATTCGTGCTGGAAATGTTCATCTATAATTCTGTATCCTTTATAAGATTCATGTCCGTGATGAAACTTTGATGACATGAAAACACTAAATCCGCGTTGAGTAGAATAAATAATAATGGGAAGCGGAATTCCCATGGGTTTTTTAATGCTATCGTTAACGATAATATCGAAAAAGTGAAACTCGTGGCCATCCAAAATATGCCCGAAAATGACTTCCTGTGCATTAAAACTCTGCTTTTTCTCATTTCCCCCTTCTTTACCAAAAGATGGAACGGAAACTAACAGTAAAAACAAGCTGAAAGCAACTGCTGTAAAGGATTTCAAAAGCCTCACAATCATAATTATTCTGAAATTTTGCGCAAAGATAGGGAGGCAAGCCCTAAAAACCTTGAATAATTGAAGCATGAAAATGACTACTTCGCAAAAGTTTTCGTGATTTTCTACCTGCGGTAATTGAATAATGCAAATAAGGTTGCATTTTCGTAATTAGCTTATATAAAATGTACCTGAAATAATAATACTATGCCCCGATTAATCCTTTTTTTACTACTTCCATTTCAGCTTTTTAGTCAACCATTTTCTGCTTCAGAAATTTCTCGCTGGGAAAAGCAATCCAAAAATGTCAGTATCGTTAGAGACAATTGGGGTATTCCGCATATTTATGGAAAAACTGATGCCGATGCTGTATTTGGTTTGTTGTATGCCCAATGCGAAGATGATTTTAAGCGCGTTGAAATGAATTATATTGAAAAATTGGTCGCGGAATTTCGCTACGGTTTTAGCAAGGAACCGTTAGCGGTAATTTTTGGGTGATTGTACTCACCTACCATTTGAGGTTAATCAAACATTGACTCTTCAGTTCAACTTTTGTGCTGAAAATCCCTCCCATTGAAAACACAATAAAGTGTTAAATTCAAATGGCTTCGAGCACAATAAAAAAGAAACAAATACTTTTTTGTAACTTTAATCGTTGCGTTATTTAGAAGCAATCAAGAGATCAATTTTTGACGACGGAGTCTCGAATGCGTAAAGAAAGTCTAGGTAGTCCCTTTCCTAGCATGCAGAGGTTAGGAAACGCAAAATTCTGCAAAAATAAATTAAACAATCATGAAAAAATCCGTCTTTACAAAT
>SCVJ01000295.1 GCA_004322425.1 Chitinophagaceae bacterium
CGTCGTGCTCGTCGCGGCCGCGCTGCGCCAGCACAAGCGCCTGAACGCAACGTGGAACGGGGGTGTCATCTCCGTGCACCCCGAGATCAACATCGGGGTCGCCGTGGCGACCGAGGAGGCGTTGGTCGTGCCAGTGATCCACCGGGCCGACACCCTCAGGGTGACCGAGATCGCCGGGCGCCTCCACGACCTGGCCGGCCGCGCGCAGACGGGGAAGCTTCGCCTCGAGGACGTCCGGGACGGCACCTTCACGATCAGCAACCTGGGGATGTACGGCGTGGACGCGTTCGCGGCGGTCATCAATCCGCCGCAGGCGGCGATCCTGGCCGTGGGGAGGATCGCGGAGCGGGTCGTAGCCGTGGATGGCGCGCCGCACGTGCAGCCGATGATGACGCTCTGCCTCTCCTGCGACCACCGGGTCGTGGACGGCGCGCGCGGCGCGCAGTTCCTCCAGACGCTCGCCGACCTCGTCGAGGAGCCGCTGACCATCCTGGGCGGATCCGGAGCCCCGCCACGATGACGCAAAACGATTCCAGGTGCCTGTCCGCATGATCATCGACGCTCACGCCCACATCATCGTCCCGGAAATCACCCGGGACGCGGCCCCCCGGCAGACGTGGCGGCCCCGCGTCACGTGGGAGGGGGAGCGGCAGGTGATCGAATCCGAGGGCGCCGCGCTCCGGTCCGCGCCTCGGGAGTTCGTCCGGATCGACCGGGTGCTGGATGAGATGACGGCGGCGGGGGTTGACCGGGTCGTGCTGACCCCGTTCGTCCCCCTGCTGCGCTACGACGCGGAGCCCTCAGATGCGCTGGAGTCGGGCCGGATTCAGAACGACGCCCTGGCCCGGCTGGTCCGGGCGCACCCGAACCGGATCAGCGCCCTGGGCACCGTCCCACTGCAAGACCCCGCGCTCGCCGCCGGCGAGCTGGAATCGTTGATGGCGGCGGGAGACCTGCGCGGTGTGGAGGTGACCACCAGCGTGCGGCGGGTGTATCTTGGTGACGACCGCTTCCGGCCGTTCTGGGAGGCCGCCGAGGCCACCGGCGCCGTGGTCTTCATCCACCCCACGACGCGGGACTTCGATCTCCCGGTCCTCAAAGAATACTTCATGCAGAACACCGTGGGCAATCCGCTCGAAACCACGATCGTCGCCGCACACCTGATCATGGCCGGGGTCATGGAGGCCCACCCGCGCCTCAAGGTGCTCCTCGCGCACGCCGGCGGGGGGATCCTGAGCCTCCGCGGGCGGCTCCGGCACGCGCACACGTACCACCCACAGGCGCGGGCGCGGCTGCGCGAATCGCCCGAGGCTTCGCTGCGGCG
>SCVJ01000294.1 GCA_004322425.1 Chitinophagaceae bacterium
GTCAGCGAGCCGAAGACCTCGAGCCGCTGGAACGTGCGGGCCATCCCGCGCCGCGCGCGCTGGTACGGACCGAGCCGGCTGATGTCCTCGCCCGCCAGCCGGATCAGTCCGGAGCTCGGCTGCTCCAGCCCGGTGATGACGTTGAAGGTCGTCGTCTTGCCGGCGCCGTTGGGGCCGATCAGCCCGGTCACCTCGCCGTGCTCGGCGCGGATGTTCGCGTCGCTGACCGCCTGCACGCCGCCGAAGCGGACCGAGACGTCGACGACCTCCAGGACGGGGACACCGGGCGGGGGCGGCGCGTGCTCGGCGCCGGCCCGCGTCCTACGCAGCACCGGCACGGCTCGGCTCCTCCTCGATCGAGCGCTCGCCGCCGTAGCGGCTGACCGGGCCGCGGGCGGCACGCAGCCGGGCGCCGAGCGCCGACACCTGCCCGCCGATGCCGTTCGGGTCGCGACCGATGCTGATCGCCGCCAGGCCGGTGAGCAGGTAGGCGGCGGCCGGCAGCTGCGGCAGCAGCTCCTGCAGCTTCGGTGCGAAGGCCACGAAGAAGCCGCCGACCAGGGCGCCGGTGACGGTGTTGACGCCGCCGATGCGCAGGCTGAGCAGCAGCAGCAGGCTCCCGAGCGCGACGAAGTCGTTCGGACCGACGGACGTGCGCAGCCCGCCGAAGAGGGCACCGGACAGCCCGGCCAGTCCGGCGGAGCCGGCGAAGACGACGAGCTTCGTGTAGTTGATGTTCAGCCCGAGCGTGGCGCAGGCCGCCGGCGAGTCGTTCAGCGCAGCCAGCTGTCGCCCGTACCTGCCTCGTCGGATCGCCAGCACGCCGAGGGCGCACAGGACGAAGGTCGCCGCGCACAGGACGAAGAAGGCGCGGTCGCCGGTCGTGTCGACCAGCGGGAGGTCCACGCGCGGCACGGGAAGGCTGCCGCCCGAGCCGAGCCGGCGCTCGAAGAACACCTTGTCCATGGCGGTGGCGAACGCGAACGTCGCCAGCGCGAGGTAGAGCCCGCGCAGCCGCAGCGTGGGCAGCGCGACCAGCGCGCCGAACAGCGCGGCCAGCAGCACCGCGGCGACGACCCCGACGAGCGACCCGCCGTCGCCGAG
>SCVJ01000296.1 GCA_004322425.1 Chitinophagaceae bacterium
ATCGCCCGCTCAACCCGGGCAGTGCCGCCCTGGTCCACCGTGAAGGTCGAGATCCCGTCGCGCAGCAGCAGGTCGCGCTGGGCGCGGGTGAAGCGGTCGGCTTCCTTCGGTGCGACCAGCCCGGTCAGGGTGAGCGTCTGCAGCGGACGCGCCGGGTCGATCGCGGTGTAGTAACCGCAGATCGCGCCCCAGATCGCCGCCGCCTCGGCCGGCCATGTCGGGCTCTTGCCGGTGCCGAGGACCGAGACCAGCTCGCTGTTCAGCGCCGCGCCGAACGCCGCCAGCGCGCCCTGCGTCCCGCTCTTCGCGCCATAGGCGACGCTCTCGAGCATCCGCAGCGGCCCCCAGCGATCGTCGAGCTCGGCCTTCGCCGCGGCGACGGTGGTCGCGTCGGTCAGGCCGATCACGATCGTGCGATAGGCGTTGTCGCCGATCACCGGCCACACTGTGGCGAGATCGGGATCGGTCGCACCAGCCGCCATCGCGACGATCGCCAGGGCGACCCCGGCCGGCAGTGCTTCACCCGCGAAGTGGCTGTGGCGAATGTCGATCGAGTTGCCGACCGTGCCCTTGTGCCGGCAGGTCACGGTGACCACCGCGGCAGCGGCGGCGGCGGTCACCGGCAGATCGGCCTTGGCATTGATCGCGGCGGCGATCGCGGCGGCGATGTCGTTGGCGATCGCGCCGGTAGCGACTGCGACCGGGACGGCGACGCCGGCGATCAGGAGGGCGATCGTTCCCGGCGCCGTCGCCGGGCCGGTGACCGTGATCGTCCCGCTCGCGGCGCTGCCGCCGCCGATGTCGTCGAGCGCGATCGCGTGGACCTCGCTGTAGCGGTCCGCCTTCTTGAACGCGGCAACCATGCGGGCGAGCATCGAGCCGCGGCCGAAGAGAGCGATGGCCTCGCCTGCCTCGGCGATCGGCTTGACGGAA
>SCVJ01000297.1 GCA_004322425.1 Chitinophagaceae bacterium
GGAGAGCACCGCTCCGGCGAGGACCAGCACGCCGCCGACCATCGTCCACACCAGGCCGGTCGCCGGGTTGCCGCCCTCGTCGGCGAAGGACGACTCGCCTGGCAGCGGCCCGTCCGCGGCGCGCAGCGGCGTCGTCGCGAGGTCGCCGACCCGGAGGCCGTCCGAGTCGGTCAGCTCGCCGAGCAGGTTGAAGACGATCGGGGTCACGAGCAGCACCGCGAGCAGCCCGCCGATGGCGAAGATGCGCTTGGCCGTGAGGGCACCGGCGATCAGGCCGAGCGCGGCGAACCAGCTCGCGATCACCAGCCCGCCGAGCAGCACCAGCAGGATGCCCGAGCCGTCGTCGCGCAGCGCGTCGAGCGGCGTCTCGGACGTGGCGATCGAGCCGAGCACCAGCAGCACCAGGGGGGCGACCGTCACCAGCGACATCAGCGCGATCGCGGCGAGGGCCTTGCCGGCGAGGTACTCCCACGGCGAGAGCGCGGTCGAGAAGTAGAGGCTGAGCACCCGGTCGCGTCGCTCGCGGGTGAGCAGCGACGGGATGGTCGTCGCCGCGAAGGCGATGGTCACCGAGATGGTGAACACGGGCAGCTGCGCCAGCGGCATGATCTCGAGCGGATCGGGCGCGCCGTCGAAGAGCAGCGGCACGCCGACCGCGGCGATGACCGGCAGGTGCGCCGCCGCGACGAGCAGGAACGGCCACACCTTCGCCCCGGTCGTGCGGCGCAGCCCGAGGGCGCGGGTGGCCGACGAGCGGGTCAGCGCCAGCACGCTCCGCAGCCGCGACTCGCGCGCGCCGGTGTAGCGCGAGTAGCGGACGTCGTAGAGCGTCGCGGCCTCGGTGCGCGCCATCGGCTGGTCGCTCATGCCATCGCTCCGACGACAGCGTCCTCGAGCGCGTTCGCGGCGTCGACCAGCGAGGTGATCCCGATCCCGGCGGAGACCGCGACGTCGCGCACCTGCCGCAGCTCGGGCCGTCGCGCCGACGGCAGCAGCACCCGCCCGGCCTCCACGACCGCGTCCAGCCCGTCGGCGCGGAGCAGCTCGGCGAAGACCTCGGGGTCACCCGTCACCGAGATGCGCACCGGTCCGCTGCCCTGCCGCCCGGCGACCTCCTGCTGTGCC
>SCVJ01000098.1 GCA_004322425.1 Chitinophagaceae bacterium
CCCGGGCGACGCCGAGACGCTGCTCGTCCACCCCCGCACCGGCCGGCTGTACGTCGTCACGAAGCCGCTGGCCGGTCCGGCCAAGGTCTACGCCGCGCCTGAGCGGCTCGACCCGGACGGCCCCAACTCCCTCAGCCTGGTCGCGGAGGTCGAGCTCGAGCGGACCGGGACCGCGGGCGGGCCGAACATCGGCAGCCTCGCCCAGCGGCTCGTCACGGCGGGCGACATCTCGCCGGACGGCCGCCGGGTCGCGCTGCGCACCTACACCGACCTCTACGAGTGGACCGTCGAGGGCGACGACGTCGCAGCCGCCTTCGACGGCGCCCCGCAGGTGAGCCCGCTCCCGGAGACCTTCCAGGGCGAGGGGCTGGCCTACACCGCCGACGGCACCGCCGTTCTCACCAGCACCGAGGGCGAGCAGGCACCGGTGCACCGGCTGGTCCGGCAGGCCCCGCCGCCGGTCGCGACGGAGCAGCCGCAGGAGCGCCGCCGCTGGCCGTACGCGGTCGCCGGAGCGGCGCTGGCGCTGCTGCTCGTCGTACGGGGAGCGGCTCGTCACCGGAGGTACACCCGCCGGTAACCTCGGACGACCGACGGCTGAGGAGCGGGCGTGACGAAGTACGTGTACGACTTCGCCGAGGGCGGCAGGGACATGAAGGACCTGCTCGGCGGCAAGGGCGCGAACCTCGCGGAGATGACGGTCCTCGGCCTGCCGGTCCCGCCCGGGTTCGTCATCACGACGGAGGCCTGCACGACCTACCTCGAGACAGGGGAGGTCCCGGCCGAGCTGGCGGCAGAGGTCGACGAGCACCTCGCCGCGCTCGAGCAGGCGATGGGCAAGAGGCTCGGCGACCCCGAGGACCCGCTGCTCGTCAGCGTGCGCTCCGGCGCCAAGTTCTCCATGCCCGGGATGATGGAGACGGTCCTCAACATCGGTCTGAACGACCAGAGCGTCGACGGACTCGCGCAGCAGGCCGGCAGCGACCGGTTCGCCTGGGACTCCTACCGCCGGCTGCTGCAGATGTTCGGCAGGACGGTGCTCGACATCGACGGCGCGCTCTTCGAGCACGAGCTCGAGTCCGCGAAGAACGCCAAGGGCACGAAGAACGACCTCGACCTCGACGCAGCCGACCTCGAGAAGCTCGTGACGCGCTTCAAGGAGATCGTCCAGGAGCAGACCGGCGAGCCGTTCCCGCAGGAGCCGCGCGCCCAGCTCGACCTCGCCGTGCGGGCGGTCTTCGACAGCTGGAACACCGACCGCGCCAAGCTCTACCGCCGGCAGGAGCGGATCCCGGCCGACCTCGGCACGGCCGTGAACGTCTGCTCCATGGTCTTCGGCAACCTCGGCCAGGACTCCGGCACCGGCGTCGCCTTCACCCGCGACCCGGGGAGCGGCGCCCAGGGGCACTACGGCGACTACCTGCAGAACGCGCAGGGCGAGGACGTCGTCGCCGGCATCCGCAACACCGTCGGGCTCGAGGAGCTCGAGAAGCTCGACAAGGCCTCCTACGACGAGCTTCTCGGCATCATGGAGCGGCTCGAGAAGCACTACCGCGACCTGTGCGACATCGAGTTCACGATCGAGCGCGGCAAGCTCTGGATGCTGCAGACCCG
>SCVJ01000298.1 GCA_004322425.1 Chitinophagaceae bacterium
CATGAGTTTTTCATCGAGGACATCCGCCATGCGTGCCACCGCTTCGATCCCGCCCGCCCGCACGGGCAAGCCGCACCTGCTGGCGAGCTGCGCGATCGCGGCGGGACTGGCGGCGCTCGCCTTCGGCGGCCCGGCGCGCGCGCAGGGTGTCCAGGGAACGGGGCAGGTCGTCACGGGCACTGCGACTATTTCCCCGCCGGCGCCCGGCATCGCGCCGCCGAACACCACCCAAGTCGTGACCACCAGCGCGCAGACGATCATCAACTGGACCCCGACCGACAGCGCAGCGACCGGCGCGCCGATCGATTTCCTGCCGACGGGCAACACCCTCGAATTCTATGGCACCGGCCAATATACCGTCCTCAACCGCTTCGTCGCGGTCAACCCGATCACCGGCGCGCCGATCCCGATCAGCCGCCAGATCGCGCTCAACGGCACCGTCAACAGCTATGACGGATCGCCGTTCTCGAGCGCCGGCAACCCGCAGGGCGGCAATATCTGGTTCTACAACGCCGGCGGCATCCTGATCGGCGCGCGCGCGGCGATCAACGTCGGCAGCCTGGTGCTGACCGCGAACGATATCGACACCACCGGCGGCCTGTTCGGCCCCGGCGGCGAAATCCGGTTTCGCGGCGCATCGGGCAGCACGGCGTCGATCGACATCAGCCCGCAAAGCTTCATCAGCGCTTCGTCCCCCGGCAATCCGGGCAGCAGCTATGTCGCGCTCGTCGCCCCGCGCATCAACCAGGGCGGGATCATCGACGTCGATGGTTCGGCCGCGCTCGTCGCCGCCGAACAGGCCGACATTACGATCAACAACGGCCTGTTCGACATCAATGTCACGGTCGGCGCCGAGGGTGGCAACGCCATCACCCACACCGGCATCACCGGCGGCCCGGCCCACCAGCAGGGCGATACCGACCAGAGCCGCGTCTATATGGTCGCGATCCC
>SCVJ01000299.1 GCA_004322425.1 Chitinophagaceae bacterium
TGCGTGAAGGTCACGACCGCCCCCAGCTGCAGTGCCTGCCGCCGGGTGCCGCGCTGCCCGACGAGGTAGGCGGCCATGACGGTCTTGCCGTGCCCGGGCGCCATCGCGTGCAGCACCCCGAAGAGCACCGCCGCGCCGAGGGAGAGCAGCGCGAAGGCGACCGTGAGGTCAGGGCGTGACAGGAAGTCGGTGAAGGACCGGGTGAGCGCGTCGACCCCCCGGGGCGCGACCTCGTCCTCCGAGGCGGCTGCGGTGCCCGATGCGCACGCCGCCCCGGAGCGCACCGAGAAGGACGCCGTCGTCACGTCGACGGGGGAGGAGAGCAGGTCCTCCGGATAGGCCGCGAGCAGCCCGCTCGGGCTCTCGGCCGGTACGTCCGCACGCAGCGCCGGTCCGCAGAGCGAGGCCGCGGTGACCTCGCGCCAGCCGTTGCGGTCCCGGGCGACCGGGTCGCTGAAGCCCACCGTCGCGGTCGGCCGGACCGGTGCCAGCAGCGTGCAGGTGAGCCGTGTCGTCGCGAGACCGGCTGTCCCCGGCCGGCTCTCACCGGCCACGGTCACGACCTCGAGCGGGACCGCCGTGCCGTCCACGTCCACCGACAGCAGCGGGGCGACCCGCGCGCACTCCCGCCCGGCGTGCGCGGTCAGCTCCGCGGCGGACAGCGTGCCGTCGCGGTCGGTGTCGACGCCGGCCCGCTGCTGGGTCAGCTGCACCGTGGGGATCTCGGCCAGGTCGACCACGTGCGTGACCTCGACGCCCTCGGCCGTGACGACCAGCCGGTCGGCGGTGTTGACGGTGAAGTTCCCCAGCGGGTGGGCGGCGGCAGCCCCGGCCGGCACCAGCGCCAGGCCGACGGCGGCGATCCCGACGGCCAGGACCCGCCTCATCGCAGCGACGCCAGCAGTGCCGCGGCGCGCGGTGCGTGCAGCGGCGAGAAGGAGGGGTTCAGCGCGAGCGCCTCGGCGAGCAGGCGCCGTGCCGCCGATGGATCGCCCGCGGCCGCCTCGATCGTGCCGACCCGGGCGAGCATCGCCGGGTTGCGCCAGCCGAGCCGCAGCGCGTCCCGCGCGACCGGCAGCGCCTCGGCGGAGCGGCCCGCCTTGTGCAGCGCCCAGGCGTATGCGTCCTGGGTCACGACGCTGCGCGGCCGCAGCTGGTACGCCGCCGCCGCCGCGGCGACGGCCGCAGCCGGCGTCCCGTGGTCGGCCTCGAAGAGCGCCAGCTCGGTGTCCACGTCCTGGCCGTTCGC
>SCVJ01000050.1 GCA_004322425.1 Chitinophagaceae bacterium
CCGCTTTTGTGTATCAACTTACAAAACAAGCGGAGATGACACAATTAAAAGTTGGAGAAAGTGTTGCAAATTGCCATCGTGCACCCGCCCAATGGTTTAATAAAAAACTGATCGAAATCAATGAAATAATTGCATTACTCGAAAATTGTTTTGCTGAATTAAAAGCGTTTAATCCAAAAATAAAAATTATACTTACCATAAGCCCGGTGAGACATAGTAGAGATGGTGTGGTTGAAAATAATCAATCCAAAGCTCGATTAATAGAGGCTGTTCATTCGGTTGTAAAAGCAAATGAAAATGTTTATTATTTTCCGGCTTATGAATTAGTGATGGATGTTTTGCGTGATTATAGATTTTACGACAAAGATTTAATTCATCCCAATTATATGGCTACCGAATTTGTGTTTGAAAAGTTTGTAGAATCATTTATTGATGAACCTTCCTCCAATTTGATGGCAGAAGTTAAAAAAATAGTTATTGCAAGAAAACACAAACCCTTTCAAGCTACAACAAGTTCTCATTTAGCATTCTTAAAAACGTATGCAATGCAAACTGCAGATTTGCTTAAACGATATCCCAACTTGGATTTGCAGGAGGAGTTACATTATTTCACTGGTACTCCTCAAAAGAATTAATTTGAATTAATCAAGTTATTGGTTTCTAAATAGTATTCCAATTTGGACAAAAATGCAATTTGGTTTTTAGCTCTTGCCCAATTTTGTTCCGGATAATGTACTTGATAATAAACATTCCCATTTAGATAATCAGTTAAAAATCGCAAAGCTTGCATATAAATCATTAACAAGCCAGAATAATGTATGGTTGATTTTTCAACTTCTGTCAATTCCGATTTCAGTGAAGAAAGATACCCGGAAATAAGTGCTTCGTAAATCTCTTCTCTAAATTCCAATAAATCTAAATCTTCAGAATTTTCAGAAATGGTGCAAGTCATCGAACGAACCATATCTCCTAAATCAGAAAAATAGTAGCCAGATTGCATCGTATCAAAGTCGATTGGGCAAATAATTTTATTTGTAGTTTCTTCAAAAAGTACATTGCTAAGTTTGGCGTCATGGTGCATAACTCTCAATTTATAGGAGCTGTTCGTCTTCAACTTTTCATAAAATTGCACAAGAGCTGATTTATTGAGGAGAGTATTAATTTCAACATTTGAATTTTCCTTTAGTTGAAAACTTGATTGTTTTATTGCGGTTTGAAATTGTTCAAATCGAAATGAAAGATTATGAAAATTGGGAAGTGTAGCTTTAAGGGTATGAACTGGAAAAAGAGCGAGAGTATTTGTAAGATTACCAAAACAATGGGCCACGCCAAAAGCTTGCTCTTTATTTTGAACCGTTGAAACAGTTATCGTATTTGGAAAAAATTCAAAGGCTCTCCAAATTTCTTTTTCGGAATTTATAGCAAAATAGTTGTGATCTACAGTTTTAATTGGAGTTGGAATATGTAGTAGCTTCTTCGTTTCTAAATAATCAAAAAGTTGAATGTAGTTTTCAATCAAATCAATTGGATTTGAAAATACAGTAGAGTTTATTTTTTGCAGCACAAGCGTTTTTCCATTTTCTGTAACCTTGAAGGTGGAATTGATTAAGCCGTTACTGAAATTGGAAATATCGACCATTAAATGGTTGAACTCAAAGCTTTCTACTATATTTAAAGGAATTTGACCTGTCTGCACTTTGTGTTTTGTTAGAATGTGAGCTTAAACAAAGCTATTGAAAACGAATTATTTCTTTGTTTTTATATTGTTTTGGATTACCTTTGCCGCCACTTTAAACAGGATGTTTCAATCGGATGAACTAAAAAAAAATAAAAAGATGCCACTAACAAAAGAAAAAAAGGTTACAATTTTTACTGAATTTGCTGGAAATCAAACAAACACTGGTTCCATTGAAGGACAAATTGCTCTTATTACAGCAAGAATGGGACAAATTTCTGATCATCTTCAGCAAAACAAAAAGGATTTTTCTACACAACGCGGATTACTACAACTCGTAAGTAAAAGAAAGCGATTATTAAGTTATATGCAAAAGCATAATCTTACAGGGTATCGCCAATTGATTGAAAAGCTAGGAATCAGAAAATAATTTTTCCCTCTTCTTTATTCAGAATTTTTATTTTCACAACTGGCATTTCCGGATTTATTTTTCTGTTCAACCGTTTAAAAGTCCAACTTAGAGGGTTACTATATCATTTATTATAATAATATAAAATTTATGTTACAACAACCTATTCGTAAAATATTTGACATGGGCAATGGCCGCATGGTTACAATTGAAACAGGTCGCCTTGCTCGACAAGCTCATGGAGCCGTTACAGTATCTGTTGGAAATTGTATGCTGTTAGCAACAGTAGTGGCAAATAAGGAAGCAAAAGAGGGACAAGGTTTCTTTCCATTATCGGTAGATTATCAAGAAAAATTTGCAGCAGCAGGACGTATTCCGGGCTCATTTTTTAAAAGAGAAGCGCGATTAAATGATTATGAAATTTTAACAAGTCGATTAATTGACCGTGCATTACGCCCTTTATTCCCTGAAGATTATTTATGTGAAGTGCAGGTTTTAATATCGTTAATTTCTAGCGATAAGGAAATTATGCCCGATGCATTAGCTTGTTTAGCAGCTTCTGCTGCTTTTGCAGTTTCAGATATTCCAATTAAAGAAATTATTTCAGAAGTAAGAGTGGCTAGAGTTGATGGAGTATTTATTGTAAATCCAACTCGGAGTGAATTGGAAAAGTCTGATTTGAATTTCATTGTTGCAGCCAGCGAAAAGAATTTGATAATGGTGGAAGGTGAAGCAAAGGAATGTAGCGAAGCCGAATTAGTTGATGTTTTAAAAATTGCACACGATGCAATTCGAATTCAAATTAAAGCACAAGAAGAACTTAGAACACTTGCCGGAGTTACAAACAAGAGAGATTACAAAAAAATAGAACAAGATGCAATTCTTCGTTCAAAAGTAGAATCATTTGCAAAGGACAAAGTTTATGCAGTTGCAAAAGGGAAATACAGTAAACATGAAAGAAGTAAAAAATTTGATGAGATCAAAACAGAGCTTGTCGATTTTTTAAAGAAAGATTTGAGCCTTGCTGATGGAGAGAATTTGCCGGATGCAACTAAAAAATTCATGAACACATACTATGGCGATTTGCAATATGACGTTGTTCGTGACATGATTTTAGATGAAAAAGTTAGATTAGATGGAAGAGATTTGGAGACCGTACGTCCTTTAGATATGGAAGTTGCTGTCTTACCATCTCCACACGGTTCAGCATTATTTACAAGAGGTGAAACACAATCGTTAACAACAATTACTTTAGGAACTCCTTTAGATGAACTTTTGGTTGAAAGTGCAGCTGTTTCGGTGGATTCTAAATTTTACTTACATTATAATTTCCCTCCGTTTTCAACAGGAGAAGTAAAAATGATGCGTGGCCAAAGTCGTCGTGAAGTTGGACATGGAAACCTTGCAATGCGTTCATTAAAACAAATGATGCCAAAAGGAGATTTTGCTTATACAGTTCGTGTAGTAAGCGATATTTTAGAATCCAATGGGTCATCTTCTATGGCTACTGTTTGTGCCGGATCACTTGCCTTAATGGATTGTGGTATTCCGGTTCCAAAGCACGTTTCTGGAGTTGCAATGGGTTTAATAACAAAGGGGGATAAATATGCTGTTTTAACTGATATTTTAGGCGACGAAGATCATTTGGGCGATATGGATTTTAAAGTAACAGGAACTCGCGATGGAATTTGCGGTGTTCAAATGGATATAAAAGTAGATGGGTTGAAAATGGAAGTTATGGAGAGCGCATTAGCGCAAGCTCGTCGTGGAAGATTACACATTTTGGATGCGATGTATGCTTGTATTCCAGTGGCAAATGAAGAAGTTAAACCACATGCTCCTCGAATGATAAAAATGTATGTTGAAAAAGAATTCATTGGAGCTGTAATAGGACCAGGTGGAAAAGTAATTCAAGAAATGCAACGAGTGACTGGAACTACTATTAGCATCGAAGAGATTAATAATATGGGCGAAGTGAGTGTATTTGGTGTAAACAAAGAAGGAGTACAAAAAGCCGAGGCTTGGATTAAAGGGTTGGTTGCTGTTCCCGTAGTTGGCGATGTTTATGAATCAACTGTTAAATCAATTATGCCATTCGGAGCTTTTGTTGAATTCTTACCGGGTAAACAAGGCCTAGTTCATATTAGTGAAGTAAGCTGGAAAAGATTAGAAACATTGGACGGTATTTTGCAAGAAGGCGATAAAGTAAAAGTAAAATTAATTGGTACCGATCCTAAATCAGGTAAGTTTAAATTGTCAAGGAAAGCATTGATTCCAAGACCTGAGCGCCAAGATGGTCCATCTGAAAACTAAATTATTAAACCCTGACTTTGTCGGGGTTTTTACATTGAATTGAGCAAATTATCACTTGTCACCTCAAATTGAGCTTAACAAAGGGATTGCGCTGGTGGCAAGCAAAGATCCTAAATAAGCCAATGTTAAATTTCGGTTACCTTTTAATTATCTAGCGTATATTTGCACCCCAACTATTTAGCTACTTTCATGAGCGAATTTTTATTACTTACACTTGCCTATTTGTTTGGCAGTATTCCAACTGCTGTATGGGTAAGTAAATATTTCTTCGGATTTGACATCCGAGATTTTGGCAGTGGTAATTCTGGTGCTACCAATAGCTTTCGTTTGCTCGGTACATTTTGGGGAAGTGTAGTAATGGTGGTGGATACTCTAAAAGGCGTTGTAGCTGTAAAGCTAGCTTACTTAATTCCCTTTTATTTAGATCACGAAACGCAGATGATTAATCTTCAAATAGGATTGGGACTAATTGCTGTTTTAGGGCATATTTTTCCTCTTTGGGCCGAGTTTAAAGGTGGAAAAGGGGTAGCAACTGTGTTTGGAATGACTTTGGGTATTCAGCCTATTGTTGCACTTTGTTGCGTTGGGATATTCTTATTAGTACTTTATTTCACTCGCTTTGTTTCGTTAAGTTCTATTTTAGCTAGTATTGCTTTCCCTATTTTTATTCTTTTTATTTTCAACGAACCAGAACCACTTTACCGAATATTTGCCATTTCGGTAGGGTTATTGGTTATCCTAACTCACCAAAAAAATATTGGAAGACTATTAAAGGGAAACGAAACAAAAGTCCCCATTTTCAAAAGTCGTCAGGAAAAATATGAAGGTTAGGAAAGTAATTAATTTTCAAAGCTCTCATTTTCAGTTAGTTATTTACTTATTTTTCAATCGACTTTCGCTGAAATTTGAAAGTAATTAAAAGCATTAATTTAAGTAACTTTGCACTTTCGTTTTTATTTTGAGTATTAAGATAAACAGCATTAATTCAAATTAAATTAACAGTAATGGCGCTAGCAATTTGTGAAAAATTACAACTGACAGACGAAAAGAATCTTCTAATTCAGGGTTTACCTTCTTCAATTGAAAAACAGTTTTCAAAATTATCTTTTGCAAAAAATGTTACTCCGCTATTAAAATTGCGAAAAATTGATTTTGCTTTAATTTTTGCTGTAAATGAAAACCAACTGAATAATATTTTGCAGGAAGTAATTCCAACTCTAAATTCTAATGCCAAATTTTGGATTGCATCTCCAAAAAATACCTCGAAAATAGTTACTGATTTGAACAAAGAAGGTAGCTGGAATAAATTATTTGCCGAAGGATTTGATAGTGAAGAACAAGTGGCTTTGGATCATGTTTGGGTTGCAACCCGTTATAAAAAATGCAAAGAAATTCGGGTAGAAAAACCACGAAAACAGGCAGCTACTGCTGTGGCATAATTGGCGCTATTTAATTATTACACCTCCAATTTTTTCTGAAATTTCGATTTCCATTTTTTTTAAGTGGATATGCGTTTGAAGTAGTTCCTCTGTTTCTTCTTCGGTTTTTGCGTTTTGTAAATCAAGCTGATTTTCAAGTAGCATTCGTTTAAGCTTGCGAAGTTTAAAATAATTCACACAGGATTCAACTTCAAAAAATGTAGTATCCTCTTGTAATTTCAAATATTTTCTTAATTCTGTTTCTTTTTCTACACCAATAAGTTTAATAAAATCTTCATAAGAATTTTCGAAAAATTTCTCCTGATAACCTTCATCTTGGCTGTATTCTTTTTTCCAATAACCACTTTCCTCATACTGATTGTTGCATAATGAAACAGCCAGTGTACTAACGGATTGATCGGTATGATATATAAAAATATTTTTAGATAGTGACTGTCTATCTGTTTGAAATATTTCTTTATACGTTTTTAGAAATTGAATAACAGAAGTATTGTCAAACAAACTTTCGTCCAATATTTCTGAAAGCATATATTCGGCAATGGTACCGTCTTTCCAAGATTTGTTGCCGTGCTCCATTAAAACTCGGGCAAATTCTTTTTCCTGTAATTCGTCTTTAAAAAGAAGATTAAAAGTGGCATCGTCATAATTGGAAGCACTTGCTTTTTTTGCATTTTCCTCCAACAGTTTTGCTTCTTCAAATGGCAAAAGCTTTTCTTGAATGGAAATACGATTGCGTATGAATTTATTAACAAGTGTATGTAATCCTTCTTCATCAATTTTTAAAATCTGAGCACATTGCTTGATATAATCCTGCTGTTTTGTAAAATCTTCAACTTTATTAATTTTTGAAATTGATTCAGCAATCTGGTTTACAATAGCTGCTTTTTTTACACTATCCGTTCCGACATCTTTTAGTGCAATTTCCAATTGAAAGAGAACAACATCTTTTTTATTCTTGGAAATAAATTCTGAAAATTTTACCGTTCCGACTTTGTGAACATAACTATCCGGATCTTCTTTTTCGGGAAGTAATACCAACTTCACATTTAATCCTTCTTCCAACGCAAGATCAAGCCCTCGCAAAGCAGCTTTTATACCTGCGGCATCACCATCATAAATAATGGTAAGGTTTCTGGAATATTTTTTTACCAGTCTTAATTGATCCGGTGTTAAAGCTGTTCCACCCGAAGCCACTACATTTTCTATACCTGCTTGATGTAATGAGATGACATCGGTATATCCTTCAACTAATAAACACTCATCGGCTTTGTCAATAGCTTGTCTAGAAAAATAACTTCCGTAAAGAATTTTTCCTTTTACATAAATTTCATTTTCCGGTGTGTTAATATATTTTGGAGCCTTATCATTACTCTTTAAAATTCTTGCACCAAAACCAAGCACCTTACCGCTGTGATTATGAATGGGGAAAATTATTCTGCCACGGTAATTATCGAATAAAGAATCATTCTTGGAAATAACCAATCCTGTTTTAACTAACAATTCCGAATTGAATTGTTGTCTGCTTGCTTCTTTTGTAAAACTATCGCTTTGCTCAGATGAGTATCCCAATTGAAATTTTAGAATAATATCCTCTCGAAATCCTCTCTCTTTTAAATAACTCAACCCAATGTTTTTACCTTCATCCGAATCTAAAAGAGATTTGGTAAAAAACTTTTGTGCAAACCCGTTTATTATAAATAAAGAATCGGCAGTTTGTTGCGTTTGTTTTTGAGCATCCGATTGAAAAGTTTCCTCAACTTCAATTCCATATTTATTAGCCAGCCAAATTAAGGAATCGACATAACTATATTTTTCGTGCTCCATTAAAAAGCTGATTGTATTGCCGCTTTTGCCACAACCAAAACACTTATAAATTTCCTTTGCCGGCGATACTGTAAAAGAAGGGGTTCGCTCGTTGTGGAAAGGGCAGAGGCCTAAATAATTAGCCCCCCTTTTTTTGAGCTTAATAAAATCACCCAACGTATCTACAATGTCTAGTTTGCTTAGAATTTGTTGTATGGTATTTTGAGAAATCATATGAGAATATTGGAATAAAACCAACTGCGTAAAATTAGGGTTTCTGTCTTAGTTGTTATTCAACTGATAATTATTTTATTGCCCTTTTTTCAAAAAATATCTCGACTTTTTGTTTTTAATTACAAATAAGAGTAAATTGGTTCTACAAACTAGCCCTGAGAAACCAACGATTCTATTTTTATTCATCTTTAAATTAAAATCCGATGGTACAGACAGATCTCTCACAGCTTTCTGCGGAATGCAATAGCTGGAGAAACGCATTGCGTTCTAACCGCGATGAGATTAATCAGTACAAACTACACTTGCTTAATGTAGTTACAAAACAACTTTCAAAAAATCAATTGCAAGATGTGGAGCATTACCACAATCAGTTTCACATTCAATTAATTAATGTGCACGATTTAAAACAGGAAGTAAAAGTTCATGAGCGCCGTGTACATTTTGAATTGTTTGCAAACAATTCCCAGTTAAGTGAGTCCACACTTTCAATGCATGAGGAATTGTATTATCGGTATCAATTTTTGGATGAAACATTACACAGTTTGCATACTTCGTTTTTTAATTTTTTGTCTGTTTCTAATTGAAAAAGTAAAAGAACTGGTGAATTGATTTATTCAACTAAACGATTCTTATGTCAGAATTCGATACTTCACATGTAAAAAATATTGTTTTACTGGGCCATGCCGGTTCCGGTAAAACATCTTTAGCGGAGTGCATGTTATTTGAAGCTGGTGTTATTACACGAAAAGGAAGTATTACAGAACACAACACTATAGGCGATTATCACGAATTAGAACAACAACGAGGCAATTCCATCTTCAGCAAATTGCTACACGCAAAATGGCGTGGTTACAAAATAAATATTATTGACACACCGGGTTATGATGATTTTTCTGGCGAAGTAATCGCGGCACTTCGCGTTGCAGATACCGGAGTAATGTTATTAAATGCGTCAATGGGAGTTGAGGTGGGAACTGATATTATTTGGGAATACACCGAGAAATTTAAAACCCCAATGATTTTCGCGGTTAACAAACTGGATGAATTGGATGCTGATTTTGAACGAACTGTTAGAGAAGCCAAACTTCATTTTGGCAATAAAGTAACTGTAGTACAATACCCATTGCAAACAGGAGATGGTTTTCATGAAATAATTGATGTTTTGCGAATGACGATGTATCAATTCAAAGATGCTGGAGGGAAACCTGAAAAGTTGCCTATTCCAGATTCCGAAAAAGAAAAAGCTGAATTATTGCATAAAGAATTAATTGAAGCAGTTGCAGGAAACGATGAACTGTTGATGGAACAATATTTTGAAAAAGGAGAACTGAATGAAGATGAGATTAAGTCGGGATTGAGAAGTGCTATGATTCATCACGATTTATTCCCTCTTTTTTGCTTGTCAGCTCAAAAAAATATGGGAAGTGGGCGACTGATGGGATTTATTGATAATGTTTGTCCGAGTGCCAATGAAATGCCAGCACAGCTAACTAAATTAGGGGAAAAACTAAAGTGCGATGCCTCAGGTCCTGCTTGTATTTTTATTTATAAAACAATTAGTGAGCCACACGTTGGAGATCTTTCTTTTTTCAAAGTTTATTCTGGTACAATAAAAAGTGGAATGGAATTAGAAAACGAAACCACCGGCGTTAATGAAAAGCTGGCACAACTATTTTTAGTGGAAGGAAATAAAAGAACTGCTATAAACGAATTAGTGGCCGGTGATATTGGTGCCACACTCAAACTAAAAAATACACATACCAATAACACGTTACATATTCGAGGTAAAAATTACGAATTACCTGCTATTGAATTTCCTGCACCCAATATGACGGTGGCAATTGAGCCCACAAAAAAAGGAGAGGAAGAAAAACTGTCCATTGCTTTGCATCAATTAAAAGAAGAGGATCCTACTTTGAAAGTAGAAGTTTCAACCGAGTTAAAACAAACATTAATCCATTGCCAGGGCGATATGCACCTCGCAGTTGCAAAATGGAAAATCGAACACAACCACAAGCTGGAGGTTAAATTTCAAAAACCGAAAATTCCATATCGAGAAACAATTAGAAAAATGGCCGATTCCAATTATCGACACAAAAAACAAAGTGGAGGATCGGGACAGTTTGGTGAAGTGTACTTGCGCATTGAACCTTGGGTGGAAGGAATGCCCGAGCCACAGGGATTAAATGTTCGTGGAAGAGATACGCACGATTTGGAATGGGGCGGCAAACTTGTTTTTTACAATTGCATTGTGGGAGGTGCAATTGACACTCGTTTTCTTCCTGCCATTTTAAAAGGAGTGATGGAAAAAATGCACAACGGACCGCTCACTGGTTCTTATGCTCGCGACATTCGAGTTTGTGTTTACGATGGTAAAATGCATCCGGTGGATAGTAATGATATTTCTTTTAAGATAGCGGGATTGCAAGCTTTTCGTCAGGCTTTTCAACTAGCCGATCCGCAAATTTTAGAACCCATTTATCACGTGGAAGCACTTTGTCCTGATGATATTACTGGTGCTGTAATGGGTGATTTGCAAACACGTCGAGCAATTGTAGAAGGAATTGATACAGAAGGAAATTTTCAAAAAATTATTGCCCGTGTACCTCAAATAGAAATGGACGGTTATTCTTCTTCCTTGCGATCCATTACTCAAGGACGAGCCAAATTTCGTTCTTCATTTTTGGAATATTCTCCCGTTACATTTGAACTGCAACGGAGATTAATTGATGAACACAGTAAAACCACAAAGGAGGAATTGGGGTAGTAAAATTTACATACTTAAAAAAATAGATAGAGTTTAATAAATTGAATTTAAGAATTCTATGTTCACTCAAATCTTGCACACAACACATTATCTTTGCGTTCTATTTTTATAACCAACTATTATTATGGCATTGCAAGAAGAAATGGAGCAGCAGGGAAACTGGCTGTTTCGCTATCGTAGTTATCTTCCCATCATTATTCTTTTTATTGCACTGGGGGTTTTTCTGTATGAAAAAAAATCAGCAAGCCCTTGTCCAACAACGTTATATTTTCAAATGGCTTGTTTACTAATAAGCTTGCTTGGCTTGGTTATCAGAATTTACACAGTTGGTTATACTCCAAAAAATACTTCGGGCAGAAATGTAGAAGGGCAGGTGGCCGAATTTTTAAATACAAGTGGTATTTATTCTGTGGTGCGTCATCCTTTGTACCTCGGTAATTTTTTTATGTGGCTAGGTCCTGCGGCATTAACTGCAAACAGTTGGTTCATTATTGCTTTTTGTTTTTTCTATTGGGTTTATTACGAACGAATCATGTTTGCCGAAGAGCAATTTTTAAGAAGAAAATTTGGAGCTGCGTATGAAGATTGGGCTAAAAAAACTCCTGCATTTTTCCCGGCTTGTAAAAAAATAATTTCTTCGCAACTTACTTTTAGTTGGAAAAAAGTGTTGAAGAAAGAAAAAAATGGATTGGTGGCTGTGTTTTTAATTTTCACTTTGTTTGATATTTCGGGGAAGTGGATGACTAATCAAACAGACTACAATTATATTCTAATCATTGCATCGGGAATTTCAGTTCTACTTTACTTATTGCTAAAATACCTGAAGAGTTACACTACGTTACTAGAAGAAGACGGACGATAAAATATAAAAGGGTAGAAGTAAGTTACAGATTCAGGCTCCAACCATCTCTGTATTCTCTTTTTACAAATTGATTTGCTTCTTCAAAATTGGTAATGCTCATATTTTTAGAATCCCATAATAATTTTTTTCTTCCTAACCATTTATCACCCCAACCTGTAAGTTTTGGATTTTTTATCAAGAAACTACGAATAGCCAAATTTCCAATTAAAATACTTTCTGTAAAAGGTCCAGCATATTCAAATGGAGAGCTAGTTTCGGCATTGCCATAACCGGCAATACAGGCATTAACCCATTGCTGATAATGTCCTTCGGGCACTCGTTTAATAGTTTCTTTTGGCATTTTCTTTTCCTTCATCAGTTTTGTTGGTAGCAGTTGTGGGTTTTGTCCATAACAATCAATTAACATTTTTCCTTTTGTTCCAACAAGTAATACTCCACCATCCCAATTTCCAAAGGCTTCCTCAGGTAAAAGTTCATCGGGTCTTTGTGGTAATAATCCTCCATCAAACCACGATACTTTTATATTCCCTTTTCCATCTGTTCTTGGGTAATTGAGATGAATGATTGATGAAGCAGGGAATGCATCTTGATTTTGCGTGTCATTCCACATTTCTCTCCAAATAGTTGCCATACTGCATTCTACGGAATCGGGATATTGAATAGGTAATATTCTATAAATAGGATCCATAATATGGCAAGCCATATCGCCCAATGCTCCAGTTCCAAATGCACTCCAACCTCTCCAGTTGAACGGCAAATAAGCAGGATTGTAATCAATTTTTTTGGATGGGCCCAACCATAAATCCCAATCCAATTCTTTTGGAATTTCATGAACACCCGAAGGTGTTGGAATTCCTTGTGGCCATACAGGACGGTTAGTCCACGCATAAGCAGTATGTACAGAACCAATCATTCCAGCTTCATACATTTCTTTGGCTTTACGAACTCCATCGCCAGAACCACCTTGATTACCCATTTGTGTAATTACTTTATATTTTCTTGCAGCTTCGGTTAATATTCTTGCTTCGTAAATATCGTGTGTCAGCGGTTTTTGAGTGTACACATGTTTGCCTAATTGCATAGCTGCAATTGTAGCTACGGCATGTGTGTGATCGGGTGTTGAAATGGAAACAGCATCAATATTTTTATGCTCTTTTTCCAGCATCTCTCTAAAATCTCGGTAGTAAGTAGCGGAAGAAAAACTTTTACGAGAAGCCGCCGCTTCTCTATCGTCAACATCGCAGAGGGATACAATATTTACTTTACCACTTTTAAAAAATTCAGCCAAATCGCTTCTGCCTTTTCCGCCAACACCAATGCCGGCAATATTTAATTTATCGCTGGGTGCTATAAATCCTCGGCCCATTACTGAACGAGGAATTATAAAAAATCCGGCAGTTGAAAACGATATATTTCTTATAAATTTTCTTCTTGATGGATGTTGCATAATTTATTTCTATTCTTAATTTTAACTATCAAAACGAATACATTCAAACAATTCTTTTTCGGAATAAGTCAAACCATATTGGGCTAAAACTTCAGTGGGTACTCCATTCCATTGATTGGGTGTATTTCCTTTATAGCCGATATCTTTTACACCTTCCTGCGAAGTATAAAAACCGGTTGATGTAAGATCTCGCATTAAACTGAAAAATTTTACACCCTGACTCATTTCTGGTTTTGCTCTTTTTGGAAAAGCTATTTTATCAACTACCGATAGTTGTTCAGTTGGAGTACAATCAAAAAAAGATTTATCATACTTTTTTAAGCAGTAAATATCTAACCATCGTAATCCACCTTTCATGGGTACTTGATGGCTGGGCATATCCTTAACAATAAAAGCAATAAATTCTGGAACCTTGGCTTCACTGGCACTACCACTAATTTCATCAGCAGGAATAATAATATCGGCAAGAACAGTAATTGTTTTCATTTCATGAACTGTAAAAAAATCAGGTTCTGACAATAATTTTTTTTCTCTTTCAAATTCTTCTTTAGCACGATCGAGATTAAATTTTGGTTCAGTTACTTTATTATTCTGTTCAGTATTAGTACATCCAATAACCACTGCACCTGTTGCTATTGCACCTGTGGCAAGAATTTTTAATGATTTTCTACGATCCATAAAAGCAAGTTAAAGATTATTTTTTTTCATTTCGGAAATAATATATTCACTGGCACGCATACTCAATGCCAAAATAGTCCAAGTAATATTTTTATCAGCTTGGCTTACAAAAGCAGCACCATCCACAACGAATAAGTTTTTACAATCATGTGCTTGATTCCATTTGTTCAATGCCGATTTTTTAGAATCATTTCCCATTCTAACAGTTCCAGCTTCATGAATAATTTTTCCGGGAGCTTCCAATCCGTAATCATTCTCAGGTCCATCGTCAGCACCCCAAGTAGTAATAGCACCCATATTGTGCATAATTTCCTTAAAGGTTTCCTTCATGTGTTTTGCTTGATTTATTTCATAATCACTCCATTTTACATTGAAGCGTAAAACAGGAATTCCGTATTTATCAACTGTAGTCGGATCTATTTCGCAATAATTATCTTCTCGAGGAATTGCTTCTCCACGACCAGCCATACCAACTCCGGCACCATAAAAGAAACGATGATCTTCTTTCAAAGATTTTCCATAACCACCAGCTTCTTTTTGCTGTCCTTTTACTAAAAATTTACCATTTAGATTTTCCATTCCAAATCCAAAACCATAAGCAGGTTGGCTCATGCCTCCCCAATATTCAATATGATATCCTCGCGGAAAATCAAGCTTTTTATTATCCAACCACCAAGGAGAATAAACGTGCAGTCCTCCAACTCCATCTTCATTATATCTTTTTCTATCAAACAATTGAGGTAATAATCCACCCATTGCAGCACCAGTGGAATCGTGTAAATATTTACCGACTACATTACTACTATTTGCAAGTCCATTCGGATAACGAACAGACTTTGAGTTGAGTAAAAGTCTGGAAGATTCACAAGCACTAGCAGCAAGTATCACCACGCGACCACTTACTTCATATTCCATCATATCATCTTTATTGATATAGGAAACACCAGTTGCTAAACCGTCTTTGTTTGTTAATACTTCGCGAACCATTGCATTGGCAACAACATCAATATTTCCGGTTTTCATTGCAGGATAAATTAAAACATTACTCGAAGAAAAATCGGCTTTAGCCATGCTACAATTTCGATTGCACTGCCCGCAATAAAAACATGCATTACGGTCGCCGTGTTGTTCTTCTTTTTTTGTAATGATAGAAAGTCGAGATGGAATTACAGTAACGCCGGATGTTGCCGCAGCATTTTTTATCATTAGTTCATGAAGCCGAGGTTTTGGTGGTGGTAGAAAATAACCGTCAGGGTCATTTACTAAACCTTCATTTGTTCCAAAAATTCCAATCAATTTATCAATACGATCGTAAAAAGGTTTTACATCTTCGTAACCAATAGGCCAATTATCTCCCAATCCATCAATACTTTTTCGTTTAAAATCGTGTGGGCCAAATCGAAGTGAAATTCTTCCCCAATGGTTTGTTCTTCCCCCTAACATTCTTGCTCGCCACCAATCCCATTTAGTTCCTGCTGTATGCGTATAAGGCTCTCCTTCAATATCCCATCCATAATAGCAAGCATCAAAATCTCCGAAAGGACGAAACTTAGTACTTGCACCACGACGAGGGCTATCCCAGGGATTTTTTAATTGCGTAATGTTTTTTTGTGGATCATACATGGAACCGGCTTCCAATAAACAAACTTTCAAACCAGCGTTTGCAAGAGTATAAGCTGCCATGCCGCCACCTGCGCCGGAACCCACAATAACAGCGTCATAAAATTTTGATTGTTTCTTTATTTGAATGGATTCCATCTTTATAACATTTGGATTTCAAATTTAATATGTTCCAATTAGTAAGCTATAAAAATATTTTGAAATCTTACAAATTGCACGAAATCGGTAGTGGGTAATTTTTTATTGGATGCTCTTTCCAATAAAGTATCCGAATAAAAAACCAGCAATTAATCCGCCAATCCATAAAACAATATTTTCTATACCACTAAAAAAGAAAATTGAAAAACCGACAACAGCTCCTATTATTGAAAATATTAATTTGGGATTCCCTTTTGTAGTTTGGGTTGAAGATTTGAACGAGCCCTGATAATGTTTCAAGTGATCTTTATGATTTCTGCGATGGTGTGATTTGGCCATTTTTAAATTCAATTTACGAAATATAAAATAAAAAAAGAGTCTCTTTTGGAGACTCTTAATAAAAATAGTTTAGTTACTACTTATTTAGTTTTGAAAGGTAAAGAAGGATTACTAATCCATTTTAGAAGTGTAGCTCCTAAAGAGTATAAAAATCCGTAGATACCAAGAATAACATAGAAAGCAGCAGCTACTTGTATAACGTCAACATAAGATCTTACAAGTGTTTCAAGGCCAGCAGCATTCCAACCACCTGCAGTTCTTGCAGCAACGGAGGTGTAGCTATTTAAATCTAAAGAAACATCAAGCTTTAAACAAGTAAATGCATGATCTAATACACCGTTCATTGCAGTTACAGCCCAGCTATAAGTTGGTGCAATAAAAGTATTAACAGCGGAAAGAGCGCCAGAAGCTTCAGAGAAAAGGCCAGCACCATTTAATAATGTGCCTACAGTAACTACAACAGCAGAAACTAAAGCGGTTACCGCAGTTACTTCTCCTACTAGGCGGATATTGGTTTTCATGAAATCATGCAATAAAAAACGAATCACTCCAGAATCACCAGTTCCCAAAGAGTCGCCTCTTGAGCGGATAATTTGTGTTAATGGAAATGCAGCATACAAGCAAATTACAGCAGTAAGAACGCTACCGGCTTTTGAAAGCATGTCGCCATCGCCACCTAAAAAAGAAGCTGCAGCAGTAGCAGTAGCCCAAAGCATTGATAAAAGAACTACAAAAGCAAGTAATTGATAAATACATTTAAAATAGCATCTGATTCCATTGTTAGAATCGAAGCCATCAACCATGCCGCCAATTTTTGCTCCTAGTACACGATCATTAATCTGACCTGGGAAATCGAGAACTTGTTGATAGATTTTTTTCATAAATAGTTTGTTTTAGAATTTAAATATATGGTATTCTTTTAATACTGCATCTTTTTGAGAACATTTTGAAATTTATTTTTTTGCACATTGTGGAAAGAATGTGAATAGCAAGTTCAAGAACAAAGATTTTAAGAATAAGAAGTCGCTACTATTTTTTTTATCTTGTTATTACTTAAAAAAAACTTCTGCTGAATTCACGATCGTAAATTCAATACTTAAAATCCATCTGCTTAAGTTAAATTTGCACCTCAACCATTTTAAATGAAAGAGGTTTATATAATTGCTGCCGGACGAACAGCCATTGGAAGTTTTGGAGGAGCGTTAAAATGTTTTTCTGCTACACAATTAGGTGCATTTGTCATTAAAGGTGTTTTACAAAAATCAGGAGTAAATCCATCATTAGTGGATGAAGTTTTGATGGGATGCGTTTTACAAGCAAATCTTGGACAAGCACCTGCTCGACAAGCTGCAAAATTCGCAGGATTACCTGATAGTGTAAACTGTACTACAATAAATAAAGTGTGTGCCAGTGGAATGAAATCAATTGCACAGGCTGCACAAAGTATTCAATTAGGAGATGCAGATATTATTATTGCCGGAGGAATGGAAAGTATGAGTAATGTTCCTTTTTATTCAGAAAATTTACGATGGGGAAATAAATATGGAAATGTTGCATTAGTTGATGGATTATCAAAAGATGGATTGACAGATGTTTATAATGGAAAGGCGATGGGAATTGCAGCTGAACTTTGTGCAAAAGAATGTAGCATTTCTCGAAAAGAACAAGATGCTTTTGCAATCGAAAGTTATAAACGAAGTCAACAGGCTTGGGAAACTGGAAAATTTAATGAAGAAATTATTCCCATAGAAATTCCTCAACGAAAAGGAAATCCCATCCAATTTATAAAAGACGAGGAACCTTTTAATGTAAAATTTGATAAGATTACTTCCTTGAATCCAGCCTTTCAAAAAGACGGAACTGTTACAGCTGCAAATGCTAGTACTATGAATGATGGCGCTGCATTAGTATTATTAATGAGTAAAGAAAAAGCAGCTGAATTGAACCTCAAACCCATTGGCAAGATTATTAGTTATGCCGATGCAGAACAAGCACCAGAATGGTTTACCACAACACCTTCAATTGCAGTTCCAAAGGCAGTTTCAAAAGCCGGATTAGAGATGAGTGATATTGATTTTTGGGAATTGAATGAAGCTTTTAGCGTAGTTGGTATAGAAAATACTCGTCGAATGAAATTAGATCCGACTAAAGTAAATGTGTTTGGAGGAGCTGTTTCCATTGGACATCCATTAGGTTGCAGTGGTGCAAGAATTATTGTTACCTTATTGAATGTATTAAAACAAAATGGTGGGAAATATGGTGCAGCAGGAATTTGTAATGGAGGTGGAGGTGCTAGTGCAATGGTTATTGAAAATTTATAATCAACGTTTAATATTATAGGTTTTCTCCCAAGGTGAACTTATTTTTACAACTCAAATTTTTTAAAAACAATGGCACGATTAATTGCATATAGAGAGGCGTTACGCGAAGCAATGAACGAGGAAATGCGACGCGATGAACGAGTGTTTTTGATGGGAGAGGAAGTTGCAGAATACAATGGAGCCTATAAAGTAAGCCAAGGAATGTTGGCAGAGTTTGGTCCCAAACGAATAATTGATACACCAATTTCAGAATTGGGATTTACGGCAGTTGCTGTTGGTGCTGCGCAAAATGGACTTCGTCCAATTGTAGAATTTATGACTTGGAATTTCGCAGTATTAGCCATGGATCAAATATTAAATACCGCTTCTAAAATGTTGGCAATGAGCGGTGGACAAATTAATTGTCCAATTGTATTTCGAGGCCCAAATGGATCTGCCGGACAATTAGGTGCGCAGCATTCAACTGCTTTTGAAAGTTATTACGCCAATATTCCAGGAATCAAAGTTGTTTCCACAAGCAACGGTTACGATGCGAAAGGGCTTTTAAAACAAGCTATTCGTTTTGAAGAAGATCCTATAATCTTTATGGAAAGTGAAGTTAGCTATGGTGAAAAAATGGATATCCCAGATGAAGAATATTATATTCCTTTGGGAAAAGCAGATATTAAAAAAGCAGGTCGCGATGTGACTATTGTTTCTTGGAACAAAATGATGAGAGTGGCTATGGATGCAGCGAACGAATTGGAAAAAGAAAATATTAGTGCCGAAGTTATTGATCTCCGAACAATTCGTCCATTAGATTGGATGACCATTTTGGAATCAGTTAAAAAAACAAACCGATTAGTTATCATTGAAGAACAATGGCCCTTTGCTTCTATTTCATCTGAAATCAGTTATCGAATTCAGAAAGAAGGCTTTGATTATTTAGATGCGCCAATAAGAAGAATAACCGCTGCCGATGCTCCTTTACATTATGCTCCTAATTTAATTTCTTTAGCCTTACCCGATGTTGCACGAACTGTGAAATTGGTAAAGGAAGTTATGTACCAAAATAAATAGTACCACTCCTTTAATTTTAATCTTACTTTTTGAAAAGACATTTAACTTAGTTTTTTGTTTCACAAAAGATTAAAATGATATTTTTGACATTACTAAATTTTCAATAATGCCCTTACAGCACTTTTTTATTGTTTATCTCATTAGCATCTTGATTGTACTATTGCCTTCGTTTGGTTTGGCACAATTATTTAAAAAAGCTGGAGTGGCTTCTTGGAAAGCCTATATCCCTTATTATAATACTTGGGTGATGCAGGATTTAGCTAAAAGACCTAAGCATTGGGTGTTTTGGCAATTAATACCAATTGTTGGATGGTTTATTACTCCTGGAATTTTTATTGAATTTGTGCAACTCTTTGGTCGATTTACTTTTTTGCAAAGTATTTGTGCAGCCTTATTCGCTCCAATATATTTTCCCATAATTGCAACATCTTCAAAACTAAAATTCATTGGTGTTGATGCTGCAAAAAAATATAAAAAGTCAGATTTTAGAGAATGGGTGGATGCAGCAATTTTTGCAATTGTTGCTGCAACATTGCTTCGACTTTTTGTTTTTGAAGCATACACTATTCCAACTGGCTCTATGGAAAAGTCACTTTTAGTAAATGATTTTCTATTTGTAAATAAATTCAGTTACGGCCCTAGAATTCCAAATACACCCTTATCAGTTCCATTTGTTCATAATTATCTTCCTCGTAGTAAATCCAAATCTTATTCAGAGTTGATTAAACTCCCTTACACTAGATGGTGGGCAAGTCCTGTTGAAAGAGGGGATGCTACTGTTTTTAATTTTCCCGCTGGTGATACTGTAATTAATCAAGATGGTTTTCAATCAGCCCAGCCTTATTATGATATTCAAAGAGCGGCAGAGCATGGAGACCCAGATGCAATTACTATTTTAAACAATCCATTAGATTTTCCATTGGCAGTACATCCTCCCGATAAAACTGATAATTATATTAAGCGCTGTGTTGGATTGCCAGGGGAGTGGTTATCTATTCGTGATAATCAAGTTTACATCAACGGTTCAAAACAAGATTTACCGGATAATTCTCAAATGCATTATATCGTAACGGTAAACAGTCAATTTCTCGATCCAGAAATTATGAAAGAGGAATACGATTTAGATGCCGACAAAGGAGATTATATGATAGGTGATTCGCCCAATCAATATAAAATGTTGTTGACTTCAGCTGCAAAAGATAAAATGCAAAAAACTGGATTGATAAAAGAAATATCTGTTGACTATAGTTATCAATTTGGTGGGGGACCTACTTTTCCGCATGATGAATATCATCAATGGTCGAGAGATAATTTTGGTCCTCTTTGGATTCCAAAAAAAGGAGCAACAATAACATTAACCAAAGAAAATTATGCTATTTACAGAAGGGCAATTCAATCTTATGAGCATAATAATTTTTTCCAAAGAGATGGTAAATTTATTTTGAATGGAAGCGAAATAAAAGAATATACTTTTAAAATGGATTATTATTGGATGATGGGAGATAATCGGCAAGACTCACAAGACTCACGCTACTGGGGCTTTGTACCAGAAGATAGAATTGTAGGAAAAGCATCCATCATTTGGTTTAGTTGGGAAAATGGTCCTCGCTGGAAAAGGTTATTTCGCTTTGTGAAATAAAATTCTTCTTAAATTTTTAGCTCTATTTGCTGATTAACAAAAAAAGTGATATCTTAAATATATGAAGAGTGCCCAACTAGAAATTTCATATAGTGTTTATCAAGATTCAGATGAACTTTCTGAATCAGATAAAAATCTTCTTCTTCGTGCAAGAGAAGTTACCAAATTGGCGTATGCGCCATATTCAAAATTTAATGTTGCAGCAGTGGCATTACTTGCAAATGGACAAATTGTGGAAGGAACGAATCAAGAAAACGCTTCTACTCCTGCTGGTCTTTGTGCTGAAAGAGTTTTACTTTCAACTGCATCAATGCTTTTTCCAAATATTCAAATTAATGCAATGGCCATTAGTTACGATAATCTCCAAGGGAAAAGTATTGCACCTGCAACTCCTTGTGGAATATGCAGACAAACATTACAGGAATACGAAGACAGATTAAAACATCCTATTCGATTAATACTCGGAGGACTTGAAGGCCAAGTTTTTATTTTTGAAAAAGCGGGTTTACTGTTGCCCTTTGCATTTACAGGAACAGCAATGAAAAAAAATTAAAAAAGAGTTTGTACTCCGTGTGCAAATTTTGCTTCATGTTCCAATAACCATTTTTTTCGCCATAAGCCGCCAGCATAACCAATTAATTCACGATTAGAGCCAATAACGCGATGGCAAGGAACTATGATAGCTACTTTATTTTTTCCATTAGCAGTACCCACCGCACGAATAGCTTTTACATCTCCGTATTTTCTTGCTAGCTCCAAATAACTTTGTGTTTTTCCAAATGGAATAATCATCAATGTATTCCAGACTTTTTGCTGAAATACTGTACCATTTTGATGAATCGCCAAATCAAATTGCTTTCTTTCTCCATAAAAATATTGGATGAGTTGTTCTACACAATGAATCAGAAGTGGAGGAAGATTTTTTTTCTTGACTTCTGCTTTTTGAATTTTGTCGAAAAAAGAAACTTCGGAAATATAGTATTCTGTTCCTGAAATTTTAAGAATCCCAACTGGCGAGTGATAATAAGTTGTATGAATAATTTCAGACATTTTAGCCAATTTTTTGTCCGTTGCTTACGGGTAAATTAGGTTCCAATAAAATAACAGCATTGTTTTCATCATATATGCCCAACACAAGACATTCGCTAATAAAACCACCAATTTGTTTGGGAGCGAAATTGACTACGGCCAGAATTTTTTTATCTTGCAACGCTTCCTTTGTATAATGATTTGTTATTTGTGCAGAAGATTTTTTTATACCAATGATTTCTCCAAAATCAATCCAGAGTTGGTAAGCAGGTTTTCGAGCTTGTGGAAAATCTTTAACTGTAATAATTGTACCACTGCGGATATCTATTTTTTCAAAATCACTCCAAGAAATAAAATCCATGTTTTTGTTTTAGCTCAGTAAGTTAGCTAAATCTTCCAATTCTTTCTGCTTAGACTTATTGTTTTCCTTTTGATAGCAATCGGCGAGTTCTAATAATAACCTACGAATAATAATTGCATTATCTGCTATCGCAAAATAAGAAGAATCGATTTCAATATTAAGACGCTTAAAATAATCAGTCAAGTGTTGATTGGTAAAAATAGTACCTCCTAAAGGGTCTAAATAAAAATCAAACTTGTTTTGAAAGTCTGAATCGTGGAGAGAAACATTTTCCGGTTTTACATAAGCTAGAACGGTTTGTTCGGGTAACTGAATTGCTTTTACAGGGATATCTAAGAGTTCTGACAAAATCAATATTAAAATTCCATTACTTAATTGTACTCCAATTTTGGAACCCAAAATTTTACTGATAAATATATTTTGTGGAGCACAAAATTCGTTATCGTTGGATTTTAATTTATAGTAATTAAATAAAATGCTAGTAACAATATTCAATTGTTCCAATGGCGTAAGATAGTTATTGAGTTCGAGCCAGATAGTTCGTTTGATGGATTCAATCTTGCTTACTATTTTCTCCTCAGAAATATCAGGAAATTCATACTTAGCAACTAACAAAGCCCCTGTAAAAAGTTCTTGTTGATCTGAAAGATGCCATTGTTTGAACTCTTCAATAAGATCGCGATAGTGTAGCCGATGAATGAGTTGTTCAATTCGTTGTTGAATTCCTTCATTGGGTATTGTTTCCCAAAGTTGCTCCAAGTTGGGTATTATGTTTTTTCCATAACCGATAATTTTTTCAGATACTGTTACAAATACTTCTTCATCGGGATCGTCGATTAAAGAAAAAAGAGCGGCAACTTCTTTTGATTTATCCATGGGTTTTTTTGTTGTGTAAATGTCACTTTATAAACGAAAAGCCAAGTAAAATTATTTTCCACGAATGTGGAGAAATGTAAAAGAAAGATAGATTAACCAAAAATTAAGCACATTTTGTTGCAACAAGCATCCAGTCCCAAGGCTTTGGAAATTTAAGCCAGGACGGAGGCTTGGAGAATTCGGTATTCCAATTGTATTCAATTTTTTCAACCTTTGTAACATTAAATCCATGTTGATCGAGCAGAATTTCTAACTCCTCTTTAAGGAAATGTTTTGTAAATACATTGTCAATTGCAATATTTCCTTGCAACATATTCTTAACCTGTAATGAAGATTTTTTCTTAATTATACTTTTATGGGCGTCTTTATCGGGATTCCATTTTTGTCGAATAATGGAAGTAAGCGATGATGATTCAAGTGAAGGCACAACCATGATTAGTTTCCCCTTTTTTTTAACGCATTTGGAAAGATTAGTCAAGAATTGAGTTCTTTTTTTTTCAGAATCTGTTAGTAAAGCATTGATACAAATAGCCGCTTCACTTACTTTAATTTTTGGATTTACACCAGACATATCAATTCTTTCGTAGGAAATATTACTTAACTCTGAATGAATTGTTTTTGCTATTTGCAAATTTTCTTTCGAAATATCAATGGCTATTACTTTCTTAAAAGAGGAAGATAGGAGAGGAAGCCATTTACCAATGGCACATCCAATATCTAAAACTGTATTGTTTTTTCCGGCTATTAATTGAATTTCTTTCTGGATAATGGATCGCTTATCATTAAACAATACATCAAATATTTCAGAATTATATTCAGGAGCAATTTTTTCCCAATAACTTCTGTTCATAAACTGTGCAGCTTTATTTTTTTGGAGGTTTTGGTTTTTTCTTTACTGCCGTTTTCTTTTTTCCAAATGCTTTGGGCATTGCTTTTAGAATTATCTTTTTGATTTCGTCAATTGAAATTTCTTTTAACTCATCGGCAGTGTACTTAGTTTCATCAGCTTTTCTCGGTAACTTAATAATCTTTTTAGAAAACTTTAGAACTGGGCCCCAACGTGCATTTTCAATTGTTATTTTTTCTGCTGGCCATTGTTGAATAATTCTATTCTCTTCTTTTTTTAATTTCGCTTCTACTAATTCATTAATATTTTCTTGAGTCAAAGCATCAAAATTGTAACGTCGAGGAACATTAATAAACATGTCCTCATATTTTATGTACGGTCCAAATCGACCTTTACCTTTTGTGACGGGTTTTTCGTTGTATAAAGCGATTGGTGCGTCGGAAATTTGCTTTTCAACAATTAATAGAATTGCATCAGCAAGAGTTATGCTAGACATATTTTTGTCACGAGGGATTGAAATATAACTCTCACCCCATTTTACATAAGGACCAAAACGTCCAATATTTACAGAAACATCTTTTTCTTCATATTGACCAAGCGGGCCTTGCAGATTGAATAAATTCAAAGCTTCTTCAAGTGTGATTGTTTCAATGCTTTGACCTACTGGTATTTTTGCAAATTTTGGTTTTTCTTCTTCATTCGCTTCACCCACTTGTATCATGGCTCCGAAACGACCAATCCGTGCTACAATTCTTTTCCCACTCTTTGGTTCAATACCCAATTCTCTTTCCCCTTTTGCCCTTTCTGCGGTTTCAATTGTTTTATCAACATCCACTTTGAATGGAAGATAAAAATCGTCAATCATTGAATTCCATTTCATCTTTCCTTCCGCCACTTCATCAAACTCTGCTTCGATTCTTGCGGTAAATCCATAATCCATTATATCATCAAAATATTGTTTCAGAAAATCAGTAACCACCAACCCTAAATCGGATGGAAATAATTTTGATTTTTCTGCTCCAGTATTTTCCGATTCTTGTATATTAGTAATTAGATTGTCTTTTAATTTTAGAATCCTAAATTGCCTTCTCACGCCTTCTTTGTCTCTCTTTTCCACATATTCTCTTTTGATGATGGTGGAAATAGTTGGAGCGTAAGTGGATGGTCTTCCTATTCCTAACTCTTCCATTTTCTTCACTAAAGATGCTTCTGTAAATCTGGGCGCATGTCTACTAAATCTTTCAATCGCCTTCATTTCAATAAATGGTAATTGTTGATTAATTACCAACGGCGGTAATAACCCTTCTTGGTCTTCTTCCGTAACATCGCTTTCATCTTGATCTTCGTGATAAATTTTTAAAAATCCATCAAATTTTAAAACCTCACCAGTTGCCGTAAGTTCATCCTTGTTGGTTGATATGTCAATTTTCAAAACTGTTTTTTCCAATGCAGCATCTGCCATTTGACAAGCCATAGTTCTTTTCCAAATCAATTCATAAAGTTTGTTCCAATCCGCATCTGGAACACTTGTGGTATTCATATAAGTTGGGCGAATAGCTTCGTGAGCTTCTTGAGAATTTGCATTCTTATTCTTATACGTTCTAAACTGATGGTATTCTTCCCCGTAATTATTTTTAATTGTATTTGTAAGATCTGCTAATGCCGTATTGCTAAGATTTACACTATCGGTACGCATATAAGTTATGAAACCATTTTCATACAATTTTTGCGCAATCATCATTGTTCTTGAAACTCCATATCCCAATTTTCTGGATGCTTCCTGTTGTAATGTAGAAGTTGTAAAAGGAGGAGCCGGTGTTCTTTTACTGGGTTTTATTTGAATATCTCGAACAATGTAATCTGCATTTTTACAACTCTCCAAGAATGTATTTGCGTCTTCATTTGTATTTTGATTTTGTCCTTCAGCCGAAAAAATTACAGGCTTTCCGGAAAGATCATTGCTTTTAAAAAGCGCTTCGACTTTAAATTTACTTTGTGGTAAAAAGGCATTGATTTCTCTTTCCCTTTCTGCAACTAATCTAACAGCAACACTTTGCACACGGCCAGCACTTAAATTGTTTCGCATGCTTATTTTTCGCCATAAAACCGGGCTTAATTCAAAGCCAACTATTCTGTCTAAAATTCTTCGGGCTTGTTGTGCCATCACCAAATTCATGTTCACAGTGCGTGGATTTGCAACTGCTTCTAAAATTGCAGGTTTGGTAATTTCATGAAAAACAATACGCTTCGTTGTTTGTGGATTTAAATTCAAAGCCTCACATAAATGCCAACTAATAGCCTCACCCTCTCGGTCCTCATCCGTTGCTAACCAAACTTCATCACTTTTCTTAGCTAACTGTCTTAACTCTTTGACAACCTTTTCTTTTTCTGCCGATATAATATATGTAGGCTCATACTTATTGGATAGATCAATTCCCATTCCAGCTTTTTGCAAATCTCGTATATGCCCAAAGCAACTTTTTACTTGAAAATCGGATCCTAAAATTTTTTCAATGGTCTTGGCTTTAGCGGGACTTTCGACTATCAAAAGGTTTTTGGCCATGGTAATTTTCTAGAATTTTAGTACAATTTCATTTTCTTGAAAGAGTGCAATTATAGTGCAGTTTTTTTAATTTTCTATTTTTTTTGAATTTCCTTTCTGCAAAATTGCGCTAAATATTTAAGAATAATTTTTTTTAAAGTGCTGAATAAGGTTTTTCCAATTAGGAAAATATCGTTGAAATATTACCATTACTTTTGCGAAAATTATTACACAGATGTATACGGTTCAGATAAATTTTGAGCAAAAGGAATTAAGTTCTATAACACTTAATAATGTGTCGCCAGGGCAAAGCTTGCTTGAAGTAGTTTTAAAAAATGATATTGAGCTTCATCATAATTGTGGTGGTGTGTGTGCCTGTACTACTTGCCATTTATATGTTGAAAAAGGAATGGAATTTATTGAAGAAATAAGCGAAAAAGAAGAAGATTTTATTGATAGAGCGGCCAATCCAAAATTGAATTCGAGGCTGGGTTGTCAATCAATACTATTAAATAATGAAGGAACGATTGAGATTATTATTCCCGATCAAACTCAATTTTTAGGCGAGTAATTTAAATTAATATTCATGAATCATTTTGAACCACCCATTAATTGGACCGATTACGAAGACATTGCTCAAAAACTTCACGAGCGCTTTGGAGATGAATTTAACGAAGGAAAAATTTATCGTGTACGATTTACAGAACTAATTGAATGGGTTTTACAAATTCCAAACTTTTTAGGTAAACGAGAAGAAAGCAACGAAGGTCATTTAGAAATGATTCAAAGTGCTTGGGTTTATGAATGGAGAGACTGCCAAAAATAAATTTTAGTTGAACTTCTGTAACTTCATTTTCAAATTACTCCGAAATGAGTCTCCTCCAAGATTTTAAGAATATTACATGTTTTGTATTTGACATGGATGGAGTTCTTACCGATGGTAAAGTATTACTCGTTCAAAATAATATTCAGGCCAGACAAATGAATGTAAAAGATGGATTGGGTTTGCAAATGGCGCTAAAGAACGGCTATCGGGTTATTGTAATTTCAGGAGGCAATTCAATTGAAGCAAGGAATCGGTTGAAAAAATTAGGTCTAAAAGAAGTTTATCTGGGTGTTCAAAATAAGCTTCAGTTGCTTTCAAAAATTGTTGCAAAAGATAAGTTGATTTGGAATGAAATATTATTTATGGGAGATGATCTGCCAGATTTTTCATCAATGAAAAAAGTGGGTATTTCTTGTTGCCCCTCCGATGCGGTGATTGAGATTAAAAATATTTCAAAATATATTTCTCCTTACAAAGGTGGCGATGGATGTGTTCGGGATGTACTTGAAAAATCTTTAAAAGCCCAAGGCCGCTGGAACTTTGAAAACTCCAATGTTTCCAGTTTTTAATCTGCAACTATGAAACTGCTATTGGCTTTTTTGAAGTTGGTTCGAGCACGAAATTTATTCTTCATTGCCTTAACACAATTTCTATTTCATGTGTGTGTCATCGTTCCCATTTTCAAAATAGAAGGAAGTCTTTTTATTTTAAGCAATCAATTATTGGGTTTACTTATTTTGTCTTCTGTTTTTATAGCAGCAGCTGGATATATTATTAATGATTATTTCGACATTGATATTGATCAAGTAAACAAACCAACAAAAAATGTAGTTGACAATATAATTTCCCGCCATTGGGCAATGTTACTGCATACCATATTTTCATTTATCGGTGTTATTATTGGATTTTATATTAGCCGTGTGTTGAATTTTTGGTGGATTGGTGTCATTAATTTCCTTTGTACAATTCTGCTGTTTTTTTATTCTACTACATTTAAGAAAAAAAACTTGTCCGGGAATTTGATTATTTCTTTTTTAACAGCTTGGTCTGTGGGAATAATAGGCGTTGTTACTTATTTTATTTCAGAACCATCAGATACTTCTTTTAAAATTATTCGTATCGCCCTTCTTTATTCCTCATTTGCATTTATCATTTCATTGATTCGCGAAGTGATTAAAGACATGGAGGATGTTCAAGGGGATGCTAAATATGGTGCTCGAACAATGCCCGTTGTTTGGGGGATAAACACGGCCAAAGTTTTTGTAGCAGTTTGGCTAATTGTTTTGATTTCTTCTGTATTATTATTTCAACTGTATAGCTTACCGTTTCAGTGGTGGTGGATGGAATTCTACTGTTTGTTATTTATTGTTGTTCCTTTAACATTCAGCCTGAGCTTACTTTTTAAGGCAACTAGCAAAATGCAATTTCACCAAATAAGCAATCAACTAAAATGGGTAATGTTGTTAGGTATTTTATCGATGTTGTTTTTTGCAAACTAAAAATATAAAATGCAATCAATAATACTTGCATCACAATCTCCACGAAGAAAGCAATTATTGGAATGGGCTGAAATTCCATTTGCAGTTGTGCTTCCTGAAACTGATGAACAATTTCCATTAGATTTAAATCCATCAGATGCTGCAATTTTTATAGCAAAAAATAAGGCACAATCCGTCAAAAATAAAGTAGCTAATGATCAAATTATTTTAGCAGCAGATACTATCGTGGTTTTAAATGGTATTATCATTGGAAAGCCCGCAGATAGGGAAGATGCGATTCAAATTTTGCATTCACTTTCAGGAATAAAACATCAAGTAATTACCGGAGTTGTTATTAGCAAAGCACAAGTTGAAATTTCATTTTCGGAAATTACCGAAGTAGAATTTTATCCACTTACCAGTAAAGAAATTGAATTTTATGTCGATCAATACAAACCTTTCGATAAAGCAGGCGCTTATGCTATTCAAGAATGGATTGGTGTTATTGGTATAAAAGCAATTCAAGGCGATTTTTATAATGTGATGGGGTTACCAATTAGTACGGTAGTTAAAAAACTTAATACTTTTTTATTGTAATGATGTAATTTGTGTTGAAAGCTTAATAGGCTTCATCATTAACCATGAACGAGCGGCTGCTTCAATTTATTTGGCAGTTTCAGTATTTTAATTTTTCTGATCTAACTACAACTGCAGAGGAGTCAATCCAAATACTTCATACGGGGCAACATAATTCAAATCAAGGCCCTGATTTTTTATTTGCCAAAATTAAAATTGGAAAAACAACTTTAGTTGGTTCCGTTGAGTTACACTTAAAAACTTCAGATTGGAAAAAGCATCAGCATAGTTTCGATAAAAATTACAATAATGTTATTCTGCATGTAGTTTGGGAAAATGATGATTCTGATATCAATCATCCTGTTTTACAATTAAAACAAAGAGTAGCTAAAATTTTACTACAGAGATATCAGGTTTTGATGCAATCAAATTCTTTTATTGCATGTACTAAGAGTGTCCATAAAGTACCAGACATCATTTGGCTAAGTTGGAAAGATCGTTTACTGTCTGAGCGCTTAATAAGAAAAGCGAATTTGAATTCAGTCTATTTGAAAAAGAATGAAAACCATTGGGAAGAAATATTTTGGTGGATGCTTGCGCAAAATTTTGGATTAAAAGTGAATGCAAAATCATTTGCAGCAATAGCACAAAGTATTCCTATCAATGTTCTTTATAAATTCAAAAATCAACCAGTGCAATTGGAAGCAATTTTAATGGGGCAGGCGGGATTATTGCAAAATGAATATAAAGACGAATATCCAAATTTATTACGCAAAGAATATAATTTCCTCAAAGCAAAATTTAAATTTGCAGAAGTCCATCAAGCAGTACTCTTTTTAAGAATGCGTCCCAGTAATTCTCCAACAATAAGGTTGGCTCAATTGGCAATGCTCATTTCTCAATCTTCTTTTCTATTTTCTAAAATAAAAGAAGTAAAATCTGTTGATGAAATTAAAACTCTATTTAAAGTTATTGCTAGTTCCTATTGGGATAATCACTACCACTTTGATAAACTGTCGGCTTTCCAAAAGAAGAAATTGGGAAATACTACTATTCACAGTATAATCATTAATACAGTAGTGCCAATGCTCTTTTTGTATGGCGCTTATCTCAATGAAGAAAAATACAAGCGTAAAGCAATTTTGTTTTTGGAAAATCTAGCTGCAGAAAAAAATTCAATAACCAAAGGATTTGAAATGTTAAAAATTGCCAACAAGAACTCAGCTGATAGCCAAGCTTTGATTGAATTAAAGAATGAATATTGTAACCAAAAACGTTGTTTGGAATGTGCTATTGGAAATTCGATATTAAAATCATGACTTATTCCCATACTCCCCAATCAATATTTACTTTGATGTCGGGATGAATACTAAATTGTACTGGACAATTACATCCCATTTCTTTTAAAATTGATTTTGTAGAGATATCAACAGCATGTAAATTTTTCGGAAAGTTAAAATGAAGATCAATAGCGGAAATTCTGCGAGGCTCGGCTTTCATAGTTTTCAAAATATCAATCTTAACGCCGCTTAAATCAACACCCAGCTTTTGTGCTTTTATTCCCATTACGGTAATCATACAAGTGCCCAAACTGGTTGCCATCAAATCAGTTGGCGAGAATCTTTCACCTTTTCCATTATTATCAAGAGGGGCATCCGTTTCAAAATTATTGCCGCTTTGTAAATGAGTACAAGTGGTTCTTAAACCACCATTGTAAATTATTGAAGATGTCATTATATAATTTTGGCCTAAATTTACGTTCTAACCTTGAAAAATGTTAACAGTGAAAAAAATTTACCTCATTATTTCATTCACTTTGTTGAGTACTTTCCTCTTTTCTCAAAACATAGTTTCTCCAAAGGAACAAAAAGAAACCAAGCGGATTGAAAAGAAAAAGAAAATTAATGACTTGATTCGGCAAGATGAGGAAGGGGTTCTGGTTTATAAAAAACAAAGTTTATTAGGGGTTCAATTTCGAACAAATGGTTATGGTGTTTTTTACGAGAACGGAAGAATGCGCTCTCAGCGAAACGCCACAATTTACCGACTTGATTTCACAGAAATCAAACATCCCAAAGAAGAAAAATTACCCG
This sequence comes from Chitinophagaceae bacterium, assembly GCA_004322425.1. Classification (GTDB taxonomy): domain Bacteria; phylum Bacteroidota; class Bacteroidia; order Chitinophagales; family Chitinophagaceae; genus VBAS01. The sequence goes on from SCVJ01000050.1 coordinate 31,372, forward strand.
AGGGAGGTTTCTCATTTGGCAATCCGTACATCTACGGAAAGATTAATAATTTTTATCAATTCCATTTGGGCTTTGGACGTCAACATATATTGGGTCAAAAGGGAAATAAAAATGGTGTAGCACTTAGTACTCAATACAGTGGCGGATTTCTTGTCGGATTATTAAGACCTTATTATCTCGATGTGTTGGATAATGGTACCAATAAAACAATAAAATTTACTTCACAAGATAGCGCACTTTTTGTTGGAGGATATATTTTAGGTGGAGGAGGTTTTAATAAAGGGTGGAACGAAATGAAATTTAAACCCGGTGCTTTTCTTAAAACAAATTTGAGATTCGATTTTGGTCGTTTTAATGAAGTAATTTCTGCATTGGAAGTTGGAGTTAGCGGCGAATTTTATTCAGAAAAAATTCCAATTATGTTATTTCAAAAAGATAAACAGTTTTACTTTCAAGGACATATTGCACTCCTCTTCGGACACCGTAAGTAATTTGTTATTTTTGCATCATGGTTGAACTTCCCACAATTTCTACAACATTAGTTACAAATGTAAAAAAGCCTAGTTGGCTTCGTGTAAAACTACCTATTGGCGAGAGTTATAAGCATGTTCGACAATTGGTAGATACGCATAAACTCCACACTATTTGCGAAAGTGGAAATTGTCCAAATATGGGCGAATGTTGGGGAGCTGGAACGGCTACCTTTATGATTTTAGGAAATATTTGTACACGTAGTTGTGGTTTTTGTGCGGTAGCAACAGGTCGTCCAGAACCTATAGATTGGGATGAACCGCAGCGAGTTGCCGAAGCTATAAATTTGATGAAAGTGAAACATGCAGTCATTACTTCCGTCGATAGAGATGAACTTAAAGACGGAGGTGCCAAAGTTTGGTATAATACCATTCGTGCGGTTAAAGCATTGAATCCGGAAACAACCTTGGAAACATTAATCCCGGATTTTAAAGGGGAGAAGGAAAATATTCAATTCATCATTGATGCAGCACCCGAAGTTGTTAGTCATAATATAGAAACAGTAGAGCGACTAACACGTCAAGTTAGAACTCAAGCTAAATATGAACGAAGCATGGGAGTTTTAAAATATTTAAAATCAAAAGGTGTTCGAACTAAAAGTGGAATCATGTTAGGTTTGGGTGAACAGAAAGAAGAGGTTATTCAAACAATTACAGATTTGGCTGAAAATGGTTGCGATGTAGTAACCATCGGGCAGTATTTACAACCTACCAAAAATCATTTACCAGTTCATAGGTTCATTCATCCCGATGAATTCGCAGCGTACCAGGAAATAGGATATAAGTTAGGAATCGACTATGTGGAAAGTGGTCCATTAGTTCGTTCATCCTATCACAGTGAGCGACATGTATTTTCTGGTATGGGAAGAGCTAAATGGCTGGAGCAAACTGCCTAACTTTCTTAAATGAAAAAAATTGTAACCTTTTTTTTTCTCATTTTTACTTTTGAAAACATTTCCTTTTCTCAATATATTATAAATGGATCTGCCATACAGAACAGTTGTAATTGCTATACCCTTACAGTCGCACAAAATAATTTAGGCGGAAGTGTTTGGCAAGCCAATAAAATTAATCTTAGTAATTCTTTCGACTTTACTTTCAATGTCTATTTAGGTTGTGCCGATGCAACAGGAGCCGATGGAATCGTTTTTATTTTACAACCCTTAAGCACTAGCCTTGGTATTAGTGGTGGTGGGATGGGCTTTGGTGGCGTATCTCCTTCTATTGGAATTGCTTTGGATACTTGGCAAAATACAGATTATAACGATCCTGTTTTTGATCATGTAAGCATACAGTCGAATGGAAATTCTGTTCATGGTGCTGATCTTGCCGGGCCGGTACAAACTTCTGCTATCAATGTTAATATTGAGGATTGTCAATGGCACCTCTTTAGAGTTTCTTGGAATAGTACCACTCACTGGCTTCGTGCATATTTTGACGATAGTCTTCGTGTTGAAGCACAGGTAAATTTGGTAACATCTATATTTAATAATGATCCATGGGTGTACTGGGGATTTTCAAAGCAAATGAAAATGGATATTGCATGGTTGTATAGTGATTCAGCCCAGAAAAAAACGCTTACTACACAAGTACCGTTTCAACCTGTTAAAGATTCGATTGCCAACTATTCAATTGATTTTTTTCCAAAAAAATTATTTAACGTGTGGCCGATGGAAACAGCCGTA
>SCVJ01000002.1 GCA_004322425.1 Chitinophagaceae bacterium
GCCGCCTACAAAAAAATACACTCTTGCAAACCAGAAAGCAAAAATTCTGTTGCTGTAACCAAAATTTTCTGTCTAAAAATTAATAATTGATAACCTGCTCTTCAATATCAACTGGCAATTCTCGCCATTCGTATTGTTGATTACGCAGTTGTGGTTCAAAGCCTGCATTTCGAATAGATTGCTGAATAGTTTTATAGGTAAACCGATGCGGCGCACCGGCAGCGCTTACTACATTTTCTTCCAGCATAATGCTGCCAAAATCGTTGGCGCCGGCGTGTAAACAAAGTTCTGCAATCTGTTTCCCCACGGTTAACCAACTGGCTTGAATATTAATAATATTGGGCAACATAATTCTGCTAATGGCAATCATGCGGATATATTCTTCGGGTGTTGTAAGATTATGTACGCCCCGAATTTTAGCCAGTAGCGTATCGGCATCCTGAAAAGTCCATGGAATAAATGCTAAAAAACCTTTCGCGTTTTTAGGTTTTCGACCCTGAACCTCTCGTAGTTTAATTAAGTGTTCAAATCGTTCTTCAATAGTTTCAACATGTCCAAACATCATTGTTGCAGAAGTTGTAATATTTTGCTTATGGGCCTCTAGCATAATATCGAGCCATTCTTGTGCGCCGCATTTTCCTTTACTGATTAATCTTCTTACTCGATCAATTAATATTTCGGCACCCGCACCGGGCAAACTATCCAGTCCTGCTTCCTTTAGCGCCATCAGCACTTCGCGATGTGTAGATTTTTCAAGCTTGGTTATATGGGCTACTTCGGGTGGTCCAAGAGCATGCAACTTGATGGACGGGTATTCTTTTTTTATTGCTTTAAATGTATCTACATAAAATTGTAGCCCAAGTTCTGGATGGTGTCCTCCTTGAAGTAATAGTTGATCGCCGCCGAACTGTATAGTTTCTTCAATTTTTTTTCGATAAGTGGACATATCAGTAATGTAAGATTCTGCATGTCCTGGGATTCTATAAAAATTGCAAAACTTACAATTGGCAACACACACATTAGTGGTGTTTACATTTCTATCAATTTGCCAAGTAACTTTTCCGTGAGGCACTTGTTTTTTTCTCAGCTCATCTGCCACAAACATTAGCTCAGCAAGTGGAGCATTTTTAAAAAGAAAAATCCCCTCTTCTTTATTCAGAAATTCGTGAGACATCGCCTTTTGAAACAAATCGGAGAGCAGCATGATTAAGTATGTTATTAAGAAGGGAACAAAAATACAGCAACTTGTTTTATTGAATTACTTTATTAATAAGTAGAAAATATGAAAAAGAAAGATTAAATTCAATTGGGAAAAAGGGAAGACAAATGTCAAAGCGAATAAAGGATATAATATGGTCTGTTGTGTTTTTTCAGCTGTTAACTATTAGCGGCAAAACCCAAGAGCAATTAGAAGAGATTGACGCAAAACTATTGACCTCCTTCAGTTTTAAGCAATTATCTGGAGGCGTAATTTTATTGAAAGCACAATTTTCCGACTTCAGCGACTCGCTGAATTTTATTTTGGACACAGGCAGTGGTGGTATTTCATTGGATTCGTCAACACTTGAAAACTTTAACATTTCACCTACAGCATCAAAACAAACCATTGTTGGCATTGGTGGCTTGCGCAAAGTAAGTTTTGTGTACAACGAAAAACTAAATCTGCCCGGGCTTACGGTTCATGGACTTGATTTTCATATCAGCGATTATGGAATACTGAGTGCCGTTTACGGTGAAAAAATTGATGGAATTATTGGCTACTCTGTATTAAGTAGATATATTTTTCATTTAAATTATAACAGCTCAACCATTCATATCTATAGTAATGGTAAAATAAAGTATCCTCGCGGAGGATGGATGTATAACCCACTATTGTTTCGACTGCCCGTGCAAGAGGCTACCATTATTGATGCGCAAACAAACAAGTCTAAATTTTTATTCGACATTGGTGCCGGGCTTCCTCTCATGCTGAATAAGGAATTTATTGAAAACAATAATTTTTTGGACAAAAAAAGAAAACTATTCTCTCACGCCGCAATTGCTGTGGGAGGAGTAGTTGATATGCAAATGACGGTGATTCGAAAACTAAAAATAGGGCCCTATACATTTCGAAGCGTTCCCGTTTTGATATTTAATGATGAATTTAAAATAACATCCTATCCGTATCTCACAGGAATTATTGGCAATGACATTTTACGTCGATTTAATATTTTTTTAAATTATGCAAACAGGGAATTTTATTTAACCCCCAATTCACATTTCAACGATTTTTTTGATTACGCTTATTCTGGAGCCGAATTATACTTTTTGGACAATAAAATTATGGTGAGTGATGTGGCAAAAAATTCTCCTGCGGCTCTTGCAGGATTAAAGGAAGACGACATTGTAATTGGTATCAATAAGTATATTAATCTGAATTTGAACCAGTATAAAGAAGCCCTTCAAACAATTGGCGAGAAAATAAAAATGATTGTTTATCGAAATGGAGAACTACTTCAGGTTGAGTTTAAGATAAAAAGCATACTTTAATTATTCACTTCTTTTTCATTAGGCGATTAACTTATTTTTGCCAACCGACTAATTTCAGCATCAATTATTATGATTCAGTTTGATAAATTTTCATTGGGCAATGGATTACGTGTAATTGTTCATACCGATACAACAACCCCGATGGCTGTTGTAAATATTATGTACGATGTAGGAGCTCGAGATGAAAGTCCTTTGCAAACAGGGTTTGCTCATTTGTTTGAGCATTTAATGTTTGGCGGCAGTACTAATATTCCAAATTACGACGCACCGCTACAAAGAGCCGGAGGAGAAAACAATGCCTACACAACCAACGACCTTACAAATTTTTATATTCAATTACCTGCCGAAAATTTAGAAACAGCTTTTTGGTTAGAAAGTGATCGGATGCTGTCCCTTGCATTTAATAAAAAAAGTTTGGAAGTTCAACGAAAGGTAGTGTGTGAGGAGTTTAAAGAGCATTATCTCAACAAACCCTATGGCGACGTGTGGCACAAAATGAGAGAGCTGGCATATACAGCACATCCATATAAATGGATGACAATTGGAAAAGAATTGTCGCATATTGAAAATGCAAAACTCGAAGATGTAAAAAACTTCTTTACCAAACATTATTGTCCGGTAAATGCAATTCTTGTAGTGGCAGGAAATGTATCGACTGAAAAAGTTAAACAACTAACCGAAAAATGGTTTGGAAATATCCCTTCAGGAGAAAAATATATCCGCAACCTGCCACAAGAACCAACACAGGCCGAAGCAAAGAGATTGAAGGTTGTTGCCGATGTTCCATTGGATGCATTTTACAAATGCTGGCATATATATCCACGACTTGATCAACGCTATTATATTATTGATTTAATAACCGAAGTTTTAAGTGGCGGCGGATCTTCACGATTGTATCAATCGTTGGTTAAAGAAAAAAAATTAATGAGTAGTATTGATTGTTATCATACGGGAAGTTTTGATGCAGGCCTATTGTCAATAGAGGGAAAATTAATAAAAGGAATGAGTATGGAGAGTGTCGAGGGTGCCATAAACGAAGAGATAGAAAAAATTTGCAAAGAGTTAATTTCAAATACAGAACTACAAAAAGTAAAAAATCAAACAGAGAGCTTGTTGGCATTTGAAGATTTAAGTGTAATGAATCGCGCAAATAGCCTGGCTTTATATGAAATTTTAGGAAACGCAAACTTGATGAATGAAGAGTGGGAAAAATATAATGCCGTAACCGCTATCGATATTCAACAGGAGTGTAATATCATTTTTAGAGAATCCAACAGCAATACACTTTGTTATTATTCCAAAAATTGAAACGATAAAGAATAACAAAAATGAATAGAAAAGTTGCACCAATAATAACCGATCCCATAAATTTTGATCTGAAATTAAAGTCGATTGAAAAATTTACATTGGATAATGGAGTGCCTGTTTATTCTATAAATGCCGGCGCAGAAGACGTAATGATGGTTGAACTTGTTTTTTTTTCAGGCAATTGTTTTGAAAAACAAAATCTAATTGCTGCCACCGCTAATTATTTATTGAAAAACGGAACGGCGCAAAAAACAGCTTTTCAACTCAACGAGCATTTTGAATTCTATGGCTCGTTTTTGAGCCGAGCTTGTTATAACGAAACAGCAACGATAACGCTACACACGCTTAGCAAGCATATTCACGAATTACTTCCTGTTATGCAATCGCTAGTTCAAGAGTCTATTTTTCCGGATGATGAGCTTGCAACCTATCAGCAAAATATGAAGCAGGCGCTACAAGTGAATTTAAAAAAATCAAATTTTGTAGCCGGTCGACTTATTGATACTTATCTGTTTGGAAAAGATCATCCGTATGGAAAATATTCTAGCAACAAAGATTTTGACGCCATTACAAAAGAAACCGTGCTTTCTTTTTACAAAAAAAAGTATCAACAAGGGAATTGCATGATTTTTATTGCAGGAAAATTTCCACCTTCAATTGAAGCAACGATGAATAATTTTTTTGGAAAATTATCGATAGGAAATAATTTTAAAATTCCCGAAATGCCACTTTCTTTTATAGAAAAACCGGGCGAAAAAATTAACATTATCAACGACGAAACCGGAGTACAGGCATCCATTCGAATTGCGCGACGGATGCCCAATCGCCACCATCCCGATTTTCAAAAATTAATGGTGTTGAATACCATTTTTGGAGGTTATTTTGGCTCACGACTAATGAAAAATATTCGCGAAGACAAGGGCTACACCTACGGAATTCATAGCAGCCTTCAAAATCATATACAACATAGCGCTTGGATAATTGGTGCCGATGTTGGCAAAGATGTTTGCCAGGCTACTATTGAAGAAATTTATAAGGAGATGAAAATAATGAAGGAAAATAGTGTTAGTGAAGACGAATTAATGTTAGTGAAAAACTATATGATAGGGTCGATACTCGGAGATTTAGATGGCCCGTTTCAAATTATTGCACGATGGAAAAATTATATCTTGAATAACCTAAATGAAAATTATTTCTACGAAGCTATTCAAACAATTAAATCAACCTCAGCCGAAGAATTGCAAAGTCTTGCCAAAAAATATTTGAATCCAGAAGAGTTTTATGAGTTATCAGTAATTTAAAGTAAAATCGAAGACACGCAAATTCGCTGTTACACTTCACTTAACTTTGAAGACAGGTTTTCAACCTCAATTGTCTATGAATTTTAATAGAGAAAATTTATCCAATCAAGAGCTACAGCATTTTTATGGGGCATTATTATGGCCTCGGATGATTGAAGAAAAAATGTTGCTGTTGTTGCGCCAAGGGAAAATATCAAAATGGTTTAGCGGTATTGGACAAGAGGCAATTGCAGTTGGTGCCACACTTGCATTGCAAAACGAAGAATGGATAATGCCTCTTCATAGAAATCTAGGAGTTTTCACAACGCGTAACATGCCACTACATAAATTGTTTATGCAATGGCAAGGAGCTCAAGAAGGCTACAGTAAGGGAAGAGAACGGAGTTTTCATTTTGGTTCTTCCGAATATCATATCTGCGGAATGATTTCACATCTTGGTCCTCAGTTGGCGATTGCAAACGGAACAGCATTAGCGCATAAATTAAAAAATGAAAAAAAGGCTTCTCTTGCTTTTACTGGCGATGGCGGAACTAGTGAAGGTGATTTTCATGAAGCGCTGAATGTTGCCGCTGTGTGGGATTTGCCTGTGATTTTTATTATTGAAAATAATGGTTATGGATTAAGCACTCCTGTAAACGAACAATATCGATGCAATAGTCTTATTGATAAAGCAGCGGGGTATGGAATAAAAGGAGAGGTGATAGATGGGAATAATTTATTAGAAGTTTACAATACTATAAAAACCGCAAGAGAATTCTGCATCAAAAATCAAAAGCCGTATTTAATAGAATGTATGACTTTCCGCATGCGCGGACACGAAGAGGCGAGTGGAATAAAATACGTTCCGAAAGAACTGCTGAAAACTTGGGAAGAAAAAGATCCGATAAAAAACTATGAAAAATTTTTGATAGACACAAAAGTGCTAACCGCAAATGTAGTTGCAGAAATAAGAAATGAATTTAAAAGTAAAATTGAGTCGGAATTGAAAATAGGATTTGATACAAAACCTATTGTGGTGGATACAAAAAAAGAATTAGACGACGTTTATGCCGAAAAGAAAGTGTTATCCAACTCTCCGACAATCGTCATTGATACTTCAAACAATAATTACGAAACTAAAAATTCAACTCACGAATCCAGGTTTGTGGATGCTATTAGCGAAGGATTGAAACAAAGCATGCAGCAACATTCGAATTTAATTTTGATGGGACAGGATATTGCTGAATATGGTGGGGCTTTTAAAGTAACCGAGGGGTTTGTAAAAGAATTTGGGAAAGAAAGAATACGAAATACACCACTTTGTGAAAGCGCTATTGTTGGCGCATCTCTCGGACTTAGCCTTGAAGGATATAAAAGTGTAATGGAAATGCAATTTGCAGATTTTGTAACAGTTGGGTTCAATCAAATTGTAAACAACTTAGCAAAAATTCATTATCGCTGGAATCAAAATGCAGATGTTGTAATTAGAATGCCAACAGGTGGCGGTGTTGGCGCAGGCCCATTTCACAGTCAGTCAAACGAAGCATGGTTTACACATGTTCCCGGATTAAAAGTGGTGTATCCTTCAACCTCAATGGATGCAAAAGGACTATTAATTGCAGCTATCAATGATCCAAATCCTGTTTTGTTTTTTGAACACAAAGCATTGTATCGATCTATTTCGGGACAGGTTCCCGATGATTATTATGAAATAGAAATCGGGAAAGCAAAACATGTACAAAAGGGAAACGAAATTTCAATTATTACTTATGGAAGCGGCGTGCATTGGGCCTCAGAATATGCAGCGCAGCATTCAGAAATCTCCATTGATATTTTAGATTTACGAACCCTTTTACCATTAGATTACAGTGCTATTCAAGAGGCGGTAAAAAGGACAGGACGGGTTTTACTATTACACGAAGACACACTTATGGGTGGCACCGGTGGAGAAATTGCAGCATGGATTTCTGAAAATTGTTTTCAATATTTAGATGCGCCCGTTGTGCGGTGCGCTTCGTTGGACAGCCCTATTCCATTCAATCTAGAATTAGAAAAAAACTTTTTAGCTAAAGCAAGAATTAATGAATCGGTACAAAAGTTGTTAGCGTATTAATTCGACAATGCTTGATACGTAAGTGCTCTGAATTTTTCCACCACATCTCCATGAGTGCTAGCCTGCAATTGGCGATAAAATAATAGTACCAGTTTTTCTTTTGGATCCACCCAATAAGAGGTTGCAAAAGCGCCGCCCCAACTAAATGTTCCAGCTTGTGCCGGTGTTCGAGCGCTGCCCATTTCAGAAACAACTAAGAAACCTAAGCCAAATTTATCATTGTTTGCAAATTGAACATCGCCAATCTGATTCATTGTCATCAGCCGTACTGTATTTCTTCCCAATAATCTTTTACCATCATACGCTCCACCATTCAAAAGCATTTGTAAAAAAATTGCATAATCATAAATTGTAGATGACAGTCCTGCGCCGCCGGAATAATAACTACTGTTGATTAACGGATAGCCGGAAGAAATTGTTTTTCCATTCAACATATTGCTTTCTGCTTTTTGTAGATTACCCAACGAATCTTCTCGGTATAAGTTCACTAATCTTGCTGCTTTATTTTCTGGGATATGAAAATACGTATCATTCATACCAAGGGGGGTAAAAATTCTTTTCTTAAAAAAATTATTTAAAGTCTCTCCTGAAATAATTTCTACCAAACAGCCCAGCAAATCAGTATTTAATCCATAAGTAAATCTTTCGCCCGGTTGGTGCAACAACGGTAATTTGCCCAAGCGAGTCATTGCGTTTAGCAGAGATTCATCCTGTACGCCAATACCCGCCGTAATGCTGGATTTTGCATATATAGCATTTGCTTCTTTGCTTCCAATTTGTGCATAACCAATTCCGGAAGTGTGAGTGAGCAGTTCGCGAATGGTAACTTCTTTTTTGGCGGGAACTATAGTATAAGTCGTATCCAAAAAACTAAGCTTGTCAAGCACCGATTGTTTTTTGAAGGATGGGATATATTTTGAAATAGGATCGTCCAACAATAATTTTCCTTCTTCAAATAGCATCATAATAGCTACGCTTGTAATTGCTTTTGTTTGCGATGCAATTCTAAAAATAGCATCCTTTTGTAAAATAGATTTTGTGTCAAGATCATTATAACCCGCAGCTTTATGATATGCAATTTTTCCATCGTGAATAATTAATGCAACACCACCATTCATCCATCCTTTTTCTACCCATTCATTCATGGCGCCATCCAACCGTAACAAACGCTCAGCAGAAAACCCAGCCAAGGCAGGAGCGGCAACAGAAACAATTTTCTGTGAAAAAACTGCAGAAAATTGAAACAAAATACCAAAAGCTAAAAGCAGATTCTTTTTCATAATTTTTTAATAATTATTGGAGTTTGAGCGAAGAGCTTTACCAGATCGAGCTCCTGTATGATTTTCATTTTCAATAGTTACTACTCCGTTCACGAGTACATATTTTATGCCAACAGAAAATTGATGGGGCTTCTCGAAGCTTGCCCGATCATTAATTTCTGATTCATCGAAAATAACAATATCTGCAGCAAACCCACCTTTCAATAATCCGCGGTCTTGTAAATGAAATTTTTGTGCAGCTAAAGAAGTCATTCTTCTAATAGCTTCTTCCAAAGAAATTATTTTTTCTTCGCGTACATATTTACCTAAAACTCTTGCATTAGTTCCATAGGTTCGGGGATGTGGCATTCCCTTTCCATTACTAACACCCGCATCGGCGCCAATCATATTAAAGGGATATTTCATAAAATGGCGAACATCATTTTCATTCATACTGTGGTAAACCATTTGTGCGCCACCGGCCAACATTAAATCCAAAATTGTCTTCGCCTCTTCTTGCATATTGGCTTTTCTTCCTTTTAATAAATTGATGGCAGAAATATTTTTTCCGTTCAAAGTTGTATCAGCGGCGTGCATAGCAACATAAGCATAACTATAATCTTTGTATTTAAATTCTTTTTGCGTTGCTAACATTCCTGCAATAATTTGTTTTTGCAACACCGGATTATTAATTCTTTGTTTCAATGAATCTGAGCCACCCGCTAATGCCCAATCGGGCAAACGAATTCCCAAATTAGTGCTGCTGGCCGTATAGGGATATTGATCAATGGTAACATCTAAACCCTCTTTTCTTGCGGCTTCAATTAATGGAAGTGTTTCTTTCGATCTTCCCCAATTGGCTCGGCCACTGACTTTAAAATGTGAAATTTGCACAGGGATATTTGCTTCTTTACCAATATTAATCGCCTCATTAATAGCATCCAAAACTCCATTTTCTTCGTTGCGAATATGCGATGCATAAACACCATTATAGGAAGCTGTAGTTTTTGCAAGTCCTATTATTTCTTCGGTGTTGGAATACATGCCGGGCAAATAAATCAATCCGGTGGATAAACCAACAGCACCATATTTCATTGCATTAGAAACAAGCTCGTTCATTTTGTTTTGTTCTTCCAAATTAGCCAAACGATTTCCTAATCCCATTGCCAACCTACGAACAGTATTGTGTCCGATTAGTGATGCAACATTTATGGAAGTTTTAGTGCTGTCAACCAAATAAAAGAATTGCCGAAGGTCGTCTGCAGATCCGCCACAATTACCGGTAATAACAGTAGTAACTCCATCGTGAATATAGTTGTCGGCAGTTGGCCGTTCAAAAATTCCACTTTCAATATGACCGTGTACATCAATAAAACCGGGCGCTACAATGAATCCGTTTGCATCAATTGTTTGGGTGGCTTTCGTTTTTAGTTGTCTGCCAATGGCAACAATCTTTCCGTTTTTGATTGCTACATCGGAATAATACCACCCATTACCAGTTCCATCTACAATTTTTCCATTACGGATAATAATATCGCAGGTGTCTTGACTTTGAGATACACTCGTTGCAAATAAAAATGTAAAAAGGAAAAATGTTTTCATGCGGTATTTGCTTTATTAATTATTGGACTATACTGATTTTAAAGTTTTATGTGTCCCATCGCAAAAAGGCGGAGTTTTAGTGTGTTTGCAACGACAAAGCCAAACCTCCTCTTCTTTGTCAAACTGTACTTTCATGCTTTTGTAGGGAGCGCCTTCAATTTTATTATGTAAACCATTGCAAAAAGGTTGTTTTTCGCTAAGGCCACAAGTACACCACGAGTAAATTTTTCCGGGCTCCACTTTTATTTTTTCAGGAGTGCAAGCGGCTATACGAGGAAAATTATCATTGGGCAGTAAATCCATATCAATTAAATTTTTTTAAATAAGAGTACAAATGAAATTCATTTTTAGCGGACAACGATTTTATTTCTTCCAATAAAAATTCTTTGTCAATATTATTCATTCTTTTTTTCTGAATAAGTTGAAATACTTTTTCGGCTTGCAGCCAATATTTCTTTTCCTTGGTATGATGATGTTTTAAAAAGTGTTGAATTTGTCGATATAATTCATCAACGCCAATATGCTGCGTTGCTATGGTTTTAATGATTGGAATTTCGTTGTAATGCTTACGAAAAGCAGGCGCCAGCATTAGTTGTAGATTTTTTACAAAACTATCGGCGTCGGGCCTATCGGCTTTGTTGACCACAAAAATATCAGCAATTTCCATCAATCCGGCTTTCATCGTTTGTACCTCGTCGCCGGCTTCGGGAACAACTGTTACAACCGTTACATCGGCCAATCCAGTTATTTCAATTTCGCTTTGTCCAACGCCAACGGTTTCGATTATTACAAAATCAAATCCCGCCGATTTAACCAAATCAGCAAGTTCAATAATTTTTGGATGTAATCCACCCAGCGATCCTCGTGTGGCCAACGAACGAATAAAAACATCGGGATGGGTGTACCAATTACTCATTCGAATACGATCGCCCAATACGGCCCCCAAATTAAAAGGGGAAGAAGGATCGACGCACAATACGGCAACTTTTTTACCGTCGCGTATCATTAATCCTATGAGCGAATCAACCAAACTACTTTTACCTGCACCAGGTGGTCCGGTAATGCCAATAACAGGGACAGATGATTGATTGGGCAATACTTGCAACAATTCCTCGTAGCCAACAACTTCGTTTTCTATTAAAGAAATACTTCTCGCCAATGATTTTCTATCGCCTGCTTGAATTTTGGTGACCAATTCTTCCATCATAATAAAGTCAGTTCAAACCAAAAATACTATTTATCGCAACGCTAAAGGAACTGCGTAACGCTTTATTTTTGTGAGATGCAAAAAATCTCTGTTGTAATTATTTGCAAAAATGAAGCCGCTGTGCTGGGCGCTACACTGAAAAGTTTTTCGGGACTTACGGATGATATTATTGTTTATGATAACGGAAGCACGGATGACACAAAAAAAATGGCAGAACAATATGGCGCCATTTTGATGGAAGGAATGTGGGAGGGATTTGGAAAAACAAAAAACAATGCAATTGCAAGCGCAAAATACGATTGGATTTTGTGCAATGATGCAGATGAGGCTTTTGACGAAGTGGCGAAAGAAGAATTATTAAATTTGGATCTTGCCGATGAAACAATAGTATATGAATTTCGATTTAAAAATTTCTTAGGCAATAAATGGATTCGCTTTGGCGAATGGGGAAGTGATAAACATATTCGATTATTCAATCGAAACAAAGTGCGGTGGAATGAAGCGGCAGTGCACGAGTCGTTAATCTTTCCCAATAATTATAAAAAGAAATTATTGAAAGGATTTATTTTGCACAAAACTAGCGCAACTTCTTTTGAGTTTGAAACTAAAATGAGGAAGTATGCAAAATTGAGTGCCGAAAAATATCTACGACAGGGCGAAAAAACGAGTTGGTTAAAAATAGTTCTGTCGCCAACTTTTTCTTTTATCAAAAACTATTTTTTCAAGGTTGGTTTTTTAGATGGTAAAGAAGGATATCAATGTGCCAGAATCAATGCACTATATACTTTTTTGAAATATTGGGAACTTAAAAACTTGCATCGATAGAAACAACCTCAATTTCAAGCGGAGAAACTCAGCATTGATACAGGCAGTAACTTCGCATTTCATTCATACAATTATTGTTAAAAGAATATATGAACAATACGCTCTGCTTTGATTTTGGAAACACAAGAAAAAAGGTCGCACATTTTCAAGGAAGTGAATTGAAGGAAGTTGTTGTGCTCGAAAATGATTCGACCGAAATAATTCTGGAGTTGATTCATAAATTCAAACCGCAAAAAACAATACTTTCTTCTGTGGTGCATCATAATCCTGCAATAGAAGAATTGCTGGATGCGCAAACAAAATTTCATAAACTCAATTATTTATCAAAACTTCCATTTGCACCCACGGTGGGTAAGCCAGAAACAATTGGTGCCGATCGCTTGGCGTTATCGGCTGCAGTAGTTTATTTTTATCCGAAACAGAATAATCTTGTTATTGCATTGGGCAGTTGTATTACTTATAATTTCATCAATAAAGAAAATGAATTTTTGGGAGGGGGAATTTCTCCTGGCTTAGAAATGCGCTTAAAATCTCTCAATAATTACACCGCATTATTGCCGTTGGTAAAGCCCGATACCAATATTCCGCTCATTGGATACGATACCGTTACAAATATTACCAGCGGAGTTATTTTAGGAATGGCACACGAAATAGATGGATTTATTGATGCGTACAAACTAAAGTTTAATAATTTTAACGCCCATTTAACCGGGGGCGATACAGTCTTTTTGGCTCCGCACATTAAAAACAAGATATTTGCAGACACTGAACTAATCTTTAAAGGACTGTATGCAATTTGTGAAGCTAATAACCAATAAGAGAATCAGCATTTTAGGATTGCTGACAATCGTTTTTTTATCGTCAATTTCGGCTCAAGATAATTCGCCCTATTCCCGTTATGGAATCGGCGATCTTCATCCGAACTCAACAGTTTTGAATCGTGGAATGGCGGGCATTAGTGCCGCCTATTCCGATCAACTATCTGTCAACTTTTCAAATCCGGCATCGTATTCTTCTTTGTTTTCAAAGACAGAAGGAAAGTTGAAAAAGTCATCTTATGGTAGAATTTTGTTGGACGTGGGATTAAACTTCGATAATCGCAGTTTGCGAGAAACTGATAATCCAGAAAAATTTTCGTCACCCAACGCCTTCTTTTCTTATTTACAAATGGGCATTCCACTTAAAAAAGATTGGGGGCTTGCGTTTGGATTGCGGCCCATTTCTTCTATTGCCTACAAAGTACATTCGTTTGAAAGATTAAAAGATCCTTTTACGGGTTTGCCTATTGATAGTGCTGTTACAGATTTTATAGGAAGCGGTGGAGCATTTCTTGCTTCTGTAGGAACCGGATATGCGATTAAAAATTTTAGTTTCGGGTTTAATACTGGCTATCTTTTTGGAAGAAAAGATAATAGTAGCAGACGAACTCTTATCAACGATTCGGTTCAGTATAGTCGTTCCAATCATCAAACAAAATCATCTTTTGGCGGCATTTATTTTAATGGAGGAATGCAATACCGTGTGAATTTAAATACTGAGAAAACTAAATACATTCAACTGGGTTTGTTTGGAAACACAAAACAGTCGCTGCATTCAAGAACTGATCTTATTAGAGAAACATTTTTTAGAGGAGCTGATGGTGCTGATTTTAGGCTGGACAGCGTTAATGAGCAATTAGATATTAAAGGAACCATTGATTATCCATCTAGTTTTGGAGGAGGTTTTTTAATGGAGCGTTTGCCCGATGAAAAGAAAGCAGGATTGTTGGTGGGTGTTGATTTCATTCATAATAACTGGAGCGATTACCGGTTCAATAACAAAGCAGATTTAGTAAAAAGTAATTGGCAATTAAAAGTTGGGGCACAATTAAAACCCGCTACAAAAGATGCCAACTATAAAAATTTTATGTCCTATCGAGCAGGCCTTTCTATTGGAACTAATTATGTTTATTTGGGAAAAAAATTACCCGAGGTTGGACTTTCGGCCGGGATAAGTTTGCCGGTGGCTAATTTAAAAGATGGACAACGAAGATTTCGTACTCAATACACTGTAATTAATATTTCACTTGAATATATTAAACGCGGAACAAAAGATAATTTATTGCGCGAAGATTTGTTTCGGATTTCCGCAGGATTTACCTTGAGTGATCTTTGGTTTTCCAAACGCAAGTATGACTAATATTTTTTCAAAAATAATTCTCACTACGTCGAAAGCAGCTCTTGTTTGGAGCTGCTTTTTTCTATTGTCTTGCGAAAATGATCCCGCTATAATAAAAGCGTGGACAGAAAGAAGAGTGCTGGCCGAAGAAGCAAAAAATATTGAAAGTTATTTTAGTCAAGGTGGAGAAATGCGTGCAAAATTGATAGCCCCATTTATGTTGCGGTTTCAGGCCGATACTATTTATACAGAATTTCCCAAAACGCTTCATGTAGATTTTTACGACGATAGTATGCAAATTGAAAGTTGGCTTTCTGCACGCTACGGCAAATATTATGAAAGTATGAACAAGGTTTATCTGAGAGATAGCGTGGTGGTAATTAACAGAGATGGCGACACGCTCAGCAGTTCTGAATTATGGTGGGATCAAAACATGCAAAAATTTTATTCCGATAAACCTACTCGGTTAGATGGGAAGGATAAACATATTGTAGGCAATCAGGGAATGGAAGCCACACAGGATTTAAAAACCATCATATTTAATTATCCAACTGGCCCGTTTCAAATGAAGGAAAATAATAGCCCACAATAATTAGTTTGCTATTCATTACGGAAATTCTTTACTTAACTTCGAAATTCATTTACCAAAAAAGGAGTTAATTTATGGAATATCGCAGAATGGGAAAATCGGGGTTACAACTCAGTGTAGTTTCTTTTGGAAGCTGGGTTACATTTCATAAACAAATTGAAGATAAACTTGCCGATGAATTGATGGGCATTGCATACGATGCAGGGATTAATTTTTTTGACAACGCAGAAGTTTATGCCCTGGGAGAAAGTGAAAAAATGATGGGGCGTGTATTGAGAACAAAAAATTGGGACCGAACATCCTATGTGGTTTCATCGAAAGCATATTTTGGATGGCGGGGAAAAAAAACAACGCCCAATCAATCGGGGCTTAGCCGCAAACATTTAACAGAGGCCTGTCACGAGGCATTGCAACGCTTACAACTAGATTATCTCGATTTATATTTTTGTCATCGTCCCGATAAAAATGTTCCTATCGAAGAAGTAGTATGGACAATGACTAATTTAATTCAGCAAGGAAAAATTTTATACTGGGGAACGAGCGAATGGAGTGCACAAGAAATAATGGAAGCCCATGTAGTTGCAACAAAAAATAATCTCATCGGGCCGGTGGTGGAGCAGCCTGAATACAATATGTTTCGGAGAGAAAAAATGGAAAATGAATTTCTTCAACTTTTTAAAACAGTTGGATTAGGAACCACCATTTGGAGTCCACTTGCCAGCGGGGTACTGACGGGGAAATATGCAAAAGAAATTCCAAGCGATTCTAGATTGGCCATTCCTGGTTTTGAATGGTTGAAAGAAAAAACACTTACTGATGAAAAAATAATAAAGGCAAATGCCTTACAAGAAGTTGCACAAGAATTAAATACTACGCTTCCTGTATTGGCAATTGGTTGGTGTCTTAAAAACAATAATGTAACCACGGCAATTTTAGGCGCCACCAAAAAAGAACAATTGGAAGAAAATCTTAAATCGGTTGATTTACTTCCTTTGCTTACCCAGGAAGTGATGAACAAGATTGACACTATTCTAAATAACAAACCAATACTTCCAGAATTTTAATTTTTTTAAAATGCCTTTTAACAACAAAACGATATTAATTACTGGAGCCACAAGAGGAATTGGCAAGGCGATGGCATTGAAACTTGCAGCGTCCAATGCAAACATTGTAATTGCTGCAAAAAGTGTGGAAGAAAATTCAAAACTTGGCGGCACTATATTTTCTGCTGCTGCAGAAATAGAAGCTGCCGGTGGCAAAGCACTAGCGGTGCAATGTGATATTCGTTTTGAAGATCAGATTCAAAATGTAGTGGATAAAGCAATAGCAAAGTTTGGTGGTATTGATGCGCTTATCAATAATGCAAGCGCCATCGGACTTACAACAACCGAACAAACAGAAGCAAAACGTTTTGATTTAATGCACGACATTAATGTACGCGGAACTTTTATGGTTACAAAAGCGTGTATTCCACATTTAAAAAAATCGAGCAACCCACATATACTTACCTTATCGCCTCCCATTAGTTTAAAACCAAAATGGTTGGGCGGACATATTGCTTATACCATGTCGAAATACAATATGAGCTTGATGGCATTGGGTTGGGCAGAAGAATTAAAGCAATACAAAATTGCATCCAATGCGCTGTGGCCCAAAACCACGATTGACACGGCTGCTGTGAGAAATTTATTGGGCGGACAAATGTTGGCCAACATGAGCCGAACACCCGAAATTTTAGCCGATTCGGCTTTTTATATTTTAAGCCAACCCTCCGCAACTTGCACTGGTAATTGTTTTAGTGACGAAGATGTGCTGGCAAAAGCAGGGATTACAAATCTGGAAAAATATTCGGTAGTGCCGGGGGCTAATTTATATACCGACCTGTTTGTTGATTAAAGATTTTTGCCAAACTGATGTTCGCCGATGTTCTATTTTTTTAAGTCTAAAATTAAGTCACTATACGATTTGGCAATGACATTTTGTTCTGTCAATTCAAAAAAGTCAAAATATTTATCGCATTGTTTTTTGAGTTCTTCAATTGTCAATTCTTCTTTACTGTCAATGGCCTCCACTTCTATAAATGTTCCTAAGTTTTCAACAACATCAAAGTGAAATTTTACATTGTCAATAAAATATATTTTTCGTTTTTTATCCACAACTATTTTTATGCCAAGTTGTTTTGTCAATATATTTTTCAACGCAACATTTGGTTCGTGTTGATATAAAATAATTTGAGATTCTTTTGCGCCTGATACATTTTCTCTGTCGTAGTTAATCAATGAGTTTTCAATATTTCCTTCTCTTAATTTTAATCTTCCGTATTTAGCATTAAAATAGGTGTCTATCTGATGGTCAAGTCCTTGAAATTTCGGATT
>SCVJ01000300.1 GCA_004322425.1 Chitinophagaceae bacterium
GTGGCGACCCGCAATGTCGTGTTGGGCGCGATGTAGCTAAAGGCGCCGCCGGTCAAGGCGTCCACGGTCACCTTGGCGTAGATGCGGAACGGCGGTTCAAGGATCACGCCGCCGAAGGCGCGAACGTCGCCACTGATATCGAGCAGCGAGGCCAAGTCTATCGCGTCGGTCATTCGACGGTAACCGATTTGGCGAGGTTGCGCGGCTGGTCGACGTCGGCGCCCTTCTGGACGGCCACATGGTAGGCCAGGAGCTGGATTGGCGGGGCGTAGACCAGGGGCGCGATCAGCGGATCGCAGGCCGGGCCGACGATCACCTTGGCGCCGGCCGGCGCGATGGCCGCGCCCGCCGGATCGGTGATCAGGACGATGGGCCCGCCGCGGGCGGCGACCTCGCTCATGTTGGAGATGGTCTTTTCGAAGAGCGGACCGGAGGGCGCGATGACGATCACGGGGGTCGCCGCGTCGATCAGGGCGATGGGCCCGTGCTTCAGCTCGCCCGCGGCGTAGCCCTCGGCGTGGATGTAGCTGATCTCCTTCAGCTTCAGCGCGCCTTCCAGGGCCAGCGGGAACATCTCGCCGCGGCCGAGGTAGAGGACGTCTCGAGCCTTGGCGAGGTCCGGCGCCAGGGCGCGCATCTCCGCGCCCAGGCGATTGGCGGTGGCGATCAGGCGCGGCGCTTCGCGTAGCAGACCGGACAGACGTGCGGCCTCGGTCTCGTCGATCTTGCCGCGCGCGGCGGCGGCGGCGATGGCCAGGGCGGTCAGGGCCGCCAGCTGGCTGGTGAAGGCCTTGGTCGAGGCGACGCCGATCTCCGGGCCCGCGTGGGTGGGGAGCAGAAAGTCCGCCTCGCGCGCCATGGTCGATTCATGGACGTTGACCAAGGCGGCGGTGGTCAGTTCGGCCGCCTTGCACCAGCGCAGCGCCGCCAGGGTGTCGGCGGTCTCGCCGGACTGGGAGACGGCGATGGCCAGCGTCCTGGGCGACAGCGCCGGCTCGCGATAGCGGAACTCCGAAGCGGTCTCGACGTCGCAGGGCAGGCCGGCCAGGCGTTCGAACAGATAGCGGGCGATGGCCCCGGCGTAGCTGGCGGTGCCGCAGGCGACGATCTGGATTCGGTCGAAAGCCGCTAGGTCCAGCCCGCCCGGCGCGGTCGCCAGGCCCGACACGGGATCGATGTAGGCCGACAGGGTATGCTGGCAGGCGTCCGGCTGCTCATGGATCTCCTTCTCCATGAAGTGGCGGTACTCACCCTTCTCGACCAGGGCGGCGGCCGCGGAGACCTGGCGCACGGGCCGGTTGGCCAGGCGCTGGGCCTCATCGAAGATCTGAGCCTCGCCGAGCCGG
>SCVJ01000051.1 GCA_004322425.1 Chitinophagaceae bacterium
AAAAATTATTGAATATATGCTACAAGACAAAACAGAAAACAAATTAATAAGTATGCCGTTGCATGCTTTTGCAGACGAAACTTCTAGTGAAAGTCCGGCACCCGGTGGAGGTTCCATTGCTGCCTATGTAGGTGCTTTAGGTGCTTCTTTGGCAACGATGGTTGCTAATCTTTCTTCGCATAAAAAAGGATGGGATGAAAGATGGGAAGAATTCAGCAATTGGGCTGAAAAAGGCGAACAGTACAAAAATGAATTATTGAAATTGGTGGATGAAGATACGATGGCTTTTAATAAAATTATGTCAGCTTTTGCATTGCCAAAATCGAGTGAGGAAGAAAAACTGATTCGTAAAAATGCGATTCAAGCCGCTACAAAATATGCAATTGAAATTCCCTTTAAAGTAATGCAAACAACCGTACAGAGTATGGAAGTAATTAAAGCAATGGCGATGGAAGGAAACCCTAATTCAGTTTCTGATGCCGGCGTAGGTGCTTTGTGTGCTCGCGCGGCTGTTCGTGGTGCATTTCTGAATGTTCGTATCAACGCGGCTTCTTATGATGACAAAACTTTTGTTTTGGAAATTATTGAAAAAGGAAAAGACATTGAAGAAAACACAAAGAAGTTGGAAATTGAAATTTTAAAAATTGTGAATGAAAAAATCGGAAGTTGATTGCAAACGGCATCAACTTTCAGCAGATTCTAATTTTACAATTTCTTCAAATAATTTTTCATATTCGGAGTTTGCCGTGTTTAGTGCAGTCGTAACATTCTTATAATTCACTTCTGTTTGTAAAAATTTTTCTTTGTTGGAAAAAATTAACGGGTTGCCCAATTCTATTTCCAATTCTTGTTTTTGCTGATTCAACAAATTGATTTTTTCTTCTATTTTCAAAAACTGTTTTTGAATTTTTTGTAATTCTTTTTTTGCCTCTTTTACAATAGGAACATTTGTAGTTTTTTTGATAACAGGTAAAACTGTTTTTACTTCTTCTTGTTTCTTTTTAGTGGATTTTTGTTCTTTATTTCCCATGACTTGGACTTTTTTCAAACCGGCTTCTTGCCTTGCCATTCTTTCTTTCCAAGCTACCCATTCTTCATATCCACCTTTAAATTCTTTGATTTGATGATCCACTATTTCCCAAATCTTATTGGCTGTCTTCGAAACAAAATATCGGTCGTGACTGACGAGAATAATACTTCCTTCATATTTATCCAACGCAGAAATCAGCAAATCGCAACTATGCATATCCAAATGGTTGGTCGGTTCATCCAACATTAAGAAGTTGGCTTTGCTTACAATTACTTTGGCCAGTGCTACTCTTGCTTTTTCGCCACCACTTAAAATTTTTATTTTTTTATCGGCATCATCACCGCTGAATAAAAAACAACCCAGCAATCCGCGTAATTCTAAATCATTCATCTGACCGCCACAATCTTTCATTTCATCAAGAATGGTGTTGTTAATATTTAATGCTTCCAACTGATGCTGCGCATAAAAACTTTCTTCAACATTGTGTCCCCATCTTCTATCTCCGTTAGTGAAGCTTTCAACGCCTGCAATAATGCGAAGCAAGGTTGACTTCCCTTTTCCGTTAGCACCAATAAGTGCAATTTTATCGCCTCTATCTATTTCAATAGTAGAATTTTCAATGATAACATTATCGCCAAATGATTTAGAAACATTTTTCAATTCTACCAAAACTCTTCCGGGCGTTTTATCCACTCTGAAATTGATTCGCATATTTGGTCTTTCTAATTCTGAATCTTCAATGCGTTCCAGTTTGTCGAGTTTTTTTAAAATGCTTTGTGCCATGGCAGCCTTGCTGGCTTTTGCTCTAAATCGCTCAACTAATCTTTCATTTTGTCGAATATAATCTTGCTGATTTTCGTATGCTTTTTGTTGCATCTCAATACGAATGGCTTTTTCTTTTTCAAAATAATCATAGTTGCCATTGTAAATATGCAATTGTTGCTGGTACACTTCCACGATTTTGGTTACCATTCTGTTCAGAAAATATTTATCGTGGCTTACAATTACAACTGATCCTTGATAATGCAACAAATATTTTTCCAACCATTCAATTGATGGAAGATCCAAGTGATTGGTAGGCTCATCCAATAATAATAAATCGGGTTGTTGTAAAATCATTTTTGCAAGCAATACACGCATTCTCCATCCACCACTAAATTCTTTATACGGTCGTTTCAAATCTTCATTTGGGAATCCTAAGCCTTGTAAAACCTCTTCAGTTTTGTGATGAATAGAATATCCACCAAGCGTTTCCAATTCGTGTAGCTTGTCGCTGTAATCGTGCAATGTTTTTTCATCGCCAGTTTTTTCTAATTCTATTCCGAGTGCTTCAATTTCTTTTTCTAATAATAATACTTTCTCAAATGCACCGAGTGCTACTTGTAAAATGGAATCATTGCTGTCAAAACTCAACAAGTCTTGATGTAAATAGCCAATGGAAGTAGTGCGGCTTCTTTCCACCGTTCCTTTAGATGCCTGAAATTCTCCAACCAATAATTTAAGAAGGGTTGATTTACCGGTTCCGTTATAGCCAATAAGCCCAATTCGCTCGCCGGGTTGAATATGCCAAGTGGCATCTTCAACAATCGCGCGAGCTCCAAATTCGAATGTTACATCTTGAAATCCTGCCAGCATAATAGATAAATGAGGCGCAAATGTAGATACTATTTTTGCTACAACTCGCTAGATTTTTTTTTGAGTCGTTAACTTTGATTAAAATTTTACTATGAAAAAAGGAAAGTGGCTTTTGTGTATTTCAATTTTTGTACTCATTGCTTTTGTTTTATGGCAATTTGTTTTTACTAAAGTAGATAACAACAAAAGTGAAATTTCTGCTTCATCGGTTGAAGGAAAACAGAATTCTGCTTTGGATCAGTCTATTTCAACCATTTTAGTTTCTTACTTTCAAATGTCTGAAGCCTTTGTTAATTGGGATTCTGAACTTATCAACCAAAAAGCCGATAGTTTAAAAATCTTAGTGGATAGCTTGAATTTGCAAGTAGCAAATTTGGACTCAACAAATAGTGTTGTTTTTAAAAATTATCAAAATCTACTCAGGACTGAAATATCAGGTTTGTCATTGGAAACAGACATTTATGAAAAGCGACTGGCCTTGAATTCGCTTTCTCATCAATTATTTGAATTTCTTAAAGCATTGAATTACTCGGGTTATCAAGTTTATTTCCAAGAATGTCCAATGGCTTTGAATAATTACGAAAAGTCTGCTTTTTGGTTAAGCACAGATGCGTCTTTTGAGAATAGGCGAAATCCATATCTAGGATTATCGGATCCCAAATATGGAAAAGGGATGCTTCATTGTGGGCAAACCAAGGATTCCGTTATTTCAAATTAGATGAATGGCTCTAACCGTTTATCATTTTTTCTTTTTCCAAGTACATTAATACAGTATTTTCAAATTTCATTATTAAAACATCCATTCATGAAAAAATCAGTAAATCTTTTAATTGGAATCTGCTTATGTTTTTCTTCAGTAATTGCACAAGAAGAAAAGTTGGATTTCGATATGTTATCAAAAATTAGAAAAGAAGGATTCGAAAATTCCAAAGTAATGGAAACAGCATTATATCTTACAGATGTAAGCGGACCAAGACTTACAGCGTCTCCCGGATATTTACGAGCTGCCGATTGGGCAAAAAATAAATTATCATCATGGGGTTTAGTAAATGCAAATCTTGAACCTTGGGGTGAGTTTGGAAAAGGTTGGGAGCAACAAAAATGTTATGTAGCTATGACTTCTCCTTATTATGTTCCCTTAATTGCTGTGCCTCGTGCATGGACTGCTGGAACAGGTAAAAAAGAAATAAAAACCGAGGTAATATTAATAAAAGCAAAAGATACGATTGAGCTAATGCAGTATGCTGGTAAATTAAAAGGAAAAATTGTGATGACATCTTCTTCAGCACAATTAAAACCTTCTTTTGAAGCTGACGGTGTTCGACATTCAGATTCAAATTTAGCTAAGATGGCAAAAGTAGAATTTCGTCCACAGCAATCGCAAGCACCAAGACCGCCGCAACAGAATCAAATGGCAAATCAATTTTCATTACAAAGAAGAATAACGGAATTGATTAACAAAGAAAAGCCTGCACTTATTCTAACAATGAATGCAAGAGGAAACGACGGAACATTATTTGTAAGCAGTGGAGGTACTTATGCAAAAAATTCAGAAGAAGCTCCAGCAAGTGTAGTTCTTTCAAGCGATGATTATTTACGTATTCAACGACTTATTGAAGCAGGCATTCCGGTAGAATTGGAAGCAAATGTTAAAACCGCTTTTTTTGAAAAAGATTTAAACGGATATAATGTAATTGCTGAAATTCCTGGAACTGACCCATTATTAAAAGATGAAGTGGTAATGCTGGGCGGACATTTAGATAGTTGGCATGCATCTACAGGCGCTACTGATAATGCAGCAGGTTGTGCTGTAATGATGGAAGCTGTTCGAATTTTAAAAGCAATTGGTGTACAGCCTCGCCGTACTATTCGTATTGCACTTTGGAGTGGGGAAGAACAAGGGTTGCACGGCAGTCGTAACTATGTAAAAAATCATTTTGCGGATCCAGCAAAAATGATTCCCACAGCAGATCATTCAAAAGTTTCTGCTTATTATAATTTGGATAATGGGACTGGAAAAATTAGAGGAATTTATTTACAGGGAAATAATGATGTGCGTTCCATTTTTTCGAAATGGTTTGAACCCTTCCATGATTTAGGTGCCCAAACTCAAACTATAAGTAATACTGGCGGAACGGATCATCTTGCATTTGATGCAGTGGGTATCCCCGGATTTCAATTTATTCAAGATGAGATTGAATATAACACAAGAACTCATCATACCAATATGGATAGTTACGATCATTTGATTCCAGAAGATTTAAAGCAAGCGGCTACTATTGTTGCAGCGATTGTTTATAATACCGCACAGCGAGATGAAAAGTTGCCACGAAAAAAAATGCCGATAGTAACAGGTACTAATAGATAAAACTTACTTCCTTTTTTAATAGAATGCAGTAGCTTGAAATGTTACTGCATTTTTTTTTAGATTAATTAGGCAATTGCTTTTCGTAAATAAAACGTACTTGAGCATTTTTGTTTTCTGTAGAAGATAAGTACAGTTGGTATCGCTTTTTTCCAGCTATTACAATTAAAAGTGCCGTATTGGGCGGAATACTTCCTTGATTTTCGCCAACCATTGTTATTTCCTGTTCCAAATTATTTGGATCCACTCTTATTTCAAGAATGATGGGTTTTGCGCTTAATCGCTGATTGACAACAAGTGGTTGATTATTTAATAAAACAGAAATAGTATCACCGTCAATTTGTGCATTGTCGTAAAACTGTAGTCGAATAATTCCAGTATCTACTTTGATTTCTTTGATATGGCTAAAATCGGACTCAGCTACTTTAGTTAAGTTGATAATTCCAGAAGGACAGTTTGTGAAATTATTCATTGTAGTGCCTTCTTCAGTACCCATTAATAGTTCTTGCTTACCTTGTTTTGTATAATTAAGATAAAATTGTTTGATGCAAGGAATACATTCTGGTGGAACGTGAAATGTTACAATTTTATTTTCATTGATCGTTAGAAATTTTTTTTCACGATCATAAGCTCCTTCAAATTCTTCTTTTACATAATTAGTAAAATCGGAGTAGTGGTATGAAGTGCCGGTAATTTTAGTGCCATTCAATTCAATTTTCAATTCGATATTATAATTTTTGAAACATCCACCTGGAGCTTGTTTCAATGTTCCTCTCCAAATTCCATTCAAGTTTTGTGCTATCAAAAACTGCGTGATGATCACCCCAAAAAATAGTGCTAAAAATTTTTTCATTTACGGGCGGAAAGTAATCTAAAATCTCAATTTCAGAATGATAATTATTGTTTCAATGAGTTTTGAGCTGGTACATACTTAATCTTCACCATGGCATTTTTTTGCTCTGTAGAAGTTATTCTCAATTCAAATCGTTGATTTTGAGAAGTTACAATCATCAACGCTGTATTGGGAGGAATGCGTCCCATGTTTTCAGCCACCATTATCAATTCATGTTCGCGGTCATCTTCTTCAAGATTTAATTTAATAGTAAGCGCTTGGGCTGTTAATCTTTTACTTGATAAAACGAGTCTGTTGTCAAAGTATACAGAAATACTATCATCATCTATTTCGCCATTGTCGAATAGTTTTACTGTAATTTCATTTGATGTGAAAAGTAATGTTTCCACCAATTTATTTTCTCTAGATTTTAATACAACTGGAATAACAATACTTTTTAGTAAAGATTTTGATAAATGTGATTTAACTGTCGGGAGTACTTTTGTAATGGAGTCAGTTTTGGGTTTAAAGTTTTCAAGCTTAGCTAAAGTTGGGGGTTTTGCCTTGTTTGTAGTTGGAACTAGATTTGTTTTCGGTTCAATTTTTTTTGCAACAGGCAAAGGTTTTGTTTCTAAAACTTTAGTAGTTAAAAAAGGCTCCAATTCAAAATCGGAACTTAAAACTTTTCGCAAATACATAGTTCCTCCACCGCAATCATCACCACGCTTAACATCATAGAGTGAATCCGATTTTTCAGCTATTGAAGTATAAGTTCCTTCTAAGAATTCTTCTTTCCCAGACTTGACATAGGTAAGCACACATTTCTGAATGCAAGAATGGGAACCTGATGCAATACGCAATTCAATAGTTTTTAACTCTTGCAATAAAGCAATTTTTGTAGTCGGTGTAAATTTTCCGGCGAAGATTGCTTTACCGTAAAAATTCTTGTCTTGAAAAGCGTATGTTACTCCCGAAATACTGTCCTTTATTTGTTGCATTTGTATTTCATAGCGATATTGTTCTCCATCATCAGAAAAAAAATGTCCTTTCCAAATTCCTTTTAAATTTTGTGCAGCAGCGGAATTGGTGAAAAGTGAGCAAAGAAAAATAACGCAGCAAATCAGTTGGTTCATAAAAATATCAATCGGGCGTAAAGCTAAGAATAAGTTCAGTTGGTTCTATGGCTTAGTGGCAATAGTTTGTTAATTTTGTTTTTTTTGAGAGAAGAAAATACTATGATTAATATCACTTTCCCCGATGGAGCCATACGTCAATATACTAAAGGCACAACTTCTTTGGATATTGCAAAATCAATTTCCGAAGGGTTGGCTAGAAAAATTTTATTGGCGAAAGTAGGAGATGAAGTTTGGGATGTTGCACGTCCGATTCATGAAGATTTTTCAATTAAATTTTTAACGTGGAATGAAACTGAGGGAAAAAATACTTTCTGGCATTCTTCTGCTCACTTGATGGCGGAAGCGGTTGAATCTGTTTTTCCGGGAGTAAAATTTTGGGTAGGTCCACCAATTGAAAATGGATTTTATTATGATATGGATTTAGGTGGTAGAAAAATGAGTGAAGAAGATTTGGAAACATTGGAGAAAAAAATGAAGGAATTGGTGAAAGCAAATTGTGCATTTGAAAGAAAAGAAATTTCCAAAAAAAATGCTACACTTTATTTCGAAGAAAAAGGTGATGAATACAAACTCGATCTATTAAATGGGTTACAAGATGGCGGAATAACATTTTACACGCAAGGAAATTTTACTGATTTATGTCGAGGCCCTCATATTCCTTCAACCGGATTTATAAAAGCAATAAAACTTTTGAGTATTGCAGGAGCATATTGGAAAGGTGATGAAAAAAATAAGCAGCTTACTCGAGTTTATGGAGTTAGTTTTCCTTCTCAAAAAGAATTAGATGAGCATTTGAATTTGTTAGAAGAAGCAAAAAAAAGAGATCATAGAAAATTAGGAAAAGAGTTAGGCATTTTTACAATGGATGATGAAGTTGGACCTGGCTTGCCTTTATGGATGCCCAATGGAACAATTATTATTGATGAACTCGAAAAGCTTGCTAAACATACTGAACAAGCAGCTGGTTACAAAAGAGTAGTAACACCGCATATTGCAAAAGAAAGTTTGTATATCACAAGTGGGCATCTTCCATATTATCAGGATAGTATGTATCCGCCAATGGAGTTAGAAGGACAGAAATATTATTTGAAAGCAATGAACTGTCCGCATCATCATAAAATATTTGCGGCAGAACAAAAAAGTTATAAAGATCTTCCGTTTCGATTAGCAGAATATGGAACTTGTTACCGCTACGAGCAAAGTGGCGAATTATTTGGATTGATGCGTGTTCGTTGTTTGCACATGAATGATGCTCACATTTATTGTACCAAAGAACAATTTTACGATGAGTTCAAAGCAGTGAATGAAATGTATCTTAAATATTTTAAAATATTTGGGATTGAAAAATATGTGATGCGTTTATCCTTGCACGATCCTTCCAAACTTGGAAAAAAATATGTTGATGAACCGGAGTTGTGGAAAGAAACGGAAACACTAGTAAGAGATGTTCTCATAAAAACTAACACACCTTTTGTTGAAGTTCAAGATGAAGCTGCTTTTTATGGACCCAAAATCGATGTTCAAATCTGGAGTACTATTGGAAAAGAATTTACATTGGCAACTAACCAAGTGGATTTTGCACAAGGGAGAAGATTTAAATTAGAATTTACCAATCAAGAGAATAAATCGGAAACACCGCTAATTATTCATCGTGCTCCATTGGGAACGCATGAACGATTTATTGGATTTTTGTTGGAACATTATGCCGGAAAATTTCCAACTTGGTTGGCGCCGGTACAAGTCAAAATATTGCCGATAAGCGATAAGTTTCTTGACTATGCAAAGAATATATTAGCAATACTAGAAAAAGCGGATATTCGCGTTTCAATTGATGACCGAAGCGAAAAAATTGGAAAGAAAATTAGAGATACAGAAATTGCAAAAGTTCCATACATGTTAGTTATTGGTGAAAAAGAAGTTAGTGAAAAGAACATTTCAATTAGAAGGCAGGGAATAGGTGATATGGGTGTAAAAAGTGTAGAAGAATTTGTATCTGAAATAATAAAAGAAATAGCTGAAAGAAATTAACGGTAGTACATTTTATATAAACTCAATTT
Organism: Chitinophagaceae bacterium; assembly: GCA_004322425.1. Taxonomy (GTDB): domain Bacteria; phylum Bacteroidota; class Bacteroidia; order Chitinophagales; family Chitinophagaceae; genus VBAS01. The sequence goes on from SCVJ01000051.1 coordinate 9,056, forward strand.
TTAACTAAACAATTTCAATGGCAGTACAACAAGGTGGATATAGACCTGGTGGAGGTTTCAGTAAACCAGGTAGCTTAGGCAAGCCAGGTGGGTTTAACAAAGGAAGATTTGCACCCCGCAAAGAAGCAGAGCATCGTATTAATCATTTTATTCGAGTACCACAAGTTAGGTTGGTGGGTGACAATGTGGAAGTAGGTATTTACTCCTTGCAAGATGCTTTGCGAATGGCGAATGAACAGCAACTTGATTTGGTGGAGATATCTCCAACTGTGGATCCTCCTGTTTGTAAAATAATCGACTACAACAAGTTTTTATACGACAAGAAGCGGAAAGAAAAGGAAATGAAAGCGAAAAGCAAAGTTTCTGAAGTGAAAGAAATTCGTTTCACTCCCAACACGGATGACCATGATTTTGATTTCAAAGCGAAACATGCCGAAAATTTTTTAAAAGATGGCAACAAAGTAAAAGCCTATGTTCAATTCAAGGGCAGGGCAATTCAATTTCAGGATAGAGGGCAATTATTGTTGTTAAAATTTGCAGAACGATTAGCCGATATTGGCGTTTTAGAAAGCATGCCGAAGTTAGAAGGAAGAAGAATGTTGGCGATGTTTGCTCCAAAGAGTCAAAAGAAAAAATAATTCGACTTATTATCTTATTGTATAATCCGCCTTGTTTTCAAGGCGGTTTTTTTATGAAAAATTGCTGAACTTGGGCAATTACCTCTTATCTTTGCCGCCCATTGCAAAAAAGTTAGTTCTTTACATTGCAATGAAATGTTGCCTAAAGAGGTCTAAAAAGATTACTGCCTGTGCAGTAGCACCTCAAGGGTTAAAATTAAAGCATGTTAATATGCCAAAGGTAAAAACCAATTCCAGCGCCAAAAAACGCTTCAAAGTAACGGCTACTGGAAAAATAACTCACCAAAAGAGTTTTAAGCGTCACATTCTTACAAAGAAATCAAAAAAACGAAAAAGAGCATTAGGGAAAGACGGACTTGTTAGCAAATCTCACATGAATTTTGTAAAACGACTTTTACGTTTAAAGTAACCCATTTGTAAATCGCTTAATTTATTTAACACTCTAAACTAATTTTATATGCCACGTTCAGTAAACTCTGCAGCTAGTAAAGCCCGCAGAAAAAGAATTTTAAAACAAGCCAAAGGATTTTATGGCAAACGTAAGAATGTATATACCGTTGCCAAAAACGTAGTTGAAAAAGGAATGACCTATATGTTTGTAGGTCGTAAATTGAAAAAAAGAAGTTATCGCCAACTTTGGATTGCACGTATTAATGCCGCTGTCAGAGCTGAAGGAATTACCTATTCTGAATTTATTAATAAGTTGCAGACAAAAGGATTGGAATTAGATCGCAAAGTTTTAGCAGATCTTGCTATGAACCATCCTGAAACATTTAAAAACTTGGTTGCTCAAGTAAAATAATATTACAACAACTATTGAGAGCCGTTTTGGTAAAGCCAGAACGGCTTTTTTATTTATTATAAATAGTTCAAACCACTATTTTTGCAATTGAAAATTTTCAGCATTAAAAATTGATTTTGCAAAATGAATAACAGTTACCACGATTTAGTTAAGCAAACATTTAATTTTCCGCAAGATGATTTTGAAGTAAAAGATGACTATTTACAATTTAATGACCTTAATATAAAATCATTGATTGATAAATATGGCACTCCGCTAAAAATAACGTATCTCCCAAAAATTGGCAAACAAATTAAGAAGGCACGACAGTTATTTGCACAAGCGTTTAAAAAACATAAATACGAAGGAAAATATTTTTACTGTTATTGTACAAAAAGTTCTCACTTTAGTTTTATTGTGGAAGAAACTTTAAAAAATGATGTACACTTGGAAACATCGTATGCTTACGATCTTGATATCATTAAAAAATTATATGAAAAAAAGAAAATCACAAAAGACATTCATATTATTTGCAATGGTTATAAACAAAAAAATTACACAAGGCGTATTGCTAGCTTATTGAATAACGGTTTTTCAAACATTATTCCTGTATTGGATAACAAAGAGGAGCTGCGCGATTATGCTAAAAGTGTCAAAGTGCCATTTAAATTAGGAATTCGAGTAGCTGCAGAAGAAGAACCTACATTTCCTTTTTACACTTCTCGACTTGGGATTCGAGCAAAAGATATTCTGGAATTTTATGTTGATCGCATTGAAGGATATGAAAGTAAGTTTCAATTAAAGATGCTTCATATATTTCTTAATAAAGGAATAAAGGACGATATCTATTATTGGAGCGAATTGAATAAAATTATCAATCTTTATTGTCAGCTTAAAAAGATTTGTCCAGAATTAGACTCAATCAATATTGGCGGTGGATTTCCTATTAAGCATTCTTTGGGATTTGAATACGATTATCAATTCATGATTGATGAAATAGTTAGGAATATTAAAGTGGCTTGTAAGAAAGCAAAAGTTCCCATGCCCAATATTTTTACAGAATTTGGAAGTTTTACGGTAGGTGAAAGTATGGCTCATATTTATAGTGTGTTGGGAGAAAAAGCGCAAAATGATCGTGAAAGATGGTATATGATTGATTCGTCTTTCATTACAACTCTTCCTGACACTTGGGGGATTGGCGAAAGATTTTTAATGCTTCCAATAAATAAATGGGACCAAGAATACCATCGAGTAGTATTGGGAGGACTTACTTGCGATAGCCACGATTATTACGATTCAGAAGAGCATGTAAACGAAGTGTTTTTACCAAAAATATCAACAGGAGAACCCTTGTACATTGGCTTTTTCCATACCGGTGCCTATCAAGATCAAATAAGCGGATATGGCGGTATTAAGCATTGTATGATTCCTTCTCCTAAACACGTGATTGTGGAATATGATAAAAATGGAAAGTTAGTAGATTGGCTGTATGCAAAAGAGCAATCTGCTCAAAGTATGCTTAAAATTTTAGGATATGTTAAGTGAAATCCTTGCAATTAGATTTAGTACTTTTGCATCTTACAATAAAATTTAAAAAATGTATCCAGTAGAAATTGTACTTCCCATGAAGGAAGAATTGACTGATAACGGATTTGTTGAATTGTTGACAGTAGAAGATGTAGAGTTACAACTTGCAAAAGCAGGAACTACTTTAGTAATGATTAACTCTGTTTGTGGTTGCTCGGCTGGTACAGCACGACCTGGAGTTTTAGAATCGGTTCACAATAAAGAAATAAAGCCCGATTATTTGAGTACTTGTTTTGCAGGATTTGATGTTGAAGCCGTTCGTCAATTGCGCCAACATTTGATGCCCTTTCCACCTTCTTCACCAGCGATTGCTTTATTTAAAAATGGCCAATTAGTTCATTTTATTGAACGCCATCAAATTGAAGGAAAGTCTGCAGGAATGATTACAGCTAATCTTGCACAAGCTTTTGAGCAACATTGCAATTAAAATTAATTGAAAAGCAATTTTTTCATTTTCATCACTAATTATTTATAGATGTATCCAAATTTATATTATGCCTTTAGGGATCTTTTTGGAATTGAGTTACGGGCGTTAATGTTTATAAATAGTTTTGGATTCTTTGTTGCTTTGTCATTTTTATTGGGAGCTGTTGTGCTTGCTGCTGAACTTAAAAGAAAAAGCAAACTAGGCCTTTTACATCCCACGGAAGAAACAATAAAAGTAGGAGAGCCAGCTTCGTTATCCGATCTACTCTTAAATTTTTTCCTTGGTTTTTTATTGGGGTATAAAATTATTGCACTCTTTATTTTAGACGATCAAATAACTTCCGATCCACAAGCTTTTATTTTTTCCACAGATGGAAATTGGTTAGCAGGAATTGCAATGGGTGGAATTTTTGCAGGACTAAATTGGTGGGAAAAAAAGAAACAAGTTTTAGCAAAACCTGAAACAAGAAAAATTAGAATTTGGCCGCAAGATAGAGTTGGTGAAATTGCCATTCTCGCACTTGTATTTGGTTTAGTTGGTGCTAAAATATTTGATACGTTTGAAAATTGGAGTGAGTTTATTAATAATCCTTCACAATTTCTTTCTCCAAGCGGATTAACTTTTTACGGCGGTCTCATCTGTGCAACACTTGTAATTTGGTGGTATGCTAAAAAACACAAAATTGGATTTTGGCATTTAAACGATGCGGCTGCACCAGCTCTTATGATTGCTTACGCACTAGGTAGAGTGGGCTGTCATATTTCGGGAGATGGTGACTGGGGAATTGACAATTTGGAACCCAATCCCTATTCGTTTTTACCTGATTGGATTTGGTCTTATAATTATCCCAATAACGTAAACGAAATGGGGATAAAAATAGAAGGTTGCGCCGACTTACGCTATTGTTATCAGTTGGCAAATCCTGTTTATCCAACAGCTTTTTACGAGGCTATAATTTGCACCATTCTATTTTTAGTGATATGGTTTTCAAGAAAGAAAATAAAAATACCTGGTGTAATTTTTGCTTTTTATCTGATTTTAAATGGGTTAGAAAGGTTTACTATAGAAAAAATTAGGGTAAATTCTGAAATTTCTACTCTTGGATTTCAGTTCACGCAAGCTGAGCTTATTTCCAGTTTATTAGTTATTTGCGGATTTGTGCTTATGTATTTTCTCAAGAAAAGCAACAAATCGGTTTAACACATTCGTGAACAACATCTTTGTCTTTTGCCTTGAAAAACGGCTAATCTGTTGTACCTTTGCAGATTGTTGAGTAGATTAATCAGAAATTATTTTAAATCTTCTTAAATAATCACTTTATTTCTACGTTTATTAAATGTAAATTAAAACAATGAGGCAATTAAAAATAGCCACACAGATAACGAATAGAGACTCCCAAGCAGTTGAAAAATACTTGCAGGAGATTTCCAAAATTTCAATGGTAACGCCAGAAGAAGAAACCACTTTAGCTCAGCGGATTAAAATGGCGCATAGAAATCCTGCCGATTCACAAAGAGCGTTGGATAAATTAGTACAAGCCAATTTAAGATTTGTAGTTTCTGTTGCAAAACAATATCAACACCAAGGCCTTTCATTGAGTGATTTAATAAACGAAGGAAATTTAGGATTAATTAAAGCGGCTCGTCGTTTTGACGAAACAAAAGGATTCAAATTCATTTCATATGCAGTTTGGTGGATTCGTCAATCTATTCTTCAAGCATTAGCAGAACAGGGAAGGTTGGTTCGTTTACCTCAAAATAAAATTGGTACTTATAACAAAGCCAACAAGGCGTATATGGCATTTGAACAAGAGTATGAAAGAGAACCAAGCACGGAAGAACTTTCAGAAATATTGGAGATGAGTGAAACTGAAATCAATAATATTTTCCAAAGTAATACTCGACATACTAGCCTTGATGCTCCAGTTCATGAAGCAGAGGATGTAGCAATGGGAGATTTATTAGCAGGAAGTTCCGAAACAGATGAAGATGTGATGAAAGATTCTTTGAGAAATGAAATTCGTCGCATTTTAAAATCGCTTTCTCCAAGAGAAGCAGAAATTGTAAATGCTTATTTTGGTTTGGATGGCGAAAATGGTATTACCATTGAGCAAATCGGTCAAAAATATGATCTTACCAAAGAACGCATCAGACAAATAAAAGAAAGAGCTATTAAACGTTTACAAAAAGCTCGTTATAGTGGTGCTTTAAAAGTTTACTTGGGGTAATTAAATTCTTTTAGAAATAATTCAAACAGCTTCGAAAATTCGAAGCTGTTTTTGTAAGTAACAGTTCTAATTATTTCCCTTTATTTTTACAAGTAAATAAAAATTGCAATGGAAGTTGATGAAATAGTAAAATGTGTTATTATAGGTTCGGGACCTGCAGGATATACGGCTGCAATTTATGCTTCCCGTGCCAATTTGAAACCTGTGTTATATCAGGGAATTCAACCCGGTGGACAATTAACCATTACTACTGAAGTTGAAAATTATCCCGGCTATGAACATGGAATTCAAGGACCCGAAATGATGGTTGATTTTGAAAAACAAGCAAAACGAATGGGTGCCGATATTCGTTTTGGTGTTGTAACCAAAGTCGATTTTTCTTCGGTTCCCTATAAACTTCAAATAGATGAAGGAAAATGGATAGCAGCCCATTCTGTAATTATTTCAACAGGCGCATCTGCAAAATGGCTTCATCTTGAAAGTGAACAACGATTAAATGGCTTTGGCGTAAGTGCTTGTGCTGTTTGCGATGGTTTTTTCTTTCGTGAAAAAGAAGTAGCTATTGTTGGAGCAGGAGATACTGCTGCAGAAGAAGCACTTTACTTAAGTAAGTTATGTACTCAAGTTCATTTATTTGTAAGAAGAAATGAAATGCGTGCCAGTAAAATAATGCAAGATAGAGTGCTGAGTAAAGAAAATATTAAAGTGTATTGGAATACTGAAACAGAAGAAATATTGGGTGAAAAAAAAGTGGAGGCTGTTCGAGTTAAAAATAATAAAACGAATCAAACACAAACTATTCCCGTAAGTGGATTTTTTGTAGCCATTGGCCATCAACCCAATTCAGAAATATTTAAAGATTGGTTGACGATGGATGAAGCAGGTTATGTAAAAACAGTTCCAGGCACCAGTAAAACTAATTTGGAAGGCGTTTTTGCTTCTGGCGATGTTCAGGATAAAATCTATCGTCAAGCCGTAACCGCAGCAGGAAGTGGTTGTATGGCTGCTCTAGATGCGGAACGATATTTAAGTGAAAAAGGTATTCATTAATCACAAAATATATTTTGAGAATGGAGAATAACTCGTTTTTATTATATGGAGCCACAGGCTACTCGGGAAAATTAATTGCTCAACATGCAAAGTATTATAATCTTACTCCAGTTTTAGCAGGAAGATCAGAAGAGAAGCTATCTCTTTTAGCCAAAGAATTGAACACTACTTATCACGTTGTTTCATTATCGGAAACAGAAAAATTAGAAAAGCTACTTGCAAAGTTTTCATTAGTGTTACATGCAGCTGGACCATTTATATATACGGCAAAACAAATGATTGACGCTTGTATAAAAACAAACACTCATTATATTGATATCACTGGTGAGATTGCAGTTTTTGAACTGGCAAAAAAAATGGGGAATGCAGCAAGTAATGCAGGTATTATGTTGCTCCCCGGTGTTGGGTTTGATGTGGTACCTACGGATTGCATCGCCTTATTCTTGAAAAATAAATTGCCAGATGCTACTCATTTAAAATTGGCTTTTGCATCATTGGGCGGAGGACTTAGTCACGGAACTTCTGCAACAATGATCAATGGACTGGGTGAAATGGGGGCAGAAAGAAAGAACGGGAAAATTATTCGTGTACCACTTGGGCAAAAAAGTAAATGGATAGATTTTGGGATAAAGAAATTATTCGTCATGAGTATTCCTTGGGGTGATATTTCTACAGCATTTACTACAACTGGTATTGAAAATATTGAAACCTATACAAGAGCAACAGTAGGTACGGTTCGAGTTTTAAAATTTCAATTTCTTTTTAATTGGATTTTAAGAAGTTCCATTATTCGAAATTTTTTTAAAAGAAGATTAGACAAAAAACCTGCCGGGCCTTCTGATGCACAACGTGCAAAATCAAAATCGATGGTTTGGGGAGAAGTTACCAATTCAAACAGAGAATCTGCAGCAGCAAGGCTTATAGGCCCCGACGGATATACGTTAACAGCTCACAGCAGTTTAATCATTGCAAAAAAGATTCTGGAAGGAAATTTCAAACTGGGCTATCAAACTCCAGCAGGTTGCTATGGCGAAGATTTAATTCTTGAAGTTATTGGTGTTACGAGAGAAGTGATTTAATCTAAAAATTTTGGTGGATGTTGTTTATGATGTGAAGTTTTATCTTGAAAAGCGTTGGCAGCTGATAAAATTGTGGCCTCATCATATAAATTTCCAATGAGTGTAATACTAACGGGTGTACCTGATTTGTTAAATCCAATCGGCATACAAACAATGGGATGGCCAGTAAGATTTGTTATAGCAAGTTGCCTTCCTGCCATAGATGGAACAATCAGTACATCATAATTTTTCATAAACTCATTCATCTCTTTACATAGAATTGAACGATATCTATTTGCATTTATGTATTCAGCTGCAGGAATTGTTCTTGCTGCACGAAAACTATTGGGCCAAAAATCTTTATCCTGCCTTTCAATAAGATCATCTCTATTTGTTCTTGTTAGTTCATCAAAAGCTGCAGCGCTCTCTGCATTTAATATTAAGCTGATTAGATTAACTGGATACATTGCAGAATCTGGAAAATTCACGGCTTTTACATCAGCTCCAAGAGATCGATAAACTTCCAATACATTCCATTCTGATGCAGTTGGATTTAATCTTTTGAAATAATTTTCGGCATATGCAACTCTAAGTTTTGAAAAGTCTACTTTACCAGTATAATTAAAAGTGTGATTAATTGCACTAGGGTCATTACCATCTGTACCGTGGATAAACGCATATACAATTGCTGCATCTTTTGCACTTCTACAAATTGGTCCAACTTTATCAAGACTCCAGCAAAGTACCATAGCTCCAAAACGACTTACAGTACCAAATGTGGGGCGTAGGCCAGTAGCGCCACAACGAGTTGATGGTGATACTATCGATCCTAATGTTTCAGTGCCAATTGCAAATGGTAATAATCCTGCAACCGTTGCTGCTGCTGAGCCTGCAGAAGAACCACTTGAACCCTGTGTTAAATTCCATGGATTTTTTGTTTCTCCACCAAACCATTTATTATTATATGCTAATGCTCCCAAAGAAAGCTTAGCACATAATACTGCACCAGCATCTTTTAATTTTTTATATACATAAGATTCTACATCTAGAATTTGATCTTTATAGGGTGTACTACCCCAAGTAGTTTTATAATCTGGAACTGAAAATAAATCTTTCAAACCATATGGAATTCCATGAAGAGGTCCATGATAAATGCCATTTTTTAAATCAAGGTCAGCTTGTTTTGCTTGTTGCAATGCAAGTTCTTCGGTGAGTGTAATTACACATTCCAAAGTATCGCCCCACTTTTTCAATCGATTGATGAAAAATTTTGTCAACTCAACTGAACTAATTTTTTTATTGATGATCAAAGAAGCTAATTGTGGAATAGAATAAAAAGCCAATTCGTTTTTGTTAACCGGTATTTCAACTTGATTTGGTATTTCCCATTGTATTTTTTCCTTGGTTGTTGGAATTCTAAAACCTTGTGGTGCTGGCTGAAATGCAAATGGGTAAGGGATATCATTGGTGGGAAGTGATTTATGTAATGACTTATATAATTGTGTATAATTATTCAGAGTCCCAATCATGGAGTCAGCTTCTGCATTTGTGAATTCAAGATCAAGCCATTTCGCATTTTGCTGTATTAGTTGAAGTGAATCAACTTTTGTTTGTGCTTTCGCAACAAAGAAAGTAACACACAGAACTGTGGTGAAAAGTAATTTCATAAAATTTATTTACTGATTTGAAAATAAGAAATTTAGTTGGGTTTATTATGAAATTGAGCAGTCATCAAAATGTCTTCTTTTTCCACTTTCCACTTTTCATATATAAAAAGGAAAGTATTAATAATATGCCCCAATAAAGTAGTTCAGAGGACCAAGCCCAAACAAGAGAAAGTTGCCAAACATTTATTACAAGATAAATATAAAAGCAATAAATTATTATGGCTACAATTTCAATAAAGAGATTCATTTTTGAATTACCAGTTCCAGTAACCGCATTAAGCCAAACAGTTGCAATCGACATGCACAAAATACCAACTGATACCATTCGAATTACGGGAACAGCTGCTACAATAAAATCAGGCTGTTGATCGTAAACAAGTAAAAATAGTTGAGGAAACAAGTTTATTAATAAACATAGCAAAGTTGTAAATGAAAAACTTAGCAACCTTATTTTCTTAACTAGAAAAATAACTTTGTCTTTTTTTCCTTGACCAATAATATTGCTCACCATCGTATTTGTTGTGCTGGCAAAAGCCCAACAAAATATGCCGACAAGTCCAAAAATATTGCGCATTGTATTACTGATTGCCAATGGACGTTCGCCTGTGTTTTCAATGAGTATGTAAAAATAAAGCCAGGCCAATATACTAATTCCCCATTGTAATATTAATGGTACAGATTGTTTTAAAATTAATTTTGTTAGTGCTACATTATATCTAATACGATTTAGTAGGAAAAACTGTGCATCAAATTTTTTATAAAAAATAACGATAGCTAAAATAATAACCGCCACTATTTCTGCAGCAACAGATGCATAAGCTGCTCCGTCAAAACCTAAAGTTGGGAAACCCCATTTGCCAAAAATAAGTACATAATCGAGCAAGATGTTTAATAATGCTTCAGTCATAAATGCGTACTTTAAATAGCGACTGTTATTGGTGCCAATTAAAAAGCCATTACCCAATTGAAATAAATAAAGAAAAGGGATTCCCCAAATTCTTATTTTAATAAAACTAATGGCTTCCTTTTCCACTTGTGTCGACTGTAATACAGAACTAAGAAGAGGCGGCGCAATTAAATAAGTGAGAATAATTGTAGCTGCTGCAAATAAGAGAGCTATTCGAATAGTTTGAGAAAATGTAGCGCCAATTTCTTCAATTCTATTTTCACCTGCTCGACGAGAGATTATAGCCTGCATTCCACTACTTAATCCATTGCCGATGAGTGCCATTACTAAATAATAAACACCAGTGATGCCCGCAGCTCCCAATTCTGTTTCACCTAGCCATCCCAAAAAAACATTGTTGGTTAAGAAATTGATTTGCGGCACCAATAATGCTAAAGTAATTGGGAGTGCTATTTTTAAAATCTGTCGATTAGATATTTCTACTTGTAAATTGGAAGGTGTAGTTGCAGCTGACATAATTACTGACAAACTTACAACTAAATAAAAAACCAAACGATGAGAGCTGCGCAATTATTTCTATTTATCCAGCGATTATTTTGTTTTATTATTGCAGGAGTAAATAATAGGAATTGAAACAAATATTTAGCATAACTGATAAAGAAACAGAATCATCAACTAATTTATGTCTTTTAATTGTTGTTGGTAACAGGTATTGCTGCTTGGCAACAATAAATTTTGATACAAAAGTAATTTTAAGTTTATGCCACTATGAAGCGGATGTTGATGAAGAAAACTTACTTGATTCATTGCTGAGCTTTCATGACGGATTAAAAAATTCTTATGCTGAAATCTGTATCACTTTTGATGTATCTGAACATATACTAATTCCATCTTCTCACTTTAATAAAGAGGAAACAGAGAGGCAATTGCAGTTTCTATTTGGCTCAAAAGAGAGTAGAGTATTGGAATGTGATTATTTATCAAAGCAAAATTTATACAACGCTTTTGGCGTGCAACTAAGTACAAAAAATTGGTTGAAACAACATTTCCCATCTGCTAAAATTCAACATTTCGCTACACAACAGATAACTTATAATGATAATAATATTGCGAATTCTGTATTGGTGGATTTTCGATCGAGTGAATTTTTTGTCATTGTCTATAAAGAGCATCAACTTCAATTGGTCCAATATTTTAATTATGCAACTTCTGAGGATATACTTTATTTCTTGTTGAAAATATATGTAGAGTTTTCGCTTTCAAAAGAAACCGTTGGTCTTAGATTATCTGGATTAATTGAAAAAAATTCTACCATTTATAAGGAATTGTATAAATACTTTGCAACAGTTGATTTTGAGTCAATCCCAGATGGAATAAAATTATCAGCATCGTTTGATGATTTTCCTAGTCATTACTTTTCTAACATTTGCAAATTGCTACAATGAGAATTATTAGTGGCACTTTGGGTAAAAGGAGAATTCATCCTCCGGCTTCAATGCCACATACAAGGCCTACTACAGATGTAGCCAAAGAAGGTTTGTTTAATATTATAGAAAATAATTTAGATATTGAAGAATTGAATACGCTGGATTTATTTGGAGGTACAGGTAGCATCAGTTTCGAATTGGCAAGTCGTGGTGCCAAAAATCTAACGGTTGTTGAAAAGGATTACAAAATGCACGATTTCATAAAACGAACAGCAAGTGATTTAAAAATTGAAAATATCTCCATTTTGAAAACGGATGTGTTTCAATATATTCAGCATTGTACGGAAAAATTTGATTTCATTTTTGCAGGACCTCCCTATGCAATGGGTACAATAGATGAGTTGCCTAAAATTATATTTGAAAAAAAATTACTTCAAGAAAAGGGGTGGTTTATTTTGGAACATACCCCGCGCAACAATTATAAAGATTTTCAATTCTATAAAACCGAAAGAAATTACGGAACTACCATTTTCTCAATATTTATTGAGACACGAGCCCAATAGTTCACTATTTATTAGAGCAAAGCTGATACCGTCAAATTTCATGTATTTTTGAGGACAACCATGTAAGTGGCTGCTTATGTATTCAATTATTTTTTTAAAATCTTTTCGCATACTTCTTTTCCCACTTTCCATCCTTTACGGGCTTGTTATTTTTTGTAGAAATAAGCTTTTTGACAAAAAAATATTTCATTCTGTAAGTTTTGGTTTGCCTGTTATTTGTATCGGAAATTTATCGGTAGGAGGTACTGGCAAATCGCCAATGGTTGAGTTTATTGCTCAGCAGTTTCAAAAGGAATATGAATTAGCAATTCTCAGCAGAGGGTTTAAACGTAAAACAAAAGGATATTGCCTTGCAAACGAAAATTCAACAGCCTTGGATATTGGAGATGAACCCAAAATGTTTCTTTTAAAATTTCCCAATATTACTGTTGCAGTGGGAGAAGAACGGATTGAGGCTATTCCTCAGTTGTTGCACGATAGGCCCAATACACAGTGTATTTTATTGGATGATGCTTTTCAACATCGCAGCATATCTGCCGGGTTAAATATTTTACTCACAGATTATAATGATTTATTTACTCGCGATTTTTTTTTACCAACCGGTAATTTGAGAGATGCAAAAGCAAGTAGTAAACGTGCTGAAATTATTGTAGTTACTAAAAGCCCATCACAGTTAAGTGAAAAAGAGAGACGGGATATTATAAAGGAAATTTCTCCTTCTGTTGACCAACAAATTTATTTCACATCAACTCTTTATGCTGAATTGTATCATCTAAGTGACTCTTCAAAAAAGAGTAAAATTGATATAGATACAGAAGTTTTATTGGTAACAGGGATTGCTAACCCTAAAACTTTAAAAGATGTAATGTTGGAAAATAGCAAATCGTATCATTTAATGCAATTCCCAGATCACCATATTTTTACCATTGATGATTGGGTAGATATTAAAAAGAAATTTGAGCAAATGGATGAGCATAAAAAAATAATAGTTACAACCGAAAAGGATGCCATTCGATTTTTAAAATTTGGGAAGGAGTTGAATGAAATACCATTTTATGTTTTGCCCATGTCGCATCAATTTTTATTTAATGAGGAAAATGTATTTATAGAGAACATTAATAATTTTATAAAACAATTTAATAGATTGGTGTAAATGGGAAAAAGTAATTCAAAAAATAAAGATCAAAAGCGGAAAATAAAAAATGTACAAAAAGCTGCACTGCTAAAAGGTGTTCTTGATATTAGTAGATCGGGAATGGGATTTGTGTCTGTTGAAAATATAGAAGAAGATATTTTAATTCGTCCCGATGATTTTAACAAAGCCATGCATGGCGACACGGTTCGTTTAAAAATTACCGAAGGAAAGGGGAAACGACAGCGAGGTGTTATTACAGATGTTATCAAAAGAAAGCAAACAGAATTTGCCGGAAGAATAGAGGTGAAACCCAACTTTGCTTTTTTTATTACAGATTCCGAAAAACCAATGCCGGACATGTTTATTCCATTGTCCAAAATTAAAAATGCAATTGATGGTGATAAAGTAATTGTAAAACTTATATCCTGGGAAAAAGGAGATAAACGGCCAATTGCAGAAGTGCTGGCTATTCTTACTGAAGAAGAAGAAAACGATATTGCAATGAAAGAAATTTTACTGCAATCTGGATTTTCATTATTCTTTCCCAGTGAAGCCTTAGAGGTTGCAGCACGTATTTCAGACTCCATTTCTACTGAAGAAATTGGAAAACGAAAAGATGTTAGAGACATTCTCACTTTCACAATAGATCCCATAGATGCAAAAGATTTTGACGATGCTCTTTCTTTTCGAATTTTGAAAAATGGGAATTATGAAATTGGTGTTCATATTGCAGACGTTAGTCATTTTCTTGATGAGGGAACGGAGTTAGATAAAATTGCGTATGAAAAAGCAACCTCTGTTTACTTGCCCGATAGAGTAAGTCCCATGTTGCCGGAGCATATTTCTAATCAATTATGTTCACTTCGACCTAAAGAAGATAAACTTACTTTTTCTGCCATCTTCCAAATAAACGCAAATGCTGAAGTGCAACAGTTTTGGTTAGGTAAAACAATTATTCATTCGAACCATAGATTTACTTACGAAGAAGTTCAGGAAATTATTGAAGCCCGAGAAGGATTATACAAAAATGAAATTATTGAACTGAATCAAATTGCTCAACAGATGCGAAAGAAAAGAATGGCTAGTGGTGCCATAAATTTTTCTTCACAAGAAGTTCGGTTTAAGTTAAATGAAAAAGGGAAACCGATTGGTGTAATGATTAAAGAAAGTAAAGAAGCACATCAGTTAATTGAAGAATTTATGTTATTGGCAAATAAAACCGTTGCTGAACATCTCTCTAAAATAAAAAGTAACAATAAGCAAATTCCGATTCCATATAGAATTCATGATAATCCCGATAATGAAAAGTTGGTTCCGTTTATTTCGTTTGCTAAAAAATTCGGCCATTCGTTCGATACATCATCTCCGTATTCCATTGCTACATCATTCAATAAAATGTTGCAGTCTGTAAACGGGAAACCCGAACAGCATGTTTTGGAACAATTAGGAATTAGAACTATGTCGAAAGCAAAATATACTTCAGACAATTTGGGGCATTATGGTTTAGGTTTTGAACATTACTGTCATTTTACTTCTCCCATTCGCCGTTATCCGGATGTAATGGTTCATCGAATTTTGCAGCAAGTATTGAGTAAGTCGTATAGTTTCGATAAAAAGCTGGAAGAGAAGTGTAAGCATTGTAGCGAAAGAGAAAGATCGGCGATGGAAGCAGAAAGAGCCGCCAATAAATACAAGCAAGTAGAATACATGCAGAATTTTTTGGGCGAAGATTTTGAAGGAATTATTAGTGGCGTTTCTTCATTTGGATTTTGGGTTGAAACGATAGAGCATAAATGTGAAGGATTAGTAAGTATTACAAGTTTAAGTGAGGTAGACGATTTTCGTCATGTAATTTCAGATTATTGTTTAACAGGATTGAGAACCGGTCGAACATTTCGCATCGGCGATAAGGTTTGGATTAAAGTAGTTGCTGCTAATCTTGGCAAAAGGCAAATGGATTATGAGTGGATTATTACAAGTGGCTTGAGATCTGAAAAAAATGAACACACAAAAACGAAAAGAAAAATTAAATAAAGTACGATGCATTCTTTTGAGTTATTAGTAAATCAATTTGAAGAAAAATTTTCGAAAAGACATTTTCCGGATCAGCCGACTACACTTTACGATCCAAACGAATATTTCTTAAGATTAGGCGGTAAGCGAATTCGCCCAGTTTTATGTTTAATGGGGAATGAATTGTTCGATAATCTCCATAAGGATGTTTGGCATGTGGCTGCTGCCCTTGAATTGTTTCACAATTTTACACTTATTCATGATGACATTATGGACAAAGCTCCTTTGAGAAGGGGCACGCAAACTGTTCATGAAAAATTTGGTATCAATACTGCTTTGCTTTCTGGTGATGTAATGATGATTGCAGCGTATGAAAATTTAAATAAAGTACAAAGTGCTTTTCTCCACTCCATACTCAAACTCTTCAATGAAACTGCAAAAAAAGTTTGCGAAGGGCAGCAACTAGATATGGACTTTGAAAAAATTGAAAATATAAGTTTCGAGCAATATGTTAATATGATTGAACTCAAGACTTCGGTAATGCTGGCAGCAAGCCTAAAGATGGGAGCTATTTTAGGTGGTGCCAGTGAGCGCAATCAAAATTTGCTATATGAGTTTGGTAAAAAATTGGGCATCGCTTTTCAAATTCAAGATGATTATTTGGATGCTTTTGGTGATCCACAAAAAGTGGGAAAGCAAGTAGGGGGAGACATTTTTGCCAATAAAAAAACATTTCTTCTCATAAAGGCTTTGGAAATTGCTGATGAAAATCAAAAAGCAATTCTTGTCAATAATCAACAAACCGATATTGCCGGAGTGAATGAAATACTTTCCATCTTTAAAAAATGTAAAGTGGATGAGTGGGCCTTGCAATTAAAAAATAAATATATGCAGGAAGCGTTTGCTCATTTACAAGAAATTGCGGTTCTTGAAGTAAGAAAAAAACACTTGGTTGAACTGGCAAATAATTTATTAGACCGTAAATTTTAAAAATTAATTTCCTACGTTTCAATAATTCTTTTCATATTTGAATTTCTAAATTTATAAAATGTCTAAATCTTTATTTCGTCGAAAGTCACTCGATACTATTAAAAAGGAATATGAATCTGGGCAAGGAGATCTTGATGGTGCTAGTTTAAAAAAAATTTTAGGAGTTAGAGACTTAACTTTTTTGGGTATTGCTGCAGTCATTGGGGCTGGTATTTTTTCCACTATTGGTAAAGCTGCCTATAATGGAGGCCCTGGTATTTCATTACTTTTTGTCATCATTGCAATTACTTGTGGCTTTTCTGCATTGTGTTATGCGGAATTTGCAAGTCGTGTGCCCGTTGCCGGCAGTGCGTATACTTACTCGTATGTAACATTTGGTGAGCTTATTGCTTGGATTATTGGCTGGGCACTAATTTTGGAATATGCAATTGGAAATATTGTTGTTGCCATTTCTTGGAGTGGATATTTTAATAACCTCTTGGAACATGTTTTGAATATTCACTTACCGGAGTGGATGTTGGTTGATCCCACAACGGCACAAGGTGCATTTAATGAAGCAACAAAGGCATTTGCAGAGGGAAGTGTACTTTCTCCTGAAAAAGTTAAAAGCTATCAGTTTGCTATTGAAGCTTGGAACAATGCTCCGATTTTAGGAGGCACTCACATCTTTTTTAACCTCCCAGCATTTATTATTGTTTGTTTAGTTACTTGGTTAGCTTATATAGGAATAAAAGAGAGTAAGCAAAGTGCCAATGCTATGGTAATTTTTAAAATTATTGTAATTGTATTTGTAATAATTGCCGGTGCTTTTTTTGTAGATACTAATAATTGGACTCCTTTTTTGCCGAATAGAATGGAAGGAGTTTTGAAAGGTGTATCTGCTGTATTTTATGCATATATAGGTTTTGATGCTATTTCTACAACAGCAGAGGAGTGTAAAAATCCGCAACGAGATTTGCCAAAAGCAATGATCAATGCTTTATTAATTTGTACAGGACTTTATATACTTATTGCTTTGGTGTTAACTGGAGTTGAAAATTATTCTAATTTCCAAGGAGTAAATGATCCACTTGCATTTGTGTTTGAAAAACGAGCACCGTGGTTGGAGGCTGTTATCTCCATAAGTGCTGTAGTGGCTACTACTAGCGTTTTGCTTGTTTTTCAATTGGGACAACCTCGAATTTGGATGACTATGAGCCGTGACGGATTATTGCCAAAACAATTTCAAAAAATTCATCCTAAATTTCAAACACCTTCATTTGCAACCATTGTTGCAGGTATCTTGGTAGCCGTACCAGCTTTATTTTTGCAAGATTTATTAGTTACTGATTTGACGAGTATTGGTACTTTGTTCGCATTTGCACTTGTAGGTGGAGGAGTTATTTTATTGCCAAAGATTGCAAAGGAGCCAGGTAAATTTCACTTGCCATTTATCAATGGAAGATTTATAATTCCCATTTTGACAAGTATCTTTATCTACTTTTTTTGGAATAGAATTCAATCAGCATTTTTGAATATTAGTAATGAAAATTATCAAGAAATTTTATTTCTACTATTTATTCTCCTGGCAATTATTATGACCATTTTGACTGTCTTAAAAGAGTTCTCCGTAATTCCTGTTTTAGCTGTATTATTTTGTAGTTACTTAATGATTGAAATACCTGCCAAAAGTTGGCTTGTCTTTTTTGGTTGGATGGGAGTTGGCTTAACAATTTATTTTTTGTACGGATATAGAAAAAGTAAATTGTCGACAAAGTAAAACGCTACATCAATTCTAGTTTCATTTCAGGATATAAAAATGAGTTATCAAATTGGTGATATTATTGTTTTACTTCATTCTAATGAAGAAGGAGAAGTAATTGACATTATCAACGATAATATGGTGATGGTTTGTATAGGCAGTGTGCAATTTCCAGTAACACTAGACCAAATTAAACTGCAATATTTAGTTCCAAAAATCGAAACAAAAAGTGAGGATCTGAAATCAGTTAAGGCATCAAACCAGAATGAAAGTCTTGAATCGGAGAATGGTGTTTATGTAACTATATTTCCCGTTTTTAGTTTAAATGATTTAGGAGAAAAGAATACTTCAAGCTTTAAAATTTATTTGAGCAATAAAACTTCGTTACACTATAATTTTATTTTTACCTTTTTAAATAATTCAAAAGAAAAAATTTCTGTTCAATCTATTATTAATTCCACTAGCGACTTTTTTTTGGACGAACTTTTGCTAGATGACATTAACGATTATCCTGTTTTACAATTTGATTTTTCATTAACACAACCAGACAAAAGAAAGGCTGGCTTATTTTCAAAATTGCTTAAACTAAAACCAAAAGAAATTTTTAAAAAGGTTGAAAAAATAAAGAAAGAAAAAAAGTCCAGTTTTTCAATTCCTCTTTTTGAAGTTTATCCCAACCGCTATGAATCACAACTGACAGAAAATGAAGTGCCGCAAATTATTTCAAATTTATATGAACTATCAGAAGCAAGAAAATTCTTAGATAAGCCAATAGATTGTATTGACTTGCATATTGAAAAGCTTACAGATCATTGGCAACAATTGAGCAATTTGGAAATATTAGCCATTCAATTACAAGAATTTGATAAGTACTTTGATCTTGCCTTAGCACATCGTCAACTTACATTAACAGTAATTCACGGAGTGGGGGAAGGAGTCTTAAAAAATGAAATTCAAGCTAAACTAAAGCAAAATAAAGAAGTTGCTTCATTCGTAGATGATTACAATCCACAATTTGGATTCGGTGCAACCAAAATATTTTTTCAAAGACCAAGAATATAAAAACTAATTTTGCACAGGCTACAAGTTCGGTTATCGCTTCGATTATTCGAAGAGGAAAGTCTGGACAGCAAAGAGTAATGCACCGGTGAAGAGCCGGGTCCGCTTTGGCGGAACAGAGAGTGCCGCAGAAAATAACTATCTCGAGCAATCGGGAAAAAGGTGAAAACGTGAGGTAAGAGCTCACGAGTTTTAATGGCAACATTAAAATTGGGTAAACCTTGCATGCTGAAATGCCATGTAAACCAACGCTAAGAGCTGCTCGCTCGATGTTGGAGGGTAGGCAGATGGATTTTGCGAAGTAATTTGCAGAACAGATAAATGATGACCACCGTTTTATCGGTTACAGAATCCGGCTTATGAATTTGTAGCTTTTTATAAAAATTTATTTCCCAAAAACCCACCTATTTCCATCAACCACGCAATTCCTAAATGGACCAATAATCCTCCAATAATTGAACGAGTGTGGAAAGCGATAATTCCCAAAATCATTCCTCCAAAAAAAGAACTAATACATTCGGCAAGTGGTTTTCCAAAATGAATTGTACAGTAAAAACAAGCCATTGGAAGGATTGCTTCTTTGCCTGCATATTTTATGAAGGCAAATATTAAAAATCCTCTAAAGAAAAGTTCAATAGAAATAAAATCACTTCCATAAGATGCTTCGTAAAGTAAAACATAAAGCCAATTGTATTCTGACTGCAAGCTGCTTAATTGAATTGATTGAGCTTTTGGATACACTAAAAGAAAATCTTGCTGTGATGAAGCAATTGTAATCAGCGGTACCATAAATGTTATCAGTACAAGATATGGTTTCCATGAAAAATTTTTTAATGTGAACCCCCAAAATGTGTTTTGAAAAGAAACAAATTTTTGAATGCAAAAAAGAAATGCTACAATTAAGATTAAACGCAAGGGCCAATACAGGACTTGATTCCAATATTCATTTAAATGAAGCTGCTTACTAATATCTATGTCTGTATCCAGGCACATTTTTAAAGAAAAAATGGCTGGAGCTAGAGCTAATAATAAAATAAATGTTTTGGATTTAAAATAGTTTTTATGCAGTGTAATTGAAGTAAAAAAATAGGGGAGAGAAAATGCGAGTAAAAAAACAAAGTATCGAAAAAGAAAAGAAGTTAGTACTGAATTTTTACTATTAATAATTGTATCAATATTAAAATTATAATTAATCCAAATTAATAAAGAGCACAGGATGCAGCTGAAAATAAAAATGAATTTGTTCAATTCTTTGAAATAAGTAGAAATTGGATTCAACAGTTTTATCATAATGGCGGAAAAGTAAAACCTTTTATCTTTGCCACCATATGACAATAGAAAAATTACAAGATATGCGGTCTCGCATTGTTGGGATAAGGAGGTTTCTTTGACGTCGAGGTTCGTCGAGAAAAAATAGAAAATGACAAACAACTTTCTTTAAGCATCGGTTTTTGGGATGATAATACGCGTGCTACTATTACCATGAAGGAAATAAAAGTAAACGAGTATTGGGTGAACATGTTTGAAAATGTCCAAACTTCCGTTGAAGATTTTGCCATTCTTTTTGATTTTTGGAAAGAGGCTGCTGCAACAGAAGAAGAAACAGAACAGGCCTATAAAACTGCACTAAATCTTTTAGATGAAGTAGAATTCAAGGCTACATTAAATGAGCCGGAGGATGAATTAAACGCAGTTCTTCAAATTAATTCTGGAGCAGGAGGAACTGAAAGTCAGGATTGGGCAGAAATTTTAGCAAGGATGTATCGCATGTATGGTGAAAAACAAGGGTGGAAAGTAACCGAGCTTGACTGGCAATGGGGTGATGGTGCAGGAATAAAAACTTGTACTTATCAATTTGATGGCCCATTTGCTTATGGATTTTTGAAAGCCGAAAGCGGTGTGCATCGTTTGGTACGGATTTCGCCTTTTGACAGTAATGCTAGAAGACATACTTCTTTTGTTTCGGTGTTTGTATATCCGTTGGTAGATGATACTATTCATATAGAAATAAAACCGGCGGATATTAAAATGGATACTTCACGCAGCGGTGGTGCAGGCGGACAAAATGTAAATAAAGTGGAAACAAAGGTTCAGTTAACGCATATACCCACTGGTATTGTTGTTGTTTGCCAGCAGGACAGAAGTCAATTGGGTAACCGTGAACTTGCCATGCAAATGCTGAAAAGCCGTTTATATGAAGAAGAACTACGCAAACGACAGGCAGTAAAAGACGCAACTAATTCTAAAAAGAAAAAAATAGAGTGGGGCAGTCAAATTCGTTCTTATGTTTTTCATCCCTATAAAATGATTAAAGATCACCGAACAGATTTTGAAGTAGGCAATGTTCAACCAGTAATGGATGGAGATCTTGATGGGTTTATTAAAGCCTATTTGATGAATGAAAAGAATTCTGAAAATTGATTTTAAGTTTGGGAAGAATTATTTTCATGTAGTTTTGAAGTCATCATATATTTCATTCGCTAAAATAAAATATACAATATGAGTTTAGGATATTTCAATTATGGAGTTCCTCAAAATGAACCCATACTTTCTTATGCGCCCGGAAGTAAAGAAAGAGAAACCTTAAAATCTACGATTAAAAAGTTTAAAGGGGAACAAGTTGATGTGCCCATGTATATTGGTAACAAAGAAGTTAGAACAAATAAAAAAATAGCAATAAGGCCTCCACATGAAATTGCTCATATTTTGGGTTTCTTTCATGCTGGCGAAGCTAAGCACGTGCAACAAGCCATAGACGCTGCTTTGGATGCAAAAGAAAATTGGGAAAAATTAAGTTGGGCAAATAGAGCTGGAATATTTTTAAAAGCAGCCGATTTATTGGCAACCAAGTATAGAAGTTCTATTAACGCAGCAACAATGTTGGGACAAAGCAAAAATGCGTATCAGGCTGAAATTGATGCTGCTTGCGAATTGATTGATTTTTTGCGATTCAATGTTCATTTTCTAAGTGAGATTTACAAACAGCAACCGATAAGTGGAAATGGAATGCACAATCGAATGGAATATCGTCCATTGGAAGGGTTTGTTTTAGCCATAACTCCTTTCAATTTTACAGCTATTGGAGGAAATCTACCTGCTTCTGCGGCTCTGTGTGGTAATGTTGTAGTTTGGAAACCTGCTAATACACAAATCTATTCTGCGCAAATGTTTATGCGTATTTTGAAAGAAGCCGGATTACCCGATGGAGTTATAAATTTAATTTATGTTGACGGCCCAACTATTGGAAATATTTGTTTCAATCATAAAGATTTTGCTGGAGTGCATTTTACAGGATCTACAAATGTGTTCAATAAAATGTGGGAGATAATTGGGAAAAATATGTCAATGTATAAATCCTATCCCAGAATTGTTGGAGAAACAGGTGGAAAGGATTTTGTAATTGCTCATCAATCAGCCAACCCTGATGTGGTGGCTACAGCCTTACTTCGTGGTGCTTTTGAATTTCAAGGACAAAAATGTTCGGCAGCGTCAAGGGCCTATATTCCATCCAACATTGCTGAAGAAGTAAAAAAGAAATTAATAGCTGGAGTAAAGAGTTTCAAAATGGGAAGCCCCGAAGATTTTACAAACTTTATCAATGCAGTAATTGATGAAAAAAGTTTCGACTCAATTAAAACTTACATCGACAATGCCAAGAAAGATAAAAAAGTGGAAATTTGGGTAGGAGGTAAATGCGATAAAAAAACCGGTTACTTTATTCAGCCAACAGTAATCGAAACAAAGGATCCCAAGTATTGTACAATGTGTGAAGAAATTTTTGGACCTGTTTTAACCGTCTACATTTATCCTGCAAATGCTTTTGAAAAAACATTGCAATTATTAGATTCTACTTCTCCCTATGCTTTAACTGGTGCAGTGATTGCGCAAGATAAAGACGCCATTGAATTAGCAACAAATAAACTTAGGAACGCAGCAGGAAATTTTTATATTAATGATAAACCAACAGGTGCGGTTGTAGGCCAGCAGCCATTTGGCGGGGCAAGAGCAAGTGGAACAAATGATAAAGCTGGTAGTATTTTAAATCTTTACAGATGGTTAAGCGCCAGAACTATTAAAGAAACTTTTAATCCACCAACGGATTATTACTATCCGTTTATGTTAGAAAAATAATATTTCTTATACGGCAATTGATTGCTCAAACAAACTTCTTTGTATTTGTACTCGTAACTTCGGTTTAAATTTTTTTCATGCAGGTTTTACTTTCAGCAGAACAACTCAGCAATTGTATTAACGATCTTGCTGTACAATTGAATAAGAGCCATTCAAATCTTAACAATGTTGTTTTTGTTGGAATTCAACAAGGAGGAGTGCTTTTAGCAAATAGAATTACTGCTGTCCTTCAAAAATTAAATTCAACTCAAAAAGTTCATAATGGTCAATTAGATATTACTTTTTATAGAGATGATATTCGAAAGGAAATTCTAACCCCTGATACCATGAATTTACCTTTTGATATAGAAAATAAAACTGTCGTTCTAATTGACGATGTGCTTTTCACCGGGCGCACTATAAAAGCGGCATTGGATGTATTGCTTGACTACGGACGCCCAGCTAAAGTAGAATTATGCGTTCTCATTGATAGAAAAGAACATCGACAATTTCCAATTCAAGCTGATTATGTAGCAAAAACAATTCAAACAAATCGAACTGAAAAGGTGAAACTAATTAAGGAAGAAGTAGTACTAATTACTCAATAATTTACTATAATTTTGCTTTTTAATGCAACTATCCACACGCCATCTTCTAGGCATTAAAAATCTTACCAAAGAAGATATTTCACTTATTCTTTCTACAGCAGAACAATTCAAAGAAGTTTTACAACGTCCGGTAAAAAAGGTTCCATCCTTACGTGATGTAACTATTGTGAATCTTTTTTACGAAAGTTCAACTCGAACACGATTTTCTTTTGAGCTGGCAGAAAAAAGACTTTCTGCTGACGTTATTAATTTTTCAACTTCAGGTTCTTCCGTTTCAAAAGGTGAAACACTTTTAGATACTGTGAACAATATTTTAAGCATGAAAGTGAATATGGTGGTATTGCGCCATAGTGCTAGCGGAGCCCCTCATTTTTTAGCAAATCATATACCGGCTGCCATCATCAATGCGGGAGATGGAATTAATGAACACCCCACTCAAGCTTTATTGGATGCTTTTACAATTAAAGAAAAGCTGGGTAATTTGAATGGCGTTAAAGTGGCAATCATTGGAGATATTATGCACAGTAGGGTTTCGATGAGTAATATTTATTTACTTACAAAAATGGGTGCAAAAGTTACTGTATGCGGACCACCCACTTTAATTCCAAAATATATAAGGGAAGCATTTGGCGTGGAAGTAAATTATAATTTGAAAGAAACATTGGATTGGTGCGATGTAGCCAATGTACTACGAATTCAATTGGAAAGGCAAGACCAAGTATTGTTTTCATCTCTTCGAGAATATAATTTGGCCTATGGGGTTTCTAAAAATTTATTAGATTCCTTAAAAAAAGAAATCATCGTAATGCATCCAGGTCCGGTAAACCGTGGAGTAGAACTGGACAGCGACGTTATGGATAGTAAACAATCCGTCATTTTGCAACAAGTAGAAAATGGAGTTGCAGTTCGGATGGCAGTACTATATTTGCTTTCTAATCGTACAAATTAAAGGTTTACTTTTTACCCAAATTTGTATGCATTGAAATAGAAACTATGCAAAGAATCTGTTTATTTCCCGGCACATTCGATCCTGTTACTTTGGGACATATCGATATTATCAATCGGGCTTTGCCCCTGTTTGATAAAATTATTGTTGGGATTGGTATCAATACATCTAAAGAGCCCATGTTTAGTCCTGAAAAAAGAATGGAATGGATAAATACTATTTATAAAAATGAACCCAAAGTTGATGGTATCATTTATGAAGGGTTAACTATTAATTCTTGTAAAAAGTTAGGTGCCAGATTTATTTTGCGAGGCATTCGTTATGTAAGCGATTTTGAATTCGAAAAAACAATCGCTGATGCCAACAGAACACTCGATAGAAGTATTGAAACTTTTTTTTTAACTGGAGAACCAAAATATACTTCCGTGGCTTCTACAATTGTTCGTGATATTATTCGAAACGGTGGCGATGCTTCTCTATTTCTTCCCGATGAAGTAGCCAATTCTTTAAAATAAATTGGACTATTTTTACAACTTATTTTATTAATTGAAATTTAAATAAATGAAAAACATTTTTTCTTTCTTTCTAATGCTGCTTTTTGTTATTTCAATAAATGCTCAAGAAAAAAATTGGGTTGATGTTTGGAGCACGAGTACTAATTTTTTCGAAATAAAAGCTGCGTTTGATAATACTTTTCAAGGAACGGATTTATCCACCACAAAAGGATGGAAACC
>SCVJ01000052.1 GCA_004322425.1 Chitinophagaceae bacterium
CCATCTTCGGGTCTAAAGCCTGTTGCATCCGTTTCAGTAACTACACGATGAACCAAATAAGGAGCTAAAAATCCGTCCTCAATTCCTTGCTTTAAACTGTAGATGTAAAGCGGATTTCCAAAATATGCGTAAGTGTCTTTGTTGTCGTCTCTTAATGGCGTAGCCGTTAAACCAATTTGAACTGATGTATTGAAATAATCTAAAACTGCTCTCCAATTACTGTCGTCAGTTGCACTTCCTCTGTGGCACTCATCAATTAAAATCAAGTCAAAAAAGTCTCTTGGTAATTTTCTAAATGCTCCTGTTCGGTTGCTGTCCTCTGCTAAAGATTGGTAAGTAGAAAAATAAACTTCTCTGCTACTTGGCAAACCTTCTTCGGGAACTAAACATCTTGCATCACCAAAAACTGCAAAGTCTTTGGCGTGTGGGTCGGAAACTAAAATGCTTCTGTCTGCAAGAAATAATATTTTTGGTCTGCGATGTTCGCCTTTGATGTTCCAACGGTTGTTCCAAAGTTTATAAATGATTTGAAAAGCAATTGTTGTTTTTCCTGTTCCAGTCGCAAGAGTTAATAATGCTCTTTTCTTTCCCTCTAAAACTGCTTTAACGGCTCGGTTAATTGCAATGGTTTGATAATACCTTTCTGGCTTGTTTGGTATTGGTAAAAATGGTTTTAAAAATGTTTCTAAAATTTCTGTTTTAATTGGTTCAGCTTGGTTTAATCTGTTCCAAAGTTCTGTCGGTGTTGGGTATTTTGAAACTTTTGTTTCAAGTCCAGTGATAAAATCAAATTCTAATATTTCAGTTCCATTTGTCGAGTAGGCAAATTTTAGTCCGAGTATTTGAGCATAGTCTTTTGCTTGTTGGATGCCGTCAGCAGCCAACTTGTATTTTTTCTTTGCTTCTACAATTGCAATCGGAAAGTTTTGTGAATAGCGAAGCAGGTAGTCAAAGCGTTTCGCTTTTTTTCTTCTTGCTTTTCTTCCTATCACAATAATTTTACCGTCCGTAAAAGTCCGTTGTTCAAGGATTAACTCGTCTGTCCATTGGCTTTCATACAGTTTTGGCAATACTTCCTTTCGGCATGTATCTGCTTCGCTGTCGTGGTCGTCAATATGTATAGTTTTATCACTCATTTACTCGTCATAAAATAGTTTGTCAAAATACGTCTTTTTATTGGTGCGTTGGCAAAAAATGGCTCTTTTGGTTTTGCGAAGGGTCGGCTTTTGTGTTGAGCAAAACCAAATGTGCCATTTGTGCGGCTGGCTAAAATTGTTTTTAAAAAATGTGCGGTGGAAAAAAAATAAAACACGAAGCGTTGGGCTGTCGTGTCGGAAAAAAGTCCGCTGTTAAGTTTATATGTTGTCCTGTCGTTTCGATAATTTTCTGTTCGTTTAATGGTTGTTGTGTCGCGTTACTCTTGCCTATAACATTTATTATGCGCTACTAATGTACAAATAATAGCGTGTTTTACGCTAAATCTATATGAAACGTGCGTTTTTGATTTTTACCTGTCGCGCATTTTATAACAGCTTGTCCAAAGGTGATTGTATTTTGCTCAACTGTTTTTTACTTACGTGTGTATAAATGTTTGTAGTTGAAAGGCTGCTATGCCCAAGCAATTCTTTTATACTTATTAAATCGGTACCCTGCTCCAATAAATGGGTAGCAAACGAATGCCGTAAAGCATGGATGCTTCCTTTTTTTGTTACGCCTGCTTTCGCTTTTGCTTGTTGTAATACTTCTTGGGTGCTCCGTGTGCTGTATTGCTCACCATATTGTCCTTCAAATAACCAAGCCTTTGGTTTATATGCTATAAAATATTCACGCATCAGTTGTAGTAATTTCTCTGATAACATTACTTGTCTATCCTTTTTGCCTTTTCCCTGCCTTACAGTTATAACCATTCGTTTGCTGTCTATATCCTTCAGCTTCATGTTCACGATTTCGCTTACCCTTAATCCGCAGGCATAAGCTAAGCACAGCATAGTTTTGTGTTTAAGGTTTTTCAATGCAGTTAAAATATTTTTTACCTCTTCTTCCGCAAAAACAGTCGGCAGCTTCCATTCCTTTTTAGCACGGGGCAAATCATATACTTCTCTGGGAAGATTAAGCAACTGCTCGTAAAAGAATTTTATTGCATTTATAAGCTGGTTCTGAATGGTGCTGCTCCACTTTCCGCTATTTCGGTATGCAACCAAAAAATCCATTATCTCATATTTTGTGATAGTAGAAGGCTTGCGTTCAGGAAAATAATTAAGGAATACAACGAACCAATTCGTATAATTCTGAATAGTGTTGCTGCTGTAATTTTTCAGGCGCAGTAATTCAATATAGGCTTTCAACGCTATCGCATGCTGCTTTTGTGCAGGCATCATCCTTTCAGTTGTCCCTCCTAAAGGGAGAAACACTTCGGGAGTCATTGATTCAGGATGTGCTGATGTATTGACGGGGAGGGTGCTTATTAACTTGCTGTTATTTCTTTCCTCTAATTGAGTTTTCAGTTTCGATATATCAACTTCCCCAATACCTTTTACCTTTTCTTTCAGCAATTCAACAACTTGTTTATTTAAATCAAAATGCCACTGTCTATTACTGTGGCTCCATCTTGCTCCGGGTATATTGCGTACAATAGAATTCAGTTCCTTATTATAAGCAAAATCAGCAAA
The DNA here is from genome assembly GCA_004322425.1 of Chitinophagaceae bacterium. Taxonomy (GTDB): domain Bacteria; phylum Bacteroidota; class Bacteroidia; order Chitinophagales; family Chitinophagaceae; genus VBAS01. The sequence goes on from SCVJ01000052.1 coordinate 2,670, forward strand.
CAGCCTTTCTTTACCTTGATGTTCCCGTATGAATAAAATCATGATTGTGTTTTTAATTCTGCAATCACAAAGCAAACATACAAAAAATCAAGATGATTAAAGTAACCTTCAGCAATACCCATGAAGCGAAATGCTGCTATAAATAAATTAAGCGTCGAAGTTTCTCTGTGTTGGCGGTTTGTCTTCTAGGTCTTTTGCCGACTGCCGCTTTCTTTTCAATTACATTTGTGAAAATGAAGCAGTTAAAAGCACTCCATAAATATTTTTGGAAATATCGTGTTCGATTGGGTGCCGGTGCTTTTTTCATTATCATTTCCAATTATTTTGCTGTTCTTGCCCCACAGATTACAGGGTTTGTTATCAACTTTGTTCAGCAAAAAATAGGAAATCAATTACCCCAAAATAATCGACCCAATTACGATTGGTTGGTTCAAAAGTTTATCAATAAAATAGAGCTAAATTTTTCAGATTCAGAAAAAGTTTTTACAGTTGTTATTCTTTGTGGCGTTACCATTTTACTGTTGGCATTATTTCGTGGTTTTTTTATGTTCCTCATGCGGCAAACAATTATTGTAATGAGTCGGCATATTGAATACGATCAAAAAAATGAAATATTTCAACAATACCAGTTATTGGATAATACATTTTATAAGTCACATTTTACAGGCGATTTGATGAGTAGAATTACGGAGGATGTAGGCAGGGTTAGAATGTTTACAGGTCCTGCCATTATGTATTTTATCAATCTACTTGCTTTAATATCGTTGAGTGTTTTTTTTATGATAAAACGCGATGCGGTTTTGGCAACCTATGTTTTAGCACCCCTTCCAATTTTAGCTATTATTATTTATTATGTCAACAATATTATTAATCTACGAAGTGAAAGAATTCAAATACTGCTGGCAGATTTAACCACTAATGCACAGGAATCTTATTCAGGTATTCGAGTAATAAAATCCTTTGTTCAAGAAAAAGCGATGTTGAATTTTTTTGATAAAAACAGCGAAGCTTATAAAAAGAATTCAATAGATTTAGCAAGAGTGGAAGCTCTTTATTTTCCCTCCATTGCAATGTTGATAGGCATCAGCACTATACTTACAATTATGGTGGGAGGGTTGTATTATATTCAAGTTCCGGGAAGAATTGGACTTGAAGCACTTGTGGAATTTGTGATTTACATCAATATGCTTTCGTTTCCGGTTAGTGCCATTGGTTGGACGGCCAGCATGATTCAACGAGCCGCTGCTTCACAAAAAAGAGTAAATGAATTTCTGCAATTAAAACCCGGCATTAAAAATTCAGCATCTGCAAGTAAAATAAAATTAGATGGCAGCATCCGCTTCAGGAATACTGAATTTATTTATGAGCAAACAGGGATTCAAGCTATTAAAAATTTTAATCTTACAATTAAACAAGGAGAAAAAGTGGCAATAATAGGAAGAACGGGAAGTGGTAAAACAACCATTGCTCAGCTACTTTTAAGAATGTATGATACTACGAATGGGAGTTTAGAATTGAGTGGTGTTGATATCAAAAAAATGGACTTGAAATTTCTGCGCGAACAAATCAGCTATGTGCCACAAGATGGTTTTTTATTTAGCGATACCTTAGCCAACAATATTAGATTTGGTTTCCCTTCTGCATCTAATAGTCAAATTGAAGCCGCATCCAAACTTGCAAGTCTTCATACTGAAATACTACATTTTCAAAACGGATATGAAACCGTGATTGGCGAAAGAGGAATAACTCTTAGTGGAGGACAGAAACAACGTGTGTCTATTGCTCGTGCATTAATTAAAAGTCCTCAGTTAGTAATTTTTGACGATTGCTTGAGTGCTGTGGATACGGCTACCGAAAGAAAAATAATCGACAATTTATATTCATATTTAATCGATAAAACTGCCATCTTTATTACTCATCGTGTTTTTTCATTATTTCGATTCGATAAAATTATTGTGTTGGAAGAAGGCACGATTGTGGAAGAAGGTACGCATGATGAATTGATTTTACAAAATGGAGTTTATTCAGAATTGTATAAACAGCAACAGGAAATTGAACACAAAATAAAATAGTCATTTGCTAAGATTTATAGACTGAAAATCAAGTCCGATTTGCTTCTTGTTAAATTTGGCTGTTTCAAAAACATATATATATATTTGTAGCTACTTATTTAATTTAAAAAGAAAAACTAATTATTGTGGCATACGAAAACATGGGAAACAGAGAAAACAGCGAAAACAAAATTGAAAATATTTACAGCAATCGGGTACGTGCCGGCAAAAGAAGAACTTATTTTTTTGATGTTCGGGCTACACGGGGCAATGATTATTTTCTGACGATAACAGAAAGTCGCAAACGTTTTGATGACAATGGATATGAACGTCACAAAATATTTATTTACAAAGAAGATTTTAATAAATTCATCAAAGCATTGGGCGAGGCAGCTGATTATGTGAAAACAGAATTAATGCCCGATTTTGATTTTGATGCTTTTAACCACGAGAATGAATTTATCGAGAATGAAGTTTCAACAACAGTCGTGCCTATAGTTGAAACGATTAGTATTTCTGAAAATATTGAAACCGAGGCTATTACAGAAACTCCTTCTTCTGAAAATGGAACTTCAGAAGAATCCGTTGATAAGTGGTAATAGTGAAAAATAAATAGTAAAAAGCTCTCGAAGATTCGGGAGCTTTTTTATTTTCTCATCTTTTTAAAAACATTTATCAATTCGTTCGTAGATGAATCGTGAGAGGAAATCAGATTATCGTTTTCCAGTTCAGGCAGAATTTTAATTGCAAGTTGTTTGCCTAATTCAACTCCCCATTGATCGAAACTGAAAATATTCCAAATAATTCCTTGAACAAAAATTTTGTGTTCATAAAGAGCAATTAACTGACCTAAATTAAAAGGGGTCATTTTTTTAATAAGAAATGAAGTGCTAGGTTTATTTCCTTCAAAAATTTTGTAGGGTAATTGCGCTAAAATTTCTTCATTCGATAATCCTAATTTTTCTAATTCCAATTCAGCTTCAGCTTCTTCTTTTCCATTCATCAATGCTTCCGTTTGTGCAAAAAAATTGCTCATCAATATTTCGTGATGCGCACCAATTGGATGACTTGATTGTGCAACACTAATAAAATCGCACGGAATTAAATTAGTTCCTTGATGAAGTAATTGATAAAATGAATGTTGGGCACTAGTCCCCACTTCACCCCAAATTATGGGTCCTGTTTTGTACGTAATGGCTTCTCCATTTCTATCAATTGATTTTCCATTGCTTTCCATATTACTCTGTTGCAAATAAGCAGGAAATCTATTCAGGAATTGATCGTAAGGTAGAATTGCTTCTGTTTCAACTTGAAAAAAATTGCGATACCAAATTCCAATCAACGCCATTAAAACAGGTATATTTTTTTCAAAGGGTGATGATTGAAAATGGTTATCAATTTCATGAGCACCTATCAATAAATCTTCAAAATTTTGATAGCCAATTGAAAGTGCAATCGAAAGTCCAATGGAGCTCCATAAGGAATAGCGGCCGCCTACCCAATCCCAAAAGGGAAAAATATTTTCGTTAGAAATTCCGAATTTCAACACTTCATTTTGATTAGAACTTACAGCAACAAAATGTTGTTTAATAAAGTCTTCATTTTTTGTTTTTTCCAACAACCATTTTTTTGCCGTTAAGGCATTTGTCATGGTTTCCTGTGTTGTAAAAGTTTTAGAAGCAATAATAAAGAGTGTAGTTTCTGGATTAATTTTTTTCAGTACTTCAGCAATATGACTTCCGTCAACATTGGAAACAAAAAAAGAATTTATTCCGACAATTTGATAAGGACGTAAAGCTTCGGTAACCATCATGGGCCCTAAATCGCTACCTCCAATTCCAATATTAACAATTGTATTTATTTTTTTTTCGGTATACCCCAACCGGGTTCCATTATGAATGGCGGCACAGAATTTACTCATTTGCTGGCGAACTTTTATTATATCAGGCATTACATCAACACCTTCATAATATACGGGTTGCTCAGAAAAATTTCTAAGTGCAGTATGAAGAACCGAGCGCTTTTCAGTTTCATTTATTTTATCGCCATTAAATAATGCTTCGATTCCTGATTGTAAACCACATTCATTGGCTAATTGCAGTAACAATTGAAGTGTTTGTTCTGTAATTCTATTTTTTGAAAAGTCAACAACAATATCTTTTGAACAATGAAAAAATTTAAGAAATCTTTTCTCATCATTTTTAAACAAATCGCGTAAATGAGCATTTTTCATTTCTTCATAATGTAACTGAAGAAGATTCCAGGCTTTTGTAGTTGTTGGATTTATTTTAGGAATCATTGTGAAAAAATGTTATAATTTTTTAAAAACACCAATTGACTTGTTAACCATTTCTTCTGAAATATCTAAGTGTACTACTAACCTCACTCTGTTGGGAGAAATAGCATAACCTAAAATACCTTGTTCTTTTAAAATAGATACAAAAGTAGGCGCAGTATACAAATCTGTTAATTCAAAAATGATGATGTTGGTTTCTACTGGCAAAACAAATTGAACAAAACTTTTGGTAGCAATGATTTCTGCTAATTGCTTGGCGTGAGTATGATCTTGGTTCAGTCTATCAATATTGTTTTGTAATGCGTAAATGCCTGCTGATGCTAAAAAACCGGCTTGCCGCATTCCGCCTCCAAATACTTTTCTAATCCTTCTTCCTTTTTTAATAAAATTTTTATTACCTAAAAGCAAACTACCTACTGGACAACCTAAACTTTTACTCAAACAAATAGAAATGCTGTCAAATATTTCACCGTATTGTTTCGGCGTTTCGTTTTTTGCAACAAGGGCATTGAAAAGCCGTGCACCATCCAAATGAAATTTTAAATTATTTTTTTGACATACCTCATAAATATTTTTTAATTCTTCAAAATCATAACAACTACCTCCGCCACGATTGCTGGTATTTTCTATACAAACCAAACTGGTATTCGCTTTGTGAACATCATCTGGATTAATGGCGGGAATAATTTGATTAGCAGTTATCCTTCCTCTATCGCCATGTAATAATTTTACAGAACTTCCCGCATTGAATGCAATACCTCCTCCTTCATATTGATAAACGTGCGATGTTTCGTCACAAATAATTTCATCACCTGGCTGTGTGTGGCATTTTATGGCAATCTGGTTGGTCATGGTACCAGAAGGACAAAATAGTGCTTCTTCCATTCCAAAAATATCTGCAATCATTTTTTCCAACTGATTAACTGTGGAATCTTCTCCAAAAACATCATCGCCTACTTTTGCCTGAAGCATTGCTTGAAGCATGCCGGTACTTGGCTTTGTAACCGTGTCTGACCTAAAATCTATTACCATTCAGTTTTTCATTGCAAGATAATCACTAAACATTAAAAATGTATGCCTACTTTTTTTGTATTTAGAAACAATCTTATATTTGAAACTACATTTAATTATTAGAATATGCCTTCATTTGACATTGTAAGTAAAGTAGAAGCACAAGCTTTGGACAACGCTGTGAATGTTACAAGTAAAGAAATTGTAAATCGCTTTGATTTTAAAGGAACGCACGTTGTTATTGAGTTTAATAAAAAAGATTTCAAAATAAATATTGAGACAGAAGATGATATGAAAATGCGTCAATTGTGTGATGTATTGGTTAGTAGAGCACATAAGCAAGGAATAGAACCTACTGCATTTAATTTTGAGAAGGAAGCATTTCAAAGTGGCAAAACGTGGAAAAAAGAAGTACTTGTACGAAATGGATTAGCACAAGAAGATGCAAAAAAAATTGTTAAATTGATTAAAGATGCAGGACTAAAAGTGCAGGCATCAATAAATGATGATTTGGTTCGTGTTACTGCGAAAAAAATTGACGACTTACAAACCGTCATTCAACTTTGCCGAACTTCCTCAATTGAAATTCCATTGCAATACATCAATATGCGCAGTTAAAAGGTGCATTTCCTGTTTATTTAGGTCTATTTAATGTGCTAAAACTATTTATTGTAGTGCAGAAGAAGTGCATATAAAGAGAGCTAAAAATTTGGATTTTGTAATTTTCAAATGCAACTTAGCGCTATCAAAAATGATTGAAATCTGTAAAAAGAAATTATCACTTTGATTCCGAAAATCCCTCAAAAGACTTTTGGATAGTAATCAAGAGAATCTGTTGGGTGTAATGCACAACAGAGGAAAAATTCTGAAAAGAGTGGTTTGATTACAGAGGAAATGGGCTGTAAAAGGATTCCAGAAACCTCAAGAAAGGCGTTGAATTGTTTGAATGTTCACTTGCTACGGCGAATGAGTGTTTGAAAATTTCGGCGCTTTTTCTTTTTAAGTCAATTTTTAGAAAAATTAGCTTGAGGTTTCCAATTTTAACGTTAGCTTTGCGCCTCTATTTTTTATATGTACGGCAAAACCCGTGCAACCCTAAAATCAAGTAAAATGAAAAAAGGAATCCATCCAGAATCGTACCGTTTAGTTGTTTTTAAAGACATGAGCAATGGTCATGCCTTTGTAAGTCGTTCTACCGCTTCAAGTAAAGAAACCACACAATGGGAAGACGGTGAAACCTACCCGTTGGTGAAGTTAGAAATTTCAAATATGTCCCATCCTTTCTTTACAGGAAAGAATATGCTGGTAGATACAGCAGGGCGTATTGATAAGTATAAAAAGAAATACGAGAAAAAGAAATAATATTTTTCTACTAGAAAATCCCGAAGAATTCTTCGGGATTTTTGTTTTCATTAAATAGTTAGTTTTACCAAATGGCTGCTCGTATTATTTTTACAGAAGAATTTTGTCAACCGGAAAACCTATATCCATTTACATTAACACGTCCCATTCAGGATATTCGGATTGGAATTTTAACCATTCGGGAGAAATGGGAACAATCACTAAGGTTTGAATCGTTTGATAAGAATGAAGATGATTATAAAAATTTGGAACAGTCCATTACGATTGATAAAAAATTAGAGGAAGGTGTTTACTTTTTGATTCACGGTAATATTTTGCCAACACCCAAACTAGTAAAAAAAATAAAGCAACTTAAGAATGGGGAGTGTATCTCTATTGCTGATCAATCAGCTGTAATTTTTCGGTTCACAAAAAATGAAATTAGTGGCGACAATAAAATTAAAATCTCCAAGGCAATTCATTTGCGAGATGTGGTTCGTTGTGTTCAATTTCCATGGCAAATTTTCGAATTAAACGATTCTGCCATTCGGGAGGATTTTTTGCTGATAACGCGTAAAAGAAAATCACAAAATATTCCCAAGCATGTAAAAAGGGTTTCAGCTTCTAATATTTTTTTGGAAAAAGGAGTAGTACTTGAACATTGCATCTTGAATGCTTCGGAAGGTCCTATTTATATTGGTAAAAATGCTGTGATAATGGACGGGGCCATTTTACGAGGGCCTGTTTCAATAGGAGAGGAAGCCGTAGTAAAGATGGGTGCAAAGATTTATGGCGCTACAACCATTGGCCCTAAATGTATTGTTGGTGGTGAAATAAAAAATTCTGTTTTTGGGGATTATTCCAATAAAGCACACGATGGATATGTTGGAAATTCTGTTATCGGTGCGTTTTGTAATCTTGGCGCAGGAACCTCTAATTCTAATTTAAAGAATAATGCCAGTACAATAAAAGTGAAAATGCCAAAGTCGACTATAAACGTTGGATTAAAATGTGGATTTTTTATGGGCGATTATTCCAGAACAGCCATCAATACATCAATAAACACAGGAACAGTAGTTGGTGTTTGTTGTAATATTTTTGAGACAGGTTTAACACCAAAATATATACCCAGCTTTTCTTGGGGAAAAGAAAAAAGATACAAGCTATTGAAATCTTTTGAAGATATTGATGCATGGAAAAAGCTCAAAAACCTTTCGCTGGAACAGAAAGAAAAAGCAATTCTTAAATATATTTTCGATAATTTTTAAATTCAATTATGCGTAAACAAATTGCTGCTGCCAATTGGAAAATGAATCTTAGTTTTCAACAAGCAGATCAATTGCTAAATAGTGTTGTGGATGCTGGAATTGCTACAAAAGAAAATCAACAGGTAATATTTGCAGTTCCCTTTCTTTATTTGTCAATTGCAAATCAGCTAATTGGGACAGTAAAAAATTTTAACGCTGCTTCACAAAATTGTTATCAGAAAAAAGAAGGAGCATTTACTGGAGAGATTTCTGCCGCCATGCTGCACTCAATGAATATTAGTTATTGTTTGGTTGGACATAGTGAGCGAAGGGAATATTTCAACGAAAGCAATGAAATTCTTTCTGAAAAAATTGATCGTTGTTTGGAAAACGATTTAACACCGATTTTTTGTTGTGGTGAATCGTTAACCATTCGGGCTGCTGATCAGCAAAAAACTTTTGTAGAAACACAATTGCGCGACTCACTTTTTCATTTGTCGAAAGAACAAATCACAAATTTGGTAATTGCCTATGAACCTATTTGGGCAATTGGTACAGGAAAAACTGCCACTACTATTCAGGTGCAGGAAATGCACGCACATATTCGTTCTGTTATTTCAAATCAATATGGAACTGATACTGGAGATAAAATATCCATTCTATATGGGGGAAGTGTAAAGGCGTCCAATGCAAAAGAATTATTTAACTGCGATGATGTAGATGGAGGATTGGTAGGAGGTGCATCATTACAAGCAGAAGAATTTATACAAATTATTAAAGCATTGAAATGCTGAGCACGATACTGAAAAGCGGCTTTTTTCGATTGCTGTTTTTGGGTGTAACTTTTCTAACTTCTTTGTTGGTAGCAAAAATTTCTGGTGCAGATGGTTTTGGAATAATTTCTTTGTTGATTCTAAATGGAGCCTTCTTTCTATTAATAACTGGTTTCGGAACAGATGCCTCAATCATTTGGCATGGATCCGGAAAAGAAGTAGATGAAGATGGTGTTTTTACAATTGCATTTGTAACGGGTGTTTTTCAAATAGCCTTGTTTGGATTGCTGGAGTATATTTCTATTTCAATTACTGGCAAATCATTACTCACACAGCAAATGGGAAAATGGTATCCGTTAATTGAGTTTATATATTGTGCCGGATTAGTTTTGACTGATAAATATTTGTCGCTTTTTTATGCAAGGAACAATGCCACACTTGCCAATAAAATTTTATTATTCACATCATTACTTTCATTTACTTTTTTCTTTTTTCTACTTTTGAATTATGTAAATGGAGTGCAACCACTTCCGCTATTTTGTGCAATGATATTGTTGCAAGGTTTGTCACTAAGTATAATTTTTCATAGTAGGTTTTCAAAAATTAAATTTCAAAAATTATCCGTTGATCAATTAAACTCTGTATTTAATTTCTCGTTGCTTGTATTTTTTACAAATCTGATTCAGTTTCTAGCTTACCGAGTTGATTTTTGGATACTGGATTTTTATTTTGATAAAACAAAGGTTGGTGTTTATGCTCAGGCTTGCCAATTTGCACAACTGCTTTGGATAGTACCCAGAATTTTTGCTTCGATGGTTACACCGGCGCTTCGTAATGAACCGAAACTAGATGATCACCAATTTGCACAATTATTTCGCATAGTCAGTTTGGCTTCTGCTTTTTTGCTCGTTATTACAATATGCCTTGCTTTTCTCCTCTACCAATATTTTTTACCCATTGAATTTACAAATGGGTTTACTGCTTTAGTAATCATGTTGCCCGGGTATTTCTCATTTATAGCAGTTACAATTATTGCCCCGTATTTTTCTTCTAAAAGGATGCTTTGGGTTAATTTTAATACAACTTCCATCTGTTTTATAGTTATTGTAATTTTTGATTTATTATTAATTCCCATATACGGAATTAAAGGAGCGGCTTTCGCAAGTTCAATAGCGTATACTTTGGCAGCAATTTTAATTGTATTTCGATTGATGAAGCAAACACAACTACCCATAAATAGTTTATGGAAAATCAATAAATCGGATTTACAATTACTGCATAAATTTCATTTCTGAGAGATGCAAAAAGTAAATTCAAATATTCTTTGGCTGCCTTCTTGGTATCCCAGTAAGCTAAATCAATACAATGGCGATTTTATACAACGACAAGCAATCGCTTTATCGCAACTAAATTCGCTAACTGTTGTTTATATTGTAAGAGATAAGTTTCAAACTGTTACGAATTCTGTAAAAATTGAAAATAACGAAAGCTCTAATTTAAAGGAAACAATTATCTACTATTCAATTCCTGCTTTTGTACCCAAATTTTTAGAAGGCATTTATTCATTTTGGATGTTTCGAAAATTGTATCGGCACTATTTCAAAAAATTATTTATTGGAGGTTTACCAAGCACAGTACATGTTCATGTCGCTTATAAAGCAGGGCTGATTGCACTTTGGATAAAACGTAACTATGGAATTCCTTATTATGTTTCTGAACATTGGTCTGGGTATTCTAAATCCAGAATGGGCAACTATTTTACATCCTCTCTTGTCAATCAAAATTTGATAAAGAAAATTCTGCGTGCCGCCAAGCTCGTTATTCCGGTGAGTATTGATTTGGGAAATCAGATTAAGTACATTGTACCTACTGTTAAAATAAAAGTGATACCGAATGTAGTGGATGAAAATTTGTTTTATTACAAGCCCAATCAAAGTTCTTCATTTAAATTTATTCACTACACTTCAAAAGATACGGAGGCAAAAAATACAATTGGTTTATTAGAGACACTATCCGATTTGAAATGCATTCGCAAAGACTGGTCATGTGTAATTTATGGACCTGCTGAACCTGTGTTGATAGAATTTGTGGAGAAGAACAACTTACAGCAACACATAAAGTTTACAGGAGAAATTCAATATGCGGCGGTTGCTGAAATTGTACGAGAGGCATCTGCTTTTATATCATTTAGCAATTATGAAAATCAACCTTGCAGTATTCTGGAAGCACTTTGTTGCGGCGTGCCGGTGATTGCAACAAAAGTTGGGGGCATACCCGAAATAGTTGAACTCAGAAATGGGATATTAATAGATGCTAAAAATGAAATTCAGTTGGTGGAAGCTTTAAAGAGTATGCTCGAAGATTATAATAGGTTCGATCGACAGCAGATTGCTACTGAAGCTATAAACAAGTACTCATATCCAATTATTGCGAAGAAATTACTTGCTCTCTATTCAGAATACCATCCAATAAGTAGCAGCTAACCTACCAGCATTCACTCGAGAAACCTCGTATCATTTCGTTACCTTTGCGGCTCTAAAAAAGTAGCTAAAGAGCATGAAGAATATCCGAAATTTTTGCATTATCGCACATATTGATCACGGAAAATCCACCTTGGCAGATAGGCTTTTGCAAGCTACAAACACCATCAAGCAAAGAGAAATGATGGATCAGGTATTGGATAATATGGATTTAGAAAGAGAAAAGGGAATTACTATTAAAAGTCACGCAATACAGATTAATTACAGCCATACTGATGGGAAGGAATATATTCTAAATTTGATTGATACGCCAGGGCACGTAGATTTTAGTTATGAAGTGAGTAGAGCACTTGCAGCCTGTGAAGGTGTTTTATTATTGGTAGATGCTGCCCAAGGAATTCAAGCACAGACAATCAGCAACTTATATCTTGCAATTGAAAATGATCTTGAAATAATTCCTATTATCAATAAAATTGATATGGATGGTGCAATGATTGAAGAAGTTCAAGACCAAATGATCGATTTGGTTGGCTGTAAAAGGGAGGATATTCTACTTGCAAGCGGAAGAACTGGACAAGGAGTTGAAGAGATTCTGAACACTATCGTAAAAAAAATTCCTCATCCAAAAGGAAAACAAAATGAACCTTTAAAAGCATTAATTTTTGATAGTGTCTTTAATTCATTTCGGGGAATAATTGTTTATTATCGAATATTAGATGGGAATATAAAAAAGGGGGATCTTGTAAAATTTGTTTCTACTGAGCAAGAATATACTGCCGATGAAGTTGGCATTTTAAAACTTGGTTTAGTTCCAAAATCAGAAGTTGGTTGTGGAGATGTTGGTTATCTTATTACAGGAATTAAAGTAGCCAAGGAAGTTAAAGTTGGAGATACAATTACATTAGCCAGTAATAAAAATCCGGAAGTTATTCATGGTTTTGAGAATGTAAAGCCAATGGTTTTTGCAGGAATTTTTCCTGTTGATACTGATGATTTTGAAGAGCTGAGAGACTGTATGGACAAGCTCCAGTTGAATGATGCTTCACTTACCTACGAGATAGAAACCTCTCAGGCACTTGGTTTTGGGTTTCGTTGTGGCTTTTTGGGATTGCTTCACATGGAAATTATTCAGGAGCGTTTGGAAAGAGAATTTAATCAAATGGTAATTACTACGGTTCCCAACGTGAGCTTTATTGCTTTTACCACAAAAGGAGAAAAAGTGATTGTAAACAATCCTATTGAATTTCCCGATCCCGTAAAAACAGATAGGATTGAAGAGCCGTTTATCAAAGCACAAATTATTACCAAGCCAGAGTACATTGGAAATATTATTACACTTTGTTTGGGCAAAAGAGGAATTTTAATTAATCAAAATTACCTTACTCAATCTCGGGTTGAATTAATTTTTGAAATGCCGCTAACCGAAATAGTTTTTGATTTTTACGATAAGTTGAAATCACAAACACGCGGTTATGCCTCTTTCGATTATCATCCGATGGGCTATAGAGATAGTGATATCGTGAAAATGGATATTTTATTGAATAACGAGAAAGTGGATGCATTGAGTGCGCTTATTCATAGAGTTCGAGCACAAACTTTTGGAAAAAAGTTATGCGAAAAATTAAAAGAACTTCTTCCTCGTCAGCAATTTCAAATTGCTATTCAAGCGGCTATTGGTGCAAAAGTTATGGCGCGAGAAAATATTTCGGCTATGCGAAAAGATGTAACTGCTAAATGTTATGGCGGAGATATTAGTCGTAAAAGAAAATTATTGGAAAAACAAAAAGAAGGAAAGAAAAGAATGCGACAAATTGGTAATGTAGAAGTGCCACAGGAAGCATTCTTAGCGGTATTGAAATTAGACGATTAAGATTACTTTTTTCTATTATCAGATTTTGTCATATTTTTTTTATCAATCACTACTTGATTTGTAAGTGGCGCATCGCCTACTTCTTCTATATCTGTAATTACTTTTTCAATGTGTATCCATTTCCCATTTAGCCATTTAAATCCTTCGAAGTCTCCATCTGGAATCATCGTCCAAGCATTTTGAGGCTCGTCTGTTTCAGAAACTAGATGAGCTACAATTATTTTAGATAGTTCAGGTACATAATTTACAAACACGGCGGCATCTTTTTTAAATTCCACACTGTAACGCTGTAAGTCGGCTGTTGGTAAACTATCTTCTTGAAAACTAAAAACAGGACCGCCGAAAAGGGGGGCGCCATTTGCCTGAAACGATAAAACGTCAATCCATTTTTTACTGCTTCTTACGGAATGGTAATCGTATCCGAATAAAGTGTAATAATTTTTATTTAAATGCTGTGTTTTAATAATATTATAATAAACAGCGCCAATCCAGCTTGTGTCCCTGCATACAATTGTATTGGGAGATTCTGTAAATTCTGAGTTATCGCGTAGTGGAAAACCTTTAAGAGAGCCATCCTTCGTTCTCATTTGTATAAAACCCCGTTGCCGACCGTAGTAATCATCATACTGTAAATACCAAGTAAAAATTTTAAAGGCGCTGTCGGGTGAAAATATTTTTGAAATTCCTTGAAGTGAATCAAACGGGTAATAAAATGAATTTTTAATTTGAAGAGATCTTACAAATGTTCGAACAAATTGGCTGTCGCTACGCATTCTTCCGGAAGTTGCACTGTCGTTCAATAAATTTTTTGTAAATAAGAAAAGAGAATCTTCCTTTTGTTGAAGCTTTTTCAAATCTGCAGTTGAAATTAATTGTGCTTCTATGCCATTTGTAGAAAAGGATAGAATACAGAAAAAAAATATTTGGATAACGAGTTGCTTCACTTTTATTATTTTATACTCAGCACAAAATTAAAGGGCTTTTGCAAATTCAAATAGAGAGTTAAAGCGTAAATCAATATCGGGATGAGGAAAGACTGTTTCGGGATGAGTAGTAGCCAGAAAAATGGTGTGCATTCCAGCATTCCGCCCAAATTTCATATCGCTTAGTTTATTACCAATCATGATGCTTTTCGAAAAAATAATTTCCGGAAAATCTTTTTGTGCAGATAAAGCCATTCCCGAATTTGGTTTTCTATCTGGATGATTGTCGTTAATACTTGTGCAAGTGTACATTCCGTCCAGTCTTCCATAGGAAGCTTCGACCACTTGTTTCAATTGTGTATGAATTTCTGATAAGGCAGACTCTGTCATTAAACCCTTGCCCACTCCTCGTTGATTAGTGACTAGAATAATTTTATTAAATTTCTGAGATAAAATCGGCATTGCTTCCAAAACTCCTTCATAGAATCTAAACTCGTTCCAATTTAAAATATAATTATTTTCTTTTTCATGATTAAGCACGCCATCACGGTCTAGAAAAAGAGACCAATTTTCATCAATATTTTTTATTTGTAAAGTATGAACTGTCATGTAAGTTTCAGTAGTGCTACTCAAAATATTTTTCTTCTACTAATTGACAAATGATATGTCCAATCAAAATATGACACTCCTGAATTCGTGGAGTGTCATTTGAAGGGACTGTAAGTATATAATCGCTTAAGGGTTTAAGTTTACCTCCATCTGCTCCTGTTAAACCTATAGTATGAATATTTTTTTTTCGCGCCACTTCAAATGCGCCTACAATATTGGCAGCATTGCCCGAAGTGGAAATTCCTACTAGCATATCTCCGGAATTTCCAATACCATCAATAATTCTAGAATAAATTTTGTCATAACCGTAATCATTAGCAACAGCAGTTAAATATGATGTGTTACAATGTAAAGCTTCAGCGGGCAAAGCATTTCTATCTTTATAAAATCGGCCAGAAAATTCAGCAGCTAAATGTTGTGCATCGGCTGCACTTCCACCATTGCCACAAAAATACACGCGGTTTTTTGCTTTGAATGTTTCAACCATTAGTGTTACAACACTTTCAATTGTATTCAATAAATTTTCATCTAGCAAAAGTTGTTGTTTTGTATTTATTGAAGATTCAATAATTTGTTGAATCTTATTTAATGTTGTTATTTTATTCATAATTGCTTTTCAGGGAAGTAAAACTTAAGAAGTTAGTTTGGCTAATTTTAAAATTGCAGTAACCATATTATTCCAGCTGTATTTTTCCTTTTCAGTACGAAGTTGGGGAATAAAATAATTCTCTCCTAATTCATAAAATTTAAGTATTGCATCAGCAATAGAAGTTGAATCTGGATTTGTGACTAGTCCTACTTTTTCGTGAGGTACATAAGCAGCCAGCGAGCCAACATTAGTTACAATAATTGGTTTTTCGAAATGATAGGCAAGGGGAGTTACTCCACTTTGAGTAGCTGCCCTATACGGTTGCATAACTACATCTGCAGCACATAAATAATAGTGCACTTCTGCATCTGGAATAAAATTGGTGTGGAATAATACATTTTCTGTAATGTCTAATTGAGAAACGAGCTGTTTATATTTTGCTTCACTCTCATAAAATTCTCCAGCAACTAAAAGTTGAATGCTCGATTTTTTTATACGTTCATCTGCCATGGAATGCAATAGAATATCTAATCCTTTGTACGCACGAATAAATCCAAAAAATAAAATTATTTTATTTGTAGATGATAGATTTAAAAATTCCCTTGCATCTTTCTTTGAAATGGGGTTTTCAAAATTATCGTAGGGTGGATGTGGTTCAAATACCGCTGGCTTAGAAACAATAAATTGGTGCAAATCGTTTAGCACATTTTCACTCATTGTAATAAAAGCGTCACAAGAGTTTAGAAAGTAGCGTGTAAAAATAGAGTCGCCGACTCGTTTCTCATGAGGAATAATATTATCTGCAATACAAATTATTTTACTGTGTTTATTTTTTTTAAGAATACGTAAAATAGTTCCAAGTGCTGGTCCCATAAACGGGATCCAAAACCGTACAACAATCAAATCATGTTTTTCTTTTTTCAATAAGTAGCCAACTTTAATCCAGTTAATTGGGTTGATTGAATTAATTAATGATCTGATAGAAACAAATGTGGGTGCGGCTTCCGTTGTTGTTTGTGAAGTACCCGGAAAAAGAAAAGAAGGATATTGCAAACTAAAAGAAACAATTGTACAAGAATGCCCTTTGTCAATAAATTCTTTTGCTAATCGCTGATTAAAAGTAACCATTCCGCCACCGCGAAGTGGATGTGCAGGTCCTATGATTATAATGTTGCTCATTACAATCCTACCCGTTTTTCTATGAGGTAAGAATTTTTGCCAGGAGCATTTCTTGAAATAAGTTCGCCAATAAATCCTGCAAGAAATAGTTGCACTCCAAAAATTGTGGATGTTAATGCTATATAAAATGAAGGACGATTCGTTAATGAAAATGAGCTGTCAATAAATTTCGAAATGATTAAGTATATCGCAATACTAAATCCTGTAAGAAAAAATAGCGTTCCCCAAAGTCCGAAAAAGTGCATAGGTCTTTTTGAAAATCTTCCTACAAAACTGATTGACACTAAATCTAAAAAGCCATTCACAAATCTTTCCCATCCAAATTTTGTAACTCCGTATTTTCTAGCTCGGTGTTCAACTATTTTTTCACCAACTTTTTTAAAGCCTGCCCATTTTGCAATAACAGGAATATAACGATGCATCTCACCGTACACTTCAATACTCTTTATAACTTTTTTTCTGTATGCTTTTAGTCCACAATTAAAATCGTGTAGTGGAATCCCCGTCATTTTTCGAGTAACCGAATTAAATAATTTTGATGGAATATTTTTTGTAATTGTACTGTCGTATCGCTTTTTTTTCCAACCACTCACAATATCAAACCCATCTTCCATAATCATACGATGTAATTCCGGAATTTCATCGGGACTATCTTGCATATCAGCGTCCATGGTAATAATTACATTACCAGTAGCTGCACGAAATCCTTCATTCAACGCGGCTGATTTGCCGTAATTGCGCTGAAATTTTATACCTTTTATCGAACTGTTCTGAATTCTTAAATGCTCAATTGCTTCCCAAGAATTATCATTACTTCCATCATCGACTAAGATGATTTCGTAGGATAAATTTTTTGTTTCCAACACATGTTTTATCCATTCGCATAATTCCGGAAGCGATTCAGCTTCGTTGTATAATGGGATGACAAGAGATATTTCCATTACGTATTAGTTTATTCAAATGGAGTTGAAGGATTTTTTTTAGTAACTGCAGCACCAATCAAAGAAGCAATAGCACCCATAATTAAATAGCCAACAAGAGCACCACCAATCATAAACACTGTGAAATATTTTTGCGTCATGCTCAACGCCATTTCAATTTGTTCTTCAGTCATTTGCTCATTCTTCTCCATTTCTTGTCGCGCCATATCCATCGCCGTTTCTTTTATTTCAGGATAAAGTAAAACAAAGACAACAGAAAAGGCAATCATCATACAAGTAATAATGGAGGATACTTTAAATCCGTGAGAAAAAATATTTCCGAAACTTATCATATTATCATTTTCCTTGCCATAGCTAATACAAGCCCACATAACGCCGGTCATGAAAATTAAATAACCAATCCACTGTGTCCATTTTTGAGTTTGAAAACCGGCTACATAAAATCCAACACTGATCACGATAAGTAATCCAGAAATAAGTAAACCCTTTTGTAGGGTTGTAATTTTTTTATCTTGTTCCATTTAATTGTTTTAAGGATTCAAAAATACTTGCTGTTTATTAATTATACCAATAACTTTTCCTGTAAATTTTTTTCCAATAAAAGGAGAGTTGGCTGATTTAGATTGAATTGATTTTTCCGAATAAACAAATTCCTTTTTAGGTAGAAACAATGTTATCGTTGCTGGTGCACCTTTTTTAATTGTTGCACTTGGGAGATTAAAAATAGTTCTAGGATTGATAGCAAGCAGTTCTACCCATTTGTCGTCTTTTAATTCGGGCATAGAAGTTTTTAAAACACTAAAAGCAGTTTCCAATCCGGTCATACCAAATTGTGCATATTCAAATTCGCATACTTTGCTGTCTTTTTCGTGTGGTTGATGATGAGTGGCAATGCAATCAATCACTCCATCTACAATTGCTTTTCTTAAAGCTTTGCGATCTGCTGCAGTGCGAATAGGAGGATTTACTTTCAAATTAGTATCGTAATCTTTTATGTCTTCATCACAAAAGAAAAGATGATGTGGTGTAACTGAACAACTAATATTGACACCTTCTTTTTTACTTTTTTTAATTTGATCAATTGATTCTTTTGCAGCAACTCCAGTTATGTGAAGTTGAGAATTTGCATAATTCGCTAATTTAATATCTCTTGTCACCATTAATTCTTCTGCAATGGAGGGTTTGCCACTGAGTCCCAATTTTACAGAAACAATTCCTTCATTAATTAAACCGTGGGCATTTATACTTTTGTCATCTGGAATTTGAATTAAAATACCATCAAAAGCTTTTACATATTGCAATGCTTTTGTTAATAACGATGAAGACTGAATAGAATTTGTTCCGTCGCTAAAAGCAATGGCTCCAGCTTTTTTCATGTCATACATTTCTGCTAGGTAACTGCCTTCTGCATTTTTTGAAATAGCTCCAATAGGATGTAACGTTACTGGAAGTTTTTTTGATTTTTGATGGATATAATTTATTTGAGCTTTTGAATCAACTACTGGCCTAGTATTGGGAATTAAAAATACATCTGTAAATCCACCTGAAGCAGCAGCTTTTACACCGCTTTCTATTGTTTCTTTTTGTTCAAAACCAGGGTCACAAAAATTTGCAAAAACATCAACCCATCCCGGTGAAATACATAACCCCGATACATTAATAATTTGGTCAACCGTAGAAGAAATTTTTCTGCTTAATTGAACAATCGTTCCATTGTCGATTAAAATGTCTAGTGTTTGTCCGTTAAAAGGAGAGTGGGAATCAATAACCTTTGCTTGCTTAATGAGTAGTTTCATTAAGGATCAAAGTTAAGGCATGTTTCATGAAAATAGTATAAATGAAAAATTGTTTTTCAAACATACAAATTGGCTAAAAAGAGTTTACTCATAATAGTTTTTAAACAACTGACTGGTATAAAATGCCCAGTAATTTTAGTATATTTATGCCTTGCAATTTTGAAAAATAAAGTTCAAAGAAATTACTTTTATGAAATATTCAGCTGTACAGAATTTTATCAACGGAAAATTTGTTACTAGCTCAGCAACTCGTACACTCGAAGTCATATCTCCAATTGATGGGAATTTGTTATCGACTGTTCCCATGTCAACTTCAAAAGATCTTGATAAAGCAGTGAAAGAAGCAAAGACAGCTTTTCCTGCATGGAGTAAAACACCAATAAAAGAAAGGGTGCAGGTTTTCTTTCGCTATAAAACATTACTAGAAAAGAATTTGAAAGAACTTGCTGAATTGTGCAGTGAGGAAAATGGAAAGACGTTTAATGAATCAGTAGCAGAAATTGAAAAATGTATTGAACTAACAGAGTTTGCAACTTCACTTCCACAATTAGTAACCGGAGAAATATTAGAAGTAAGTAAAGGAGTTGAGTGTAGAACTGAACATGTACCATTGGGAGTCGTTGCTTCAATAGTTCCATTCAATTTTCCTGCAATGGTTCCTAATTGGACCCTTCCAAACGCTATTGCGCTCGGAAATTGTATGATTATAAAACCGTCAGAAAAAGTTCCAATGTGTTGTGGAAAATTAGCTGAGCTTTTAAAAGAAGCGGGTTTGCCCGATGGGGTTTTCAATATTGTTCATGGCGATGTAGAAATTGTAGAAGCTATTTGTGATCATCCCGGTATTGAAGCCGTTTCATTTGTTGGTTCTACAAAAGTTGCCAAAATAGTTTATCAAAGAGCTACTAAAAATTATAAAAGGGCTTTAGCATTAGGTGGTGCAAAAAATCATTTGCTGGTTTTACCCGATGCAATTCCTGGAATGACGGCACAAAATGTGGCTGCTAGTATGAGTGGTTGCGCTGGACAGCGATGTATGGCTGCATCGGCAATGATTGGCGTTGGCAATGTTGATAGTATCATTGATAAAATATGCGAAGAAGCACGAAAAATTATTCCTGGCAAAAATCTGGGAGCAGTTATTAGTAAAGAAAGCAAAGAAAGAATTGAAAGATATATTGGCGAAGCAGAAAGAGACGGTGCAAAAATTTTATTGGATGGTCGCAATGTAATTGTGAAAGGAAAAGAAAATGGAACTTATGTTGGACCAACGGTGATTGATTTTGTAAAACCCGAAATGAGTGTTGCCACCGAAGAAATTTTCGGACCAGTTATTTCAATTATCAGAACCAATACTGTGGATGAAGCCTTGGCAATTGAAAATGCAAGTCCTTATGGCAATGCGGCTTCAGTTTTTACTCAAAATGGAGGAATGGCTCGATACATTATTGATCGCGCTAGTGCCGGTATGATTGGTGTGAATGTGGGAGTACCCGTGCCAAGAGAACCTTTTTCTTTTGGTGGATGGAATGAAAGCAAGTTTGGTGTAGGTGATATTACTGGTAAAAGTTCAATTGAATTTTGGACAAAATTAAAAAAGAGTACAACTAAATGGAATGCAGAATCTGGAGTTAATTGGATGAGCTAATAACAAAATAACTATGAACACAAAAACTATGAGTGAAGCAACAGAAATTATTCAAGATAATCTTGAATACACAATGTTTTCTTGGAGTAAGCAAAAAGGTCTTGCACCAATTGCTGTAAAACATGCCGAAGGAGTTTATCTATACGACTACGATGGAAAACGATTTATAGATTTTTCATCAGGATTGATGAATGTGAATATTGGACATGGAAACCAACGAGTAACCGATGCCGTAATAAAGCAAATGCAGGAAGTAGCGTATGTAACTCCGAGTTGTGTAACAAAAGTTCGAGGCGAATTAGGAAAAAAACTAGCAGAAATTTGCCCCGGCGATTTGAATAAATCTTTCTTTACACTTTGCGGCGCTACATCAATTGAGAATGGAATCAAATTGGCAAGATTATATACAGGTCGTCATAAAATATTATCACGCTATCAATCATATCATGGAGCATCGTATGGAGCCATGTCTGCAAGTGGAGATCCACGGCGTTTACAAATGGATGCACAACAATCACCCAATTTTGTTCATTTCGATCTACCTTATTTATATCGTTGGGAATATGGTCAAGAAAATTTATTGAAAGAAGCAATTGCAAGTCTTGAAAGAGTAATTGCATATGAAGGACCCGGTAACATTGCTGGTATTTTGTTAGAAGGCGAATCTGGTTCTTCAGGTTGTTTACAATATCCTCTCGGTTACTTAAAAGCGGTGAGAGAAATTTGTAACCGAAATGGAATATTATTAATTATGGATGAAGTGATGAGTGGTTTTGGAAGAACCGGCAAATGGTTTGGATTTCAAAATCATGAGATCGTTCCAGATATGATTGCAATGGCAAAAGGATTGACATGTGGTTACTTACCGTTTGGTTGTTTAATGGTAAGTGATAAAGTTGCTTCCAAATTTGACGATACTATGTTACCAATGGGTCTCACATATTCTGCGCATCCGGTAAGTTGTGCCGCTGCATTAGAAACTTTAAAAATTTATGAAGATGAAGGGTTGATTGAAAACTGTGTTGCAATGGGAAATTATGTAAATGATCAGGTTGATTTATTAAAACAAAAACATCCAAGTATTGGTGATTTTAGAAACACAGGTTTGTTGGGATGTATTGAATTGGTGAAGAATAGAAAAACAAAAGAACCCCTTGCGCCTTTCAATGCGAAACCAGATGAAATGGTTGTGATGAATAAGGTGGCAGCAAAAATTAAAGAATTAGGAATGTGCACTTTTGTGCGATGGAATTATATTTTTATAGCACCACCACTTTGTGTTACAAAAGAGCAGATTGATGAAGGATTGGCAATAATTAGTGAGGCGATAAAGATTGCAGACGAAAACTGCAATTAAAAATTCAACATTTATAACACCTCATTTATGCAAGGACTAGAAACTGCTGATAGTTCACTCATCAATGATGACTTGGCGCCAATTCCTCAATCGAATAGAACTTGGGGTACTTGGAATTATGCAGTGTTGTGGATTAGCATGAGTCTTTGCATTCCCACATATATGTTGGCTAGTTCTCTCATTGAAGGTGGTATGAATTGGTGGCAAGCAATTTGTACTATCTTTTTAGGGAATTCAATTGTTCTAATTCCAATGATTTTAAATGGACATGCCGGTGCTAAATACGGTATTCCTTTTCCTGTTTTTGCAAGAGCAAGTTTTGGAACTAAAGGAGCAAACATTCCTGCATTACTTCGTGCAATTGTTGCGTGCGGTTGGTTTGGTATTCAAACATGGATTGGCGGAGCATCTATTTATAATTTAATCAGAGCTTGGAATCCTTCATTGGCAGAAATAGATCATTCTGCAATGTTTCCTCAGGTATTGCCAATGATTTGTTTTCTTGCATTCTGGTTGTTGAACATGTTTATTGTTTATTTAGGCGTTGAAAGTATTCGAAAGCTATTAGTTTTTAAAGCAATTTTTCTTCCATTTGCAGCTTTGTTACTATTAGCTTGGGCAATTACTGCAGCTAATGGATTTGGGCCTATATTGAGTCAGCCATCGAAACTTTCTGGAGCTGCTTTTTGGAATTATTTTTTTCCTGCCTTAACAGGAATGGTTGGTTTTTGGGCTACACTTTCATTAAATATTCCTGACTTTACTCGTTATGCAAAATCACAAAGAGCGCAAATGAAAGGACAAGCAATAGGACTGCCTTCTTCTATGACCGTATTTGCGTTTATTGGAGTTGTGGTTACTTCTGCTACTGCCATTATTTATGGGCAAACAGAATGGGACATTGTAAAACTTGCTGGAAAATTTGAAGACAAAATGATTGTGAGTTTTGCTATGATTGGAATAGTTATTTCTACGTTGGCAACTAATATTGCCGCAAATATTGTAAGTCCAGCAAATGATTTTTCTAATCTTTCTCCCAAGAAAATAAATTTCAGAATAGGTGGTTACATTACTGGAATAATTGGAGTGTTGATTTTTCCTTGGAAATTGATTGCTACTCCTGGCGGTTATATTTTTACTTGGTTGATTGCTTACTCTAGTTTATTGGGACCTGTGGGTGGAATATTGATTGCAGACTATTATTTCATACGAAAGAAAATTCTTTCTACCAATGATTTGTACAAACATGATGGCATTTATGGTTTTAAAAATGGATTCAATTCAATCGCCATAGTTGCTTTGCTAGCCGGTATTTTACCCAATCTTCCAGGATTTTTATTACAGATTAATGTTGTTTCCAATAGTTTATTTCCAACTTGGGTAAGCAGTTTATATAATTATGCATGGTTTGTTGGTTTTTTTGCAAGCGGTTTTGTATATTGGATATTAACCAAAAGAAAAAATTAAGAACTCAAACTCTAAAAGATGTCGGTATTAATTAAAAACGGAAGAATAATTACTGCAACGGATGATTATGTAGCAGATATTTTCATTGATGATGAAACAGTGAAATTTATTGGCAAAAATTTATTGGTAAATGCAGATAAGGAAATTGATGCAACGGATAAGTTTGTTTTTCCCGGTGGTATAGATCCTCACGTACATTTGGATATGCCCTTTATGGGAACTTTCAGTAGTGATAATTATGAAACGGGAACGAGAGCTGCATTATTTGGCGGGACTACAATGGTGATAGATTTTATTTTACAAAAACAAGGAAATAGTTTAAGAGCTGCATTGGAAGAATGGCAAGGCAGAAGCAATAGCAATTGTGTGGGTGATTATAGTTTTCATATGGCTGTAACGGATTTTAATGAGAATACTAAAAAAGAAATCCAAGAAATGATTGAAAAAGAAGGCATCACTTCTTTCAAAACATTTATGGCGTACAAAGGTGCTTTGATGATTGATGATCGTCAAATGATGGGATTGATGCAAGAAGTAAAAAAACATGGCGGCTTAATAAATGTTCATGCGACTAATGGCGACATGATTGATTTCTTAATTACAAAACACAAATCAGAAGGACAATTTTCTCCTTTGTATCATTATTTATCACAGCCCGAAGTGACTGAAGCTGAAGCCAGTGGACGATTTGCAGATATGGCAAACTATACAGGTTGTCCCGGATATATTGTTCACATGACTTGCGAAGGCGCATTGAATGCTGTTCGAAATGCTACAAAAAGAAATCAGAAAATATTTGCAGAAACCTGTATTCAATATCTTCTTCTCGATGCTTCTTTGTACGAAAAAGATTTTGAAGGCGCCAAATGGGTGATGAGTCCACCTTTGAGAGAAAAGAAAGATCAAACAAATTTATGGGCTGGAATAAATCAAGGTCTTATTCAAGTTGTTGCCACTGATCATTGTCCATTTAAATGGGAGCAAAAGCTGATGGGAAAAGATGACTTTTCTAAAATTCCTAATGGTCATCCTGCTATTGAAAATAGAATGGAATTATTATTTAGTGAAGGTGTTGTGAAAAATAAAATCACACTAAATAAATATGTTGAAGTTGCTTGTACTAATCCTGCAAAAATATTCGGCATGTTTCCACAAAAAGGAACGATTGCGGTTGGAAGTGATGCAGATATTGTAATTTTTGATCCAAAGGAAAAGCATACTCTCTCTGCAAAAACGCATCATATGAATGTTGATTATAGCGGATATGAAGGGTGGGAGGTAACAGGAAAAGTGAAAACAGTTTTATTAAGAGGACAAGTTGCTATTGAAAACAATCAATGTCATATTGAAAAAGGATTTGGAAAATTCATTAAACGAAAAAAAGTGTCGCAAACAATTTAGAATTATTTTGAATGAAAAATTGTAAATGATCCATTCAAAATTCAACCTTTAAAATAATCAAAGAATGCCAAGAATAATTAAGTCGGGATTAATTCAAGTAAGCCTCCCCAAAACAGAAGGTGAAGGAACGATTGCAGAAATTAAAGAAGCCATGGTGCAAAAACATATTCCGCTAATTGAAGAAGCCGGAAAAAAGGGAGTACAAATTCTTTGTTTTCAAGAAATATTTAATACTCCATATTTCTGTCCGGGACAAGATAAAGCTTGGTACCAAAGTGCAGAAACTGTTCCAGGCCCAACTATTGAACGCATGCAGGAATATTCAAAGAAATATAATATGGTGATAATTGTTCCTGTATATGAAAAGGAGCAGGCCGGTGTTTTATACAATACTGCAGCAGTAATTGATGCCGATGGAAAATATCTTGGTAAATATCGAAAAAATCATATTCCACATACAAGTGGTTTTTGGGAAAAGTTTTTCTTTAAACCCGGTAATTTGGGCTATCCTGTTTTTCAAACTAAATATGCTAAGATTGGAGTTTACATTTGTTACGATCGCCACTTTCCTGATGGAGCTAGAATTCTTGGATTGAATGGGGCGGAGATTGTTTACAATCCATCAGCAACTGTAGCTGGTTTATCTCAATATTTATGGAAACTAGAACAACCTGCACATGCAGCAGCCAATGGTTATTTCATGGGATGCATTAATCGAGTGGGTACAGAAAAGCCATGGAATGTTGGTAAATTTTATGGCAGCAGTTATTTTGTAGATCCTCGCGGACAAATTTTTGCACAAGCATCTGAAGACAATGATGAATTATTAATTGCAGATTTTGATTTGGATATGATTGAAGAAGTAAGAAATGTATGGCAGTTCTTTCGCGACAGAAGACCGGAAACTTATGGGAAGTTGACGGAGCTTTAATTATTTTAAATGTTGAATGATAAATGCAAGATGAATTTCATTCAACATACAAAATTTAACAGAATCAATAAATGAATATTACGAATAACAGGCTTTCAAAAGAGCAATACGAACAAAATTTCGCTGATATTCATCCGCCATTTGAAAATAAAACAGCGGCGCAAGTAGAAGCAAATCGTTGTTTGTTTTGCTACGATGCTCCTTGCACCAAAAGTTGTCCAACAGATATTGATGTTCCAAAATTTATCAAACAGATTTCAACGGATAATATAAAAGGTTCTGCTCATACAATTCTTTCATCAAATATAATGGGTGCCGGTTGTTCCAAAGTTTGTCCAGTTGAAAAATTATGCGAAGGAGCTTGTGTTTATAATTTATTAGAAGAAGAACCAATTTCTATCGCAAAACTTCAACGGTATTCTACACAAAAAGCAATGGAGAATAATTGGCAGTTGTTCCAACGCAAACCATCAAATGGGAAAAAAGTAGCTATAGTTGGAGCAGGTCCTGCTGGATTAAGTTGTGCTCATGTTTTAAGTCGAAATGGAGTTGATGTTACTATTTATGAAAAGGAAAGTAAAGGTGGTGGATTGATGACTTATGGTATTGCTGCCTATAAAGTAACGCCAAAGTTTTGCGAAGATGAAGTAAATTATATTTTATCAATCGGAGGAATTGAAATTAAATACAATCAGGAATTAGGGAAAAATATTTTAATGGGTGAATTGCAAAAAAATTATGATGCAGTGTTTTTAGGAATCGGTGTGGGTGTTGCAAGACGATTAGGTATTCCTGGTGAAAGTTTCGAAGGAGTGGAAGATGCCATCAGTTTTATTTATAACATTCGAGATAAAAATTATTCATTAATTCCTATTGGTGATAAAGTAGCTGTTATTGGAATGGGAATGACTGCAATTGATGCAGCAACTCAAGCAAAGCGACTGGGTGCCAAAAAAGTAACTTTAGTTTACAGAAGAACAGAAGCAGAAAAACCGTGTACGGATGTTGAATTGGATATTGCCAAACTTGATGGTTGCGAAATTATTTGGCTCGCTGCACCGAAAGAAATAAAAGGAGAAAACGGAAAAGTAGCTCAACTAATTTGTAGTAAAATGATGTTAAGTGAAACAGATACTAATGGCAGAAAAACGCCAATAGATACTGGCGAAATTTTTTCATTAGATGTTGATATGATTATAAAAGCAGCAGGTCAAATTCCTTTTGAAGAATTAGTTGACATGAATAAAATGGAGAATAAAAATGGAAAACTTATCATTGACACAAATTATTCAACAAATATAAAAGGTGTATTTGCAGGTGGTGATGCCGTAAATGGTGGCAAAGAAGTGGTTGATGCTGTGCAGGCGGGAAAGGATGGAGCCTCCTCTATTTTGGAATATCTGAATTTAACATTCAACTTAATATAAAGTGGCAGACATAAGTTCAAATTTTCTCGGCATCAAATCACCCAATCCATTTTGGTTAGCCAGTGCGCCACCAACGGATAAAAAATATAATGTGCTTCGTGCATTCGAAGCAGGATGGGGCGGTGTGGTTTGGAAAACATTGGGGTCGCAAGTAAAAAATGTTTCCTCCAGATATTCTGCTGTTGATTTTAATGGTAGCCGATTAATGGGGTTCAATAATATAGAATTGATTTCTGATCGTCCGTTGGATATAAATCTGAAAGAAATTGAGGAATGTATAAAATTATTTCCCGATCGTGCTATGATTGTTTCTTTAATGGCTGATAATGATAAAAAAAGTTGGCAGGAGTTAATAAAAAAAGTAGAAGACACCGGTGCGCACGGTTTGGAATTAAATTTTGGCTGTCCTCACGGAATGACAGAAAGAGGTATGGGTGCATCTGTTGGACAAGATCCTGAAATCGCTTGCATGGTAGTGGAATGGGTAATGGAAACAGCAACAATTCCTGTCATTACAAAACTTACACCAAATGTACATTCTGTTGTGCCAACAGGAAGGTCAGTTGTAAAAGCTGGAACCCATGCATTGTCATTAATCAATACAATTCAATCTGTAACAGGAATTGATTTGGATACATTAGTGCCGAATCCAAATGTTGGTGGCAAATCTGTGTTTGGTGGTTATTGTGGCCCTGCCGTAAAACCAATTGCATTAAAAATGTTGACTACAATTGCTCAAGATGAATTGACAAAGAAAGTTCCTATATCCGGAATTGGAGGGATCGGTACTTGGAAAGATGCAGTTGAATTTATGTTGCTGGGCGCATCGAATGTACAAGTGTGTACGGCTGCTATGAAACATGGATTTCGAATTATTGAAGATATGTGTGAAGGAATGAATAACTGGATGGATGAAAAAGGATTTAAAACGATTGATGATTTTATTGGCAAATCAGTTGAGAATATTACGCATTGGGAAGATCTCGATATTAATTTTCATGTTATTGCAAATATTAATCAAGATAAATGTATTCATTGCGGGCTTTGTTACATTGCTTGTGAAGATGCTTCTCATCAATCCATAAATTTAGATTTTGGCAAGCCATACAATAAATACACAATTAAAGATGAAGAATGTGTGGGATGTAATCTCTGCAAACTAGTTTGCCCAGTTGAAGATTGTATTACGATGGAAGTTCACCGCAAAGGCGAAGAGTATGTTAATTGGAAAGATTGGCAGGATAAGGGATTGCCACTAAATGATCATTAAAGTTTAAAATAAAAAAGCTTCACCTAATTGTGAAGCTTTTTTGTCGGGACGACAAGATTCGAACTTGCGACCACCAGACCCCCAGCCTGGTACGCTACCGGACTGCGCTACGTCCCGATCAAAGGATTGCGAAATTAAGTTTTTAAAATGACTGAAACAACTATCGGATTAATTCTTATTAGAGGATGATGTTTTCTGCAAGCTGGCAATACTTACATTCAGCTCAAAGCCGATTAACAATACCAAAGAGTTAAAGAAAATCAATAACATAAAAATTAAAACAGTTCCAATGGATCCGTATAATTTATTGTAGTTGCCAAATTCCACTGTCCACCAAGTAAATAGTAATGTAAAAATAATCATTATAAAAGTAGATAAAATAGAGCCCGGATTAATCAGTTTCCATTTTTTTTGCACTGCAGGTGCGTGACGATAAATAAAAGAAATACTAAAAAAGTACAATAATAGAATAACCAACCATCGAGCATTGATAATAAACGATTTTAAAAAACTGCTTCTAATTCCCAACCATTCTAGAACAACAGTTCCGGTGAGTAATGCAAAAATGGAAAGAATAATTATAAGATAAAAGATGAGCGTAAGTTTAATGGCTACCCATCTGTCATGTAACGCGGTTCTCTTAGAAAATCCTTCGTAGTCTTTATCAAAAGATCTAAGAATTCCCATCATTGCATTGGAAGAGAAAAACAACGCGAGTAGAAGACCAAAAGAAAGTAGTTCGTTTCGTTGCTGTGTAGTAAAATTATTTAGGAAGGCAATGAGCGGACTATTTACTTTTTCTTCGGGTACTACATTTCGAATTAAATCATACAACTGATTCATAAATCCGTCAACCGGTAAAAAAGGAATTAATGTAAACAGAAAAATACAAGCAGGAGGAATTGCCATCAGCATATTAAAAGCAATGGAGGCGGCTCTTTCATTCAAACTTGTCTTTTTTACTTGGTTGAAAAAAAAGGTAACTACTTCAAAAATTGAAATTCCTTCAAATCCGGGCAATGTAATTTTTTTGCTTCTTCGTATTAAAAAACGAAAAGGGAGAGAAACTAATATTGCTCTTTTTATATGGGTTAAAAGCTGCTGCAAAAAATTAGGATTTAGTTTTTTGTTTTTCCAATTTGTTTAATGCTTGTTGATATTGTTTCGCTTTTTTTTGATGCTCTTTATAAGTGGATGTAAAAACATGAGTGCCAGAAAAATTGGCATTGGCAACAAAATAAAGATATTCAGTTTTAGGAGCATTCAATACCGCATCGATGGTTTGCGGCTTAGCCGTACAAATAGGGCCGGGGGGAAGTCCAAGGTTTACATACGTATTGTATGGAGATTTAACTGCTAAATGGTTTTTATAAATTCTTTTTAACCCAAAATCTTGAAGTGCAAATTTAATTGTTGGGTCTGCTTGAAGTGGCATTCTTTTTTTTATGCGATTTAAATAAACACTTGCAATTGTAGATTTTTCTTGTGAATAATTACTTTCTTCATCAATTATGGAGGCTAAAATATAAACTTGCGCTGGAGATAATTTCAAAACTGCTGCTTTGTTTTTTCTTTCTTCATTCCAAAATAAAAGAGAATGCTTGAGTAGTTTATCAAAAATAATTTTTGGAGTTGAGTTCCAATTAAGATGATATGTATCAGGAAACACTGCTGTTAAAACAGATTCGGAATTTAGTTTATAGTTGTGTAAAGCACCATTTTTATTGTCTAAAAAGTGAATCATTGAAAGTGAGTCGGTTTCAAAATGTTTGTTTATGAGCTTTGCTAAATCAGCATTTGTTCTAAGTTTCGAAATAACAAGTTTAACGGGTGTCTGATTCCCATTTCTTAAAATTCTAATTAATTTAATTAAACTGGAGCTATTAGAGATATTATACCTTCCGGGTTTAATTTTTTTAAACTTCAATCTTTCAGAAACCAAATCAAATAAAATGGTGTTTGAAAGAATTTTTTTTTCGATGAGGGTTTGTTTTAAATCAGCAATTGAACTACCTGTCGAAATGTAAAAATATTTTTCGGACGGTTCTGAAATGGTAGGGCCAAAAATTTGCCAGGCAACTGCTGATGAAAGAAGTAAAAAAATGATTAGAAAGAAGCGAACAATAATTTTCATACACCTAAATGATGCTCAAAATAAATAAAAAACCCTGTTGATGAAACAGGGTTAAGTTTTTTTTATTTACTTGGAGTTGTTTGAGGAGCGGCGGTTCCTTGAGGTAGAGCTCCAGGAGCAGCACTCGTTGTCCCTTGAGGAACTGGAGCCGACTGCACGGGTGCCGTACTGATATTTTCTAATTTATCGGTACTACCTGTAGTATTTACCGAGATAAAAAAAGTAGAAAGCAGACAAAGCACAGCTATAACGGCAGCAAAAATCCAAGTACCTTTTTCAAGTACATCGGTAGTTTGTTTGACGCCCATAAATTGGTTGCTAATGCCGGCAATATTTCCAGCTAATCCGCCACCTTTGGGGTTTTGTACTAAAACAATAAAACCCAAAACGCCACTTGCCAAAATAATTAGTATTACAAATAATAAAGTCATATTAATTCTTCTTTAATTTTTCAATCAGGTTTGCAAAATAACTGCTTTTGGGGGGTTCAAGCAAACTTAATTTTTGGTACACTTCAATAGCTTTTTCAGGTTCGTTTTGTTTAATCCAAACATCTGCCATTGCTTCTGTTATAATTCTTCTATCGTCAATTGAGATTTCGGCTAATTGAATCACCTTTTCCTCGAAAAGAGAGGGTTTTTCTGATATTGAAGTTTGATTTGGCACTTGCTTTAAGGTTTTTAGCCAGTCTGTAAAACTCTTCATTTGCTGCCCAATCCGATCGGTAGGTTTTTCTTCCGCTACAAATTTTATTCCTTGAGAAGCAAAATAGTCAATACGGTGATAGGGGTCAAGTAATAAATCGTCAGTAGGTTTAAGAGAGACAGTTTTTTCAGTAGTTGGTTGAACAATTGCTGTTTCTTCTTTTCTGAGTTCTTTCGTATTTGATTCTTTCAATTCTTCAGAAAGCGTAAAGTCTAGCCAAAGTGAGTTTGGAAAAAAAAGACTTGTTTTGTTTAGTTGCTTTTCAAATTCTTTCGATTCTGTCTGTTTTAATTTTGCAGCTAATAATAATTGAGCAGTGCTAAAAAAAGGGTATTGATCTACTAAATGTTTTAATTCTTTTATTGGATCCTCTAATGAATTTTTTTTCTGCAATAAAGAATCAGCTAATGAGTGCAACATATTATTCATAAAATTCTAAATAGAAAATCTTTACCAGTTTGAAAAAATGCGATTGAAAATTTCTTCCACCAAATTACGAATCATTTCATCTTTTAATGCCGTTTCAGCCTGTGTTAAAGTTTGTCGGGCATCAAATTCAAAACTTCGGGTTACATCAAATTCATCAGTTTTGTTTTCAAGTCGTTTCAACAAAATGATATGAATGGTTACAGAAAGTCTGTTATTCGTGGTCTGTTGCCCAGAAATTGCAGAAGTGGAAACGGAATAATCGGTAACAGATCCTGAAATTTCGTAATGTGCATTATCATTATTTACTTGTGTAAGTCGGGTTTGACCAATAATTTTTTGTCTTAATTTATCGGTCAACTGTGGGCTGAGTTGAGGATTTACATAGCGTGCTCTGTTTTCTATAAAATTAACTCTAACAGTTTTTACGCTATCCGGTACAGAAGCATCCACCATTTTGTAGGTTCCGCAACTGCTGTTTAGGAACAGCAATAATAAAATAGTCCCCAAGGAAAGTAGTAGGAAACTAATTTTTTGTGTAAACAAATTAAGGTTAGTCTTCAATGTTATATTCTTTAAGTTTTCTGTACAAAGTTCTTTCACTAATTCCCAAATCTAAGGAAGCATCCTTTCTTTTCCCTCTATGTTTTTTAAGCGCTTTAATAATTAATTCTTTTTCCTTGTCCATAATATTTAAACTTTCTTCCACTATTACTTCTTCTTGAATCGAATTTTTTGTTCCAAACGCAATTGGCATTGACTGAACAGAAGAGGTGGGGTTGCCGCCAAATGTCATTGTAGCTGGTTGAATTATTTCCTGCGCGTGTAAGTCTTTAATTTCATTAAACACAGGTTGGTTGGGGGCACTTGAAGGGTTCTGCAATATTTCAAAAAACATTTTTTTCAATTCCGTAACATCTTTTTTCATATCAAAAAAAAGCTTGTACAAAATTTCTCTCTCATTGGAAAAATGCTCATTACTATTATTCAAATGCGACAAAACTGGAAGACGGTTGTTTGAATAAGGTTGAAGAAATTTATTCAATTCATTTTCGTCAATTTGTTTTTCTTTAGCTAAAACTGAAATCTGTTCTGCAATATTCTTTAGTTCGCGAACATTCCCTGGCCACGGATAGTTTATTAACAAGTTTTTGGCATCTTCAGTTAGTTGAACAGGATCAGTTTTATACTTTTCTGCAAAGTCAACTGCAAATTTTCGAAACAATAAGTGAATATCTTCTTTTCTGTTTTGAAGTGAGGGTACACGAATGGGAACTGTACTTAAACGATAATATAAATCTTCTCTAAATTTTCCTTGTTGAACTTGTTGTAACAAATCTTTGTTACTAGCAGCTACAACTCTTACATCTGTTTTCTGAACTTTTGAAGAACCCACTCTAATATATTCACCGGCTTCAAGCACTCGAAGTAATCGGGCTTGTGTTCCCAATGGGAGCTCACCAATTTCATCTAAAAAAAGAGTTCCTCCATTAACCGTTTCAAAATATCCTTTTCGAGCATCCACGGCTCCTGTAAAAGAACCTTTTTCGTGGCCAAATAATTCAGAATCTATTGTTCCTTCCGGAATGGCGCCACAGTTTACAGCAATAAAGGGATTATGTTTTCTTGAACTGAGAGAATGTATGATTTGTGAAAAGATTTCTTTTCCAACTCCGCTTTCACCTAAAATCAAAACAGTAAGATCGGTGGCAGCTACTTGCCCTGAAACTTGTAAGGCATAGTTTAGTATTGGAGAATTTCCAATAATTCTAAATCTGTTTTTTATGCTTTGAATTTCCATAATAATTTAAGCTATTTCAATTTTTCCAAATAAAGTTGCTTGGGTACAATCAAAAACTTTTACTTTAATATAGTCGCCTTTTTCGAGAAGAAAATTTTCCTTTGGAAAAACTATTACTTTGTTTTGAGAAGTTTTGCCTTTCCAATCCGTATCACTTTTTTTGCTATCACCTTCAATGAGTACTTTAAAAATTTTACCAATATCTTTTTTATTACTGGCAAGCGAAAGTTTGTTTTGAAGTAATACAAT
Source organism: Chitinophagaceae bacterium (assembly GCA_004322425.1). Classification (GTDB taxonomy): domain Bacteria; phylum Bacteroidota; class Bacteroidia; order Chitinophagales; family Chitinophagaceae; genus VBAS01. Next base: position 36,592 of record SCVJ01000052.1, read on the forward strand.
TTCTTGTAATCTGCTTTTTTTGACCGATTCGGGTACATCGTCATTGTATCTTTTTTCGGCTAAAGTTCCTGGGCGTTCACTATAAAAATACATATAGCTCAAATCGTACTGACTATACTCCATAATACTTAAAGTATCCTTGTGATCTTGCTCTTCTTCTGTGCAAAAACCTGAAATAAGATCCGAAGTAATTGAACAATCTGGCACTAATTCTCTAATACGATCTACTTTGGATTTATACCATTCTCTGGTATAAGTTCTATTCATCAATTGTAATATTCTTGTATTTCCACTTTGAACAGGTAAATGAATATGCCTACAAATGTTTTCATGATCAATCATGGCAAATAAAACGTCATCAGTAATGTCTTTGGGATGCGAAGTAGAAAAACGAATTCGCAATAATGGTGAAATAGCGGCTACTTTTTTTAATAAAGATGCAAAGTTTACAATGCAATCGTTTACTTCATCAACAAAATAATAGCTGTCAACATTTTGACCTAACAGTGTAATTTCTCGATATCCGTTTTCAAATAAATCTTTCGATTCTTTAAAAATACTTTCTGCATCACGACTGCGTTCGCGTCCTCTTGTAAAAGGAACAACACAAAATGAACACATATTATTACAACCACGCATAATACTTACAAATGCATTAACGCCATTGCTACTCAACCGTACAGGAGCAATGTCAGCATATGTTTCTTCTCTACTTAATAAAACATTAACTGCTTTTTGACCGTCTTCAGCTTCCATTATTAATCCGGGTAAACTTCTATAAGCATCTGGGCCAACAACTATATCTACTAATTTTTCTTCTTCCAATAAGTTTGATTTCAAACGTTCCGCCATGCAGCCCAGAATGCCCACCATCATTCCTTTATTTTTTTGTTTAATTTTTTTAAATTCAGTCAACCTTTTCCTAATAGTTTGCTCCGCTTTTTCTCGGATGGAGCAGGTGTTGATTAGAATTAAATCAGCCTCTTCAATATTGCTTGTAGAACCAAATCCCTCAGTAGACAAAATAGAGGCTACAATTTCGCTATCGGCAAAATTCATAGCACAACCATAGCTCTCAATATAAAACCTCTTTTTATACTGTTTCTGAGGGTCTGAAATGGTAAGAAATGCCTCGCCTTGACGGCTCTCATCATGTATTTTTTCTGACACGTAGTCAAGCATATTCGAAAAAATTGAACCGCAAATATAACTCAAATTCTAAATAAAGTGTCATGATGGCAGAGTGTTTTTGACTCTTGCCGCCTATCAAGTTGACAATTTTTAATTGATTTAGAGGGTAACTTTGTAAAAATTTAAGAAAAATTGAGAGTAATAATTCTTTTAGGATTAATCATTTGTGTATTAGGATTTCAGGGAATAGCCCAAAAGACCAATCAGGGTTTTTTACTAGGAAATATTTTGGATGAAAATAAAAAAGCAATTGAACAAGCCACTGTACGCTTAATTTCTAAAACCGATAGTAACAGAGTTTATGGTGCCGTAACTGATAAAAATGGTTTTTTTTCATTTAGTGCAATTGAATTTGATCTTTATCAACTCAACATTTCACACATAAGTTTTAAGAATTTAGTTATCGATAGTATCCATTTCAGAAAGGAAAGATTTGATTTTAACTTACAAGACCTTATCCTTAAAATAAATAACAATCAAAGTTTAAATGAAGTAGTTGTTTACTTTGAAAAACCGTTAATTCAAAGTAAGGAAGGAAATATTACTTTTAATGCATCTGAATCGGCATTAGCAGCAGGAAGTACGGCTAGCGAATTATTACAAACTGTTCCATTAATAACCAAAGATCCCAATGGTAAAATTTTAGTTCGAGGAAAAGAACCTAAAATATTAATAGATGATAAACCTGTTGAGTTAAATCTGCAACAATTGCAAGATTTATTGGAATCACTTCCCGGAAGTTCTATTGAAAAAATTGAAGTTATGACCAATCCACCTCCACAATATGCCAGTGAACAAGGAGGAGTCATCAATATTGTCACTAAAAAAGGAAAAATTGGAATGGGTGGTAGAGTCAGCGTTTCAATGGGAACTCGAGGTGAACAATCTGCTTCAGGAAATTTTAATTATCGAAAAAATAAGTTTGCATTCAACATTAATTCAGGAATTGGGTTTAACAGGTTTGAAGGATTTGGAAATTCTTCAAGACGATATTTATTCAACGATTCTTCTACTTATTTTAATACGAAAAGTAATAACCACAACGAAAGTGAGCGGCCAAATTTTAGGATCAATATGGATTATGATTTGGCTAAAAACCAATCTTTGAACTTTGTAATGAACTTCAACCAAAACAACTTTGATAACTACAACTTTATAACATATACTCACCTCAATACTAATTATGGAACTTTTGGTTTGAGTGAACGAACTATCAATGGTATTGGAAATAATGCCAACAACAACCTAAATCTAACGTACACATTACGGGGAAAGAAAAAGGGAGGGCAGCTGAAAATAGTTGCTGGCTCTAACAATTCTAATCATGTAAACAACCGATTATTTAATCAGCAGTTTAAACTTCCAAACGTTTTGGACTCGTCTCAAAAGCAGATTACCGATAATAAAAGCTCAGGGTATAATTTTAGAATTAATTATGATAAAACGTTGAGCAATAAAAAAACTTCCATTTCAGTTGGAAATTTTTACAATTTGATTAAAAATGATATTGTTGTTGACGCCACCTATAAACAACAACCTGGAAATGTATTTGTTCCTCATCCGTTTTTAAGTAACCATTTTCAATTTCAGCAATTACAAATAAATTTTCGAGCATCTGTAAAACAGATTATTGATGAACACTTTAGTTTTATGTTGGGAGTCAATACAGAAGCCACTAACCTTCGTTTTGATTTATTGAAAGAAGCAAAGATTGTAAAAAATAAATATTTGAATTTTTTACCATTTGCAAACTTCAATAAAAATTGGGACGATAAATTAAATATGACTTTCTCGTACCGTCGCACAATTCGTCGTCCGGGAATTAATGAATTGAATCCTTCCATTGATTATTCAGATCCTTATAATATTCGATTTGGAAATTATCAATTGAAACCAACCTTGGCTGATAATTTTGATTTGGTTTTAGGAAAAACAAAATCCTCATCTTTTTTCAATATTGGCATTGGATATAATCAAGTTAAAAATATTTTCAGCACCATTCGAAGTTTACGAACCGACGGAAGTACACAAATAACGTGGGAAAATATTAGCAGTAGAAAAGAATACGAAATCAGTTCATGGAATGGATTTACAGTTACGCAGGGGTTAAAAGTCAACGTCAGCGCAAGTTACACGTATAATACCTACAGTGAGTTTGATAAGTTAATTAAGAAATTTAAAAATGGAGCATCTTTTTCATCCAATTTAAATGCCAATTATTTAATGAATGATAATTGGAATGTTACAGGGAATTTTACAATCAATCGATTTGCCAATCCGCAAGGCTCGGTGAATTGGAATCTTAGTATGAATATGGGCGTTCAGAAAAAATTTCTACAAAAGAAATTAATTGCTACGGTAAACTTTATTGATCCGTTTCGCAATCAACAAACAAAGAGTTTTACTTACGGGCAAAATTTTGAGCTTAACTCTTATCAGTCATCACAAACTAAGAATTACAGATTAACGTTGGCGTATAATTTTATGAAAAGCCCTCAAAAGAAAATTATACAGAAACTGAAGAAGTAGAATGTTGTGGAGGAATTTTCTTAGCAAGCCATGAATTTTGAATGGGAATTATCCAGCTTTCTTCTAGCTCTGTTTTTGATTGAACAGAGTTATTGAAGTATAAAGTTTCGTTTGTAATAAATTTATTACTGAAAGCGTAATTAAATTGAGAAAGCGGAAGGAGTTCAATTTTATCTTTCACAATAAATGCTAATTGGTTTCTGTCGAACAAATTTACTTTCAACGCAATTTCTATTTCTTTAATAACTCGAACCGAACTATCGGTACTGCAACCGCTTATTTTAGTGGCAAGTTCATCGGCCATAAAAATAATAAACTGACCAAAAAATAAATAAGCCGTTCCTTGTACTTCATTACCATGGCTCTTCCACTCTTTAGTAAATTGGGAAAGAATTTCTTCTACTTGCAGTGCTTCGGAAATGGGGAAACAGCGACTGCTTTGATAAATCCAAACTCTGGAACTCGGTGAATAATTAAGGGGAAGTAAGTTTTTGTACTCAAATTTCATCTTGCAAAATTAGAATAATAATGAGTTATTATTCCATTGACTGAGCAACAATTTCTGCAATATCCATAACTTCAATTGTCTCTTCTTTCTCCGCCAATTTTACTCCATCGGTCATCATTGTATTACAAAAAGGGCAAGCTGATGCGATAATAGTAGCACCCGTTGCAATGGCTTCATTACTTCTTTCAATATTAATGCGTGATGTGCCTTTTTCTTCCTCTTTGAACATTTGTGCGCCACCCGCTCCACAGCAAAGACCATTGCTACGACAGCGTTTCATTTCCACTAAATCGGCATCCAACTCTTCCAATACTTTTCGAGGAGCTTCATAAATGTTATTTGATCTTCCTAAGTAGCAACTATCGTGGTACGTAATTTTCTTTCCCTTAAAACTGCCGCCTTCTTTTAATTTAATTTTTCCTTCGTCAATTAACTGCTGTAAAAAAACGGTGTGATGAATGACTTCATAATTGCCGCCCAAAGCCGGATATTCGTTTTTTAGTGTATTAAAGCAATGAGGGCAAGCTGTTACAATTTTCTTTATTGAATAATTATTTAGGGTACTGATATTTTGATGAGCCATCATCTGAAAAAGAAATTCATTGCCGGCTCTGCGAGCAGGATCACCGGTACACATTTCTTCGTTTCCAAGAATGGCAAAGTTGATTTTCGCTTTTTCTAAAATCGCGACAAAGGATCGAGTTATTTTTTGGGCTCGTTGATCAAAACTTCCGGCACAACCCACCCAAAATAGTACTTCAGGATTTTGTCCGTTGGCAACTACATCGGCTACAAGGGGTGCTGGCACAGAATAAGTTTAAAAAATAAAAATATTGAAAGGTGAATTGGAAACAAAAATAGCATAAATCAAACCACCCACTAACGTTATTCCTAAAGAAAGTAAAGAAAGTGCCATCGCAGTTTTTGCTTTTCTATCTTCCGAATTCAACTTTAAGGCTTTTGAGGAAAATACGATTCCTCCAATGGCAAACGGAATGGAAGCAATGGGAAACCACAAAGTGGCCAGTCCCAGAATGCTTAAAACAATTGCAGTTTTGCTATTGTCATTGGTTTCGACTGGTTTAGTTTTATGCGTAGCTTGAAAGATTTTCAAAGAAACTTTTTCTTTAAAGGTTAGCTTTTTATTCAATAATTGTTCAATCTTATTGATGCTTAAAGACTCAAATTTATAGCCGGGTTCATTTTGTAGTTTTAAACGAAGTGCTCCCCAAACACTTTGTGGTTTCATAGCGGGCAAAGACAAAAAACTAGCATTACTCATTACTGTTACACAAGAAAGGAAAAAGCTAAAAAGGATAATTTTTTTCATATGGATTTGTAAATATGGGCGCGAAAATAATTGTTGTTTGCCAAAAATTGAAAAACCCTTAATGAAAAATTATGAGCGGTAACCCGATTTGTGAAGAAGAATCAGACTTGCTGTTAATCAGTTGTTGCAAAAAATCGGTGCGAGGGGATGACTTATAATATCCGCTCAATGCCAGATACTCATTTTTTAGTGTATTAATACAGTGTGGGAATGCTTGTACAATTTTTTTAATGCTAAAAATATTCAGTACCTGAATATTTTGATGGGCTATTATCAGAAAATTCCCCTGCTAATAACATATAGTAAGAGGAATACTAACGATAATCCTAAAGAAATTAAAGAAATTGCCATTGCAGCTTTTGCTCCATTATCTTCCGAATTCAACTTTAAGGCTTTTGAGGAAAATCCCATTCCTGCAATGGCAAACGGAATGGAGGCGATAGGAAACCAAAAAGTGGCCAGCGCCAATACGCTTAAAAAAATAGCTATTTGGCTATCATCAATTGTTTTGGTGGTTTTAATTTTATGTGTAGCTTGAAAAATTTTCAAAGAAATTTTTTCTCTAAAGGTTAGTTTTTTATTCAGTAACTGTTCAACTTTTTTTATACTTAAGGATTCAATTTTATAGCCGGGTTCTTTTGGAAGTTTTAAGCGAAGTGCTTCCCATCCACTTTGTGGGTTCATTGCGGGTAATGACAAAAAAGTAGCATTACTCGTTACCGTTACACAAGAAAGAAAAAAACTAAAAAGGATAATTTTTTTCAT
>SCVJ01000301.1 GCA_004322425.1 Chitinophagaceae bacterium
GCAACGTGCTGCGGGCGATCCACGAGTCGGGCCGCACCGACATCGAAGTCGTCGCCATCAACGATCTCGGCCCGGTCGAGACCAATGCGCATCTGCTGCGCTTCGACAGCGTGCATGGCCGCTTCCCCGGTGAAGTCACCGTCGATGGCGACAGCATCCAGCTCGGCAGTGGCAACAAGATCAAGGTCACGGCCGTTCGCGATCCGAACACGCTGCCGTGGAAGGATCTCGGCATCGACATCGCGCTCGAATGCACCGGCATTTTCTCGGCCAAGGCGAAGGCCACCGCGCATCTGACCGCAGGCGCCAAGCGCGTGCTGGTCTCGGCACCGTCGGACGGCGCCGACGCGACCATCGTTTACGGCGTCAACCACAAGACGCTGACCAAGGATCACCTGGTCGTCTCCAACGGCTCGTGCACCACCAACTGCCTGGCGCCGGTCGCCAAGGTGCTGAACGAGACCGTCGGTATCGAAACCGGCTTCATGACCACGATCCACGCCTACACCGGCGACCAGCCGACCCTCGACACCCTGCACAGCGATCTCTATCGCGGCCGTGCGGCGGCCATGTCGATGATCCCGACCTCGACGGGTGCTGCCAAGGCCATTGGCCTCGTGATGCCGGAACTCGCTGGCAAGCTTGACGGCGTGTCGATCCGCGTGCCGACCCCGAACGTGTCGGTCGTCGATCTCAAGATCATCGCCAAGAAGGCGACGACCAAGGAAGAGATCAACGAAGCCATCAAGAAGGCCGCCGCCGGCGAGCTGAAGGGCGTGCTCGGCACCACCGCGCATCCGAATGTGTCGATCGACTTCAACCACGACCCGCATTCGTCGACCTTCGCCTTCGACCAGACCAAGGTGCAGAACGGCACGCTGGTGCGCGTGCTGTCCTGGTATGACAACGAGTGGGGCTTCTCCAACCGCATGGCCGACACGGCCGTGGCGATGGGCAAGCTGCTCTAAGGCTGAACGAGCTACTTATCCCGGACGCCACAAGCGTCCGGGATATTCTCTATCAGTGCGGCGGTCCCGCTCACGGTCGATCGCCGCTTCTTTCTCCGCGACCGGGACAATCACCATGACCAATTCTTTCCGCACCCTCGATGATGTCGATGTAAAGGG
>SCVJ01000302.1 GCA_004322425.1 Chitinophagaceae bacterium
CAAGGCCCGCCTGGCGGCCTTGACTTGCGGCAGCACGCCAAAGAGGAAGGTGGCCAGGATGCCGGCCCCTTGGGCTTGCAACACCGCGGGTGGGCCGGCTTCGACTTCTTCGAACACGTCGGCAAACAGGCGGCCCATGACGCCGATGTTGTGCACCGCAATGGCCATGATGCCGGCCAGCGGGCCGCCCCCCACCCACACGACGAACACCAGTGCGAGCGTCAGTTCCGGGACCACGCGGGTGCCTTGCAGGGCGGCGCGGCTGGCCCACTTCAGGGCCTGGCGCCAGAGCCTGGACAACGCGGCCGTGCGCGGTGGGTCGCTCAGGTAGCTGCCGGTCATCAGGTGCGAGGCGGCGATCGGGGCCAGCACAAAAGCCAGGCCGGCCGAGACCAGGGTGGCAACCCAGGCCATCATCAAGGTCTCGCCGATCTGGGCGGCGACGGCCAGCATGAAGGGGGCGTCCACGACCAGGTTGTCGAAGGTGAGCAGCGGGGGCGCCTGGCTGTGCAGCAGGTCGGCCCAGGGGATGTCCAACTGGTGCAGGGCCCAGGCGCTGCCCATGGCCGCCAGGCCCAGCGACCAGCGCGCACGCCGTTGGCGCAGCTGCGCGCTGACCAGCTCCAGCGCGACCACGAAGGCCAGCACGGCCAGCAAGGTGGTGGCCAGTTTGTCGTACTGGAAGTAGCGCAGGCTCAGCCCGATCTCGCTGCCCAGGCCACCCGCACCCACCACGCCCAGGATGGTGCCGATGCGGATGTTGCACTCCAGGCAGAACAGCGCGTAGCCCGTCCACTGGCGGCTGACCTGGGGCAGCACCGCGTGCAGGAAGATGGCCCAGCGCGAGGCGCCTGCGGCCCGCAAGGCCTGGATGGCGCGGGGCTCGACGGCCTCGGCCAGCTCGGCGTACAGCTTGCCGATGTTGCCCCCCACGGTCAGCCCGATGGCCAGCACGGCCGCACCCGGGCCCAGGCCGATGAGGCGCACGAAGAGGTAGGCCCACACAATCTCGGGGATGGCGCGCAGCACGCTCAGCACCAGGCGCGTCAGCCAGCGGGTGAGGGCCAGGCTGTGGCGCACCCAGGCGGGGGCCAGGCGCGGTGGGTCAGGCAGGTCCGGCACGCGGATGGCGAAGAAGGCCAGGCTGGTGCCCAGCAGCACGGCCATCACGGTGCCCAGGATGCCGATCAACAGGCTCTCGACGGA
>SCVJ01000303.1 GCA_004322425.1 Chitinophagaceae bacterium
GTCATGAACCACAGCTCGGACCAGCACCCGTGGTTCCAGTCGTCGCGCGAGGACCCCGAGGGGCCGTACGGCGACTACTACGTGTGGAGCGACACCGACGAGCCGTACTCCGAGGCGCGGATCATCTTCGTCGACACCGAGACGTCCAACTGGACGTGGGACCCGGTGCGCAAGCAGTACTACTGGCACCGCTTCTTCAGCCACCAGCCGGATCTCAACTACGAGAACCCCGCGGTGCAGGAGGCGATGATCGACGTCCTCAAGTTCTGGCTCGACCTCGGCATCGACGGCTTCCGGCTCGACGCCGTGCCGTACCTGTTCGAGGAGCTCGGCCACAACGGCGAGAACCACCCGAAGACGCACGAGTACCTCAAGCGGGTGCGCAAGGAGGTGGACGCGCTCTACCCCGACCGCGTGATGCTGTGCGAGGCCAACCAGTGGCCCGAGGACGTCGTCGAGTACTTCGGCAAGGACGGCGACGAGTGCCAGATGGCGTTCCACTTCCCGCTGATGCCGCGGCTGTTCATGGCCGTGCGTCGCGAGTCCCGCTACCCGATCTCGGAGATCCTGGCGAACACGCCGCCGATCCCGGACGGCTGCCAGTGGGGCATCTTCCTGCGCAACCACGACGAGCTCACCCTCGAGATGGTGACCGACGACGAGCGCGACTACATGTACAAGGAGTACGCCAAGGACCCGCGCATGAAGTCGAACATCGGCATCGCGCGCCGGCTGGCTCCCCTGCTGGAGAACGACCGGAACCAGATCGAGCTGTTCACCGGTCTGCTGCTGTCGCTGCCGGGCTCGCCCGTCCTCTACTACGGGGACGAGATCGGGATGGGCGACAACATCTACCTCGGTGACCGCGACGGCGTGCGCACCCCCATGCAGTGGAACGCCGACCGCAACGCCGGCTTCTCGACCACGGACCCGCAGGCGCTCTACCTGCCGGCGATCCTCGACCCGGTCTACGGCTACCAGGCGATCAACGTCGAGGCGCAGATGCGCTCGTCGAGCTCGCTGCTCAACTGGACTCGCAAGATCATCCACGTGCGCAAGGAGCACCCCGTCTTCGGCATGGGGACCTACGAGGAGCTCGGCTCGAGCAACCCCTCCGTCCTCGCCTTCGTGCGCGAGTTCGGCGACGACCGCGTGCTGTGCGTCAACAACCTCTCGCGCTTCCCGCAGCCGGTCGAGCTCGACCTGCGCCGCTTCGAGGG
>SCVJ01000071.1 GCA_004322425.1 Chitinophagaceae bacterium
GCGTCCGTCGACGACGTCACCCACAGCGCGCGCCGCCTGGCCGACCGCGCGCTGCGCGGGACCGAGCACGGCGTCGGCGCCACGGCGCACGGAGCCGAACGGCTCGGCCTGCACGTCGAGCGCCGTGAGGGTGACCGCGGTGAGCAGCAGCAGGACGAGCAGCAGCCGGGGGCCGCGCACAGCTAGCGGCGCGGCTCGGAGATGAGGACCTGCTGCAGCGCCTCGAACTCCTCGACGCACTTGCCGGTGCCGATCGCCACCGAGTCCAGCGGGTTGTCGGCGACGTGCACCGGCATCCCGGTCTCGTGCCGCAGCCGCTCGTCGAGCCCGTGCAGCAGCGCGCCGCCGCCGGTGAGCACGATCCCGCGGTCCATGACGTCGCCGGAGAGCTCCGGCGGGCAGCTGTCGAGGGTGGTCTTCACGGCGTCGAGGATGACGTTGACCGGCTCCTCGATCGCCTTGCGGACCTCCTCCGCGCTGACCACGATCGTCTTGGGGAGACCGGAGACGAGGTCGCGGCCGCGGATCTCGGCGACCGGCTCGTTCGGCATCGGGAAGGCCGACCCGATGGCCATCTTGATCTCCTCGGCGGTGCGCTCCCCGAGCATCAGGGAGTACTCCTTCTTGACGTAGGCGATGATCGCCTGGTCGAGCTCGTCACCGGCCGTGCGCACCGAGATGCTGGTGACGATGCCGCCGAGGCTGATGACCGCGACCTCGGTCGTGCCGCCGCCGATGTCGACCACCATGTTGCCGGTCGGCTCGTGCACCGGCAGCCCGGCGCCGATCGCCGCCGCCATCGGCTCCTCGATGATGTAGACCCGTCGCGCACCGGCCTGGTAGCCGGCGTCCTTGACGGCGCGCTGCTCCACCCCGGTGATGCCGCTGGGGACGCAGACCACGATCCGCGGCTTGGCGAAGTGCCGCCGCTTGTGCACCTTCTGGATGAAGTAGCGCAGCATCCGCTCGGTGGTGTCGAAGTCGGCGATGACGCCGTCGCGGAGCGGCCGGATCGCCACGATGTTGCCGGGCGTCCGGCCGATCATCCGCTTGGCCTCGGTGCCGACCGCGACGATCCCACCGGTCTTGGTGTTGATCGCGACGACGCTCGGCTCGTTGAGCACGATGCCCCGGCCGCGCACGTAGACCAGCGTGTTCGCGGTCCCCAGGTCGACCGCCATGTCGCGGCCGAGGAACGACAGGGAGCTCATGACCTCAGAGTGTCAGAGGTTCGGGAAGAAGATGCCGATCTCGCGCTTGGCCGACTCCTCCGAGTCGCTGCCGTGGACGAGGTTCTGCCCGATCTCCAGGGCGTAGTCGCCGCGGATCGAGCCCGGGGTGGCCTCGACCGGGTTGGTGACGCCCATCAGGCGCCGCACGCCGGCGACGGCGTTCGGGCCCTCGACGACGAGCGCGACCAGCGGGCCGCCGGTGATGAAGTCGACCAGCTCGCCGAAGAACGGGCGCTCGCGGTGCTCGCCATAGTGCTCCTCGGCGGTGTCGCGCTCGAGGGTGCGCAGCTCCATCGCGACGAGCGTCAGCCCCTTCTGCTCCAGCCGGGAGATGACCTCGCCGGCGAGGCCGCGGCGGAC
>SCVJ01000304.1 GCA_004322425.1 Chitinophagaceae bacterium
GCGCCCGGCGGGCGGGGGTCCCTCTCCGGGCCGGCCGACCGCCCGAAATGGGCGATGCAAATCCTTGCCGTGAATCGGCTTGCGTATCCGGGATACGCTTAATATATTGAGCGAGATAGGAAATTCCATGTCCGTCCGCAAGCGTATTGAGAAGTACCGCCGCTCCGGTGGCGCCGCCGATCTTGTGAGGGTGGAGGTCCTGGTACCTTCGTCCGCACGGGGTGATGTGCTTCGCCTGGCCAAACGTCTTCGAGACGATCATCGAAACGACAAGGATTTGCAGGTGGCGTTCGATCAGGCGCTCTCGCTGTACGGAGTCCGCATTTTGGACAATGTCGATCTTGATCGGTTGCCCAACCTCCGCGCCCGCGCGCGCGTGGTTGCAAGGGCGATGATCGAGCGAGGCGACGCCCGGGCTTTCGCGCTTGGGCGCGAGCTCCTTTGCCATGCGGAGCGTGTGTAATGGCGCTTACCGATCTGCAAAAACGGATCATGCGGCGGGCACCTGCTGGCCGACGTCGCCGGCTACTTCCTCGCCTCCGGTGAGACCGCAGCCGGCCGCTACCGCCCGCTGACCCCCGCTCGCATCCTCGACACCCGCACCGGCGTCGGCGCTCCGAAGGCCATGGTGGGCAAGGGATCCGCCGTCACCGTGCAGGTCACCGGACGCGGCGGCGTGCCGGGCAGCGGGGTCTCGGCGGTGGCCCTCAACGTCACTGCGACCGGCGCCCCGGCGTCCGGCTTCGTGCAGGTCATGCCGTCCGCCGGCAGCACGGCCGCCGGCTCGTCGTCCAACCTGAACGTCGTCGCGCGGCAGACCGTCGCGAACCTCGTCGTCGTCCCCGTCGGCGACGGCGGCGCCGTCGACGTCTACAGCTCGAGCGGCACGCACGTGCTCGCCGACGTGGCCGGCTGGTTCACCGACGACAGCGGAACCCCTTCGGGCACGGGGCTCTTCGTGCCGGTCACGCCCGAGCGGCTGCTCGACACGCGGAGCGGGACCAAGCCGGGCGACGGCGCGCAGGTCCCGCTGTCGCCGCGCGGCAAGGCCGGCATCCCGGCTGACGGCGTGAGCGCCGTCGTCCTCACCGTGACCGCGACCTCGCCGGTCGCCGGCGGCTTCGTGCAGGTGCTCCCCACCGGTCAGGGCACCGTCGGGGGGTCCTCCAACCTCAACCTCGAGCGGGTCGGCCAGACCGTCGCCAACGCCGCCC
>SCVJ01000305.1 GCA_004322425.1 Chitinophagaceae bacterium
CGCCGCCGAGGGGAGGACCGTCTTCTCCCGGGCCGGCGGCGGCACGCGGGTCGGGGAGCACCTCGGCCCGGCGGGCCTGCGGATGTGGAGCGACCCGCACGACCCGGCGCTCGCGACCCAGCCGTTCGCGACCGCGACGGCGAGCTCGGCGATGACGAGCGTCTTCGACAACGGGCTGCCGCTCGCGAGCACCGACTGGATCCGGGACGGTGCGCTCTCGGCGCTGATCCACACGCGCGCGTCCGCGCGCACGAACGGCGTGGCGGCCACGCCGTACGTCCACAACCTCTCGCTCGACGGCGGCGGGACGGCGAGCACCGACGAGCTGGTGGCGAGCACCGGGCGGGGCCTGCTGCTGACCTGCCTGTGGTACATCCGCGAGGTCGACCCGCAGACCCTGCTGCTGACCGGGCTGACCCGGGACGGCGTCTACCTGGTCGAGGACGGCGAGGTCGTCGGCGCGGTGAACAACTTCCGCTGGAACGAGAGCCCGGTCGGTCTGCTCGGGCGGATCAGCGAGATCGGTCGCAGCGAGGCGACGCTGCCACGTGAGTGGAGCGACGACTTCACCTGGACGCGGATGCCGACGCTGCGGATCCCGGACTTCAACATGAGCTCGGTCAGCCAGGCGAGCTGAGCCGCAGCCCGCGCCTGGTGGACGTCAGCATCCGGCGCACCTGCCGCGGCGCGATGCCGCCGTCGAACGCGGTCCGGAGCAGGCTCGCCAGGGAGTACGCCGGGTCGGTCTCGAGCGCGCGGTCCAGCGCGACGTTGACCCGCGAGCCGTCACCCCGCGCGTAGGCGACCCAGGCAAGCAGCGTGCAGACCGGCGCGTCGAAGGGCGGGACCACCTGCCGCGCGGTCTGCTCCAGCAGCGAGAGCAGGGCGTCGGACCGGCGCAGCGACCACGTCGCGATCTCGTCGCGGACGCGGTGGTCGTGCAGGGCGACCGTCAGCGCGGCCGCCTCCGCCAGGTCGACCGGCCTCCCGGATCCCACCGCGTCGAGCAGCCGCCGGGCCTGCCGGACCGCAGCGACGCAGGCTTCGTCCGGATCTGCCGCCCAGTGCCCGACCCACTGCTCGGCAGCGTCGTCGAGCGCCTGCCCCGCCCGCTCGGCGGCCAGGGAC
>SCVJ01000306.1 GCA_004322425.1 Chitinophagaceae bacterium
CGCCGGGATGGTCGACCGCTGCGACTTCACCGAGCAGGAGAGCCTGCCCGGGGCGGACGGCGCGGTGCTCCGCCCCGACCTGGTGGTCCGGCTGGCCGGCGGGCGCTCGATCGTGGTCGACGCCAAGGTGACGCTGGCCGCCTACCTCGAAGCGGTCGAGTGCGACGACGAGCAGGAGGCCGCTGCCCGGATGGCCGCCCACGCGCGCCACCTGCGCGCCCACGTCGACCGGCTGGCCGAGAAGGCCTACTGGGCAGGGCTTCCCGACTCCCCCGAGTTCGTCGTGCTGTTCGTCCCGGGCGAGGCCTTCCTCGCCCCCGCGCTCGAGCACGACCCCGCGCTGCTCGAGCACGCCTTCTCCAAGCGGGTGCACCTCGCGACGCCGACCACGCTCGTCTCGCTGCTGCGCACCGCGGCGCACGCGTGGCAGCAGGAGCGGCTCACCGACAACGCCCGGGCGGTGGTGAGCGCGGGGCAGGAGCTCTACTCCCGGCTCGGCACGCTCGGCACCCACGTCGACAAGCTGGGCCGCACCCTCAACACCGCCGTCACCGACTACAACCGCACCGTCGGCTCGCTGGAGCGCACGCTGCTCCCGAGCGCCCGCCGGATGGCCGACCTCGCCGGCGTCGACAGCGACCTGCAGGGCCCGCGACCCGTGGAGGCCGTGGCCTCCCCCCTGGTGTCCCCCGAGCTGACCCTCGTGGTGCGGGACGAGCGGCTCTCGGGCTAAGAGGGCTGCACCTCGTAGGCAGCGCAGAAGTCCACCGCGGCCTTCGCCACGACGCTCGCCGGGGTGGCACCCGGTCCCGGGTGCTCGGCCAGCAGTCGGCGGGCCAGCTCGGGCGCGTCCAGCCGGCCGATCTCGCGCAGTTGCTCCCAGGCGTGCACGGCCAACTCCCGGGCCACGTCCTCCGGCAGTCCGGGATCCGCCGTGCGCGCGGTGCTCGCGAC
>SCVJ01000307.1 GCA_004322425.1 Chitinophagaceae bacterium
CAGTGCCGTCGCCCGAGCCGATCCGTGTCTGGCACCTGCTGAGCCATACGTCCGGGCTGACCGCCGGATTCATGCGCGGGTCGATCGTGGACGGTCTCTACCGCGACGCCGGCTACGAGTTCGGCGCGCCGCCGCACCCGAGCATCGCCGAGTGCGTGGACGACTGGGCGGGACTGCCGCTGCTGTTCCAGCCGGGCACCGCGTGGGGCTACGGCGTGAGCACCGACGTGCTCGGCCGGCTCATCGAGATCTGGAGCGGGCAGCCGCTGGACGCGGCGATCTCCAACCGCGTCCTCGAGCCGCTCGGGATGGTCGACACGGTCTGGTGGTGCGACCCTTCGCGTCGCGACCGGCTGGCGGCGCTCTACCTGCCCGACGAGTCCGGGGCTGCCGTCCGGTCGGAGTACAACGAGCTCGCGACCTACCGCCCGTCGATCCTGTCCGGTGGTGGTGGGCTGCTCAGCACGATGGCGGACTACCTCCGCTTCACGCGGATGCTGCTGAACGACGGGAAGCTCGACGGCACGCGGATCCTGTCGCCGCGCACGCTGCGGCTGATGCGGACCAACCACCTCGACGGCGACCTCGCCGGCTGGTCGACGGGCGGCTTCGCCGAGACGACCTTCGACGGCGTCGGCTTCGGGCTGGGCTTCGCTGTCATGGTGGACCCGATCAAGGCGCACTCCTCGTCCAACGTGGGCGAGTACTACTGGGGTGGCATCTACAGCACCGGCTTCTGGGTCGACCCCGTCGACCAGGTCGGCTGCGTCTTCATGACCCAGCTCATGCCGTCGAGCACGCACCCGATCCGCTCGCAGCTGCGCCAGCTCGTGCACAGCGCCGTCGCGTCGTGACATCCTGCGGCGAGTCCTGAGGAGGAGCGCCGTGTTCGACTCGTCGTACGACGTCGTGCAGGTTCCCGTCGACGGTGGCGAGCTCACCGTCGGGCGGTGGGGGAGCGGTCCGCACACCGTCGTGGCCGCGCACGGCGTCACCGCGAACCACACGTCCTTCCACCCGCTCGCCGACGCGCTCGGGGACGAGTTCACC
The DNA here is from genome assembly GCA_004322425.1 of Chitinophagaceae bacterium. GTDB lineage: Bacteria > Bacteroidota > Bacteroidia > Chitinophagales > Chitinophagaceae > VBAS01. The sequence goes on from SCVJ01000307.1 coordinate 1,051, forward strand.
CTGCTGGCGCCCGACCTCCGTGGCCGGGCCGGCAGTCGCGACGTGGGACCGCCGTACGGGATGGCCGCGCACGCGGACGACGTCGCAGCGGTGGTCCGCTCGCTCGCGGACGGGAACCCGGTGACGCTGCTCGGGCACAGCATGGGCGGCTTCGTCGCCGCGGTCGCTGCCGCGCGTCACGCCGACCTCGTCTCGTCCGTGGTGCTCGTCGACGGCGGCCTGCCGCTGGACCTCGGACCGGCGGCGGCGCTGCCGATCGAGG
>SCVJ01000077.1 GCA_004322425.1 Chitinophagaceae bacterium
AGACGCCGATGCTCTTCTGCATGGGCTTCCTCATCACCTTCCTGCTGGGCGGCCTGACCGGCGTGCTGCTCGCGGCGCCGCCGATCGACTTCCACGTCACCGACACCTACTTCGTGGTGGCGCACTTCCACTACGTCGTCTTCGGCACCGCCGTCTTCAGCTTCTTCGGCGGCGTCTACTACTGGTTCCCCAAGCTCACCGGCCGGATGATGAACGACCGACTCGGCAAGGTGCACTTCTGGATGCTGTTCACCGGCTTCCACCTCACCTTCCTGGTGCAGCACTGGCTCGGCAACGAGGGCATGCCGCGTCGCTACGCCGACTACGCCCCGAGCGACGGCTTCACGACGCTCAACGCGGTGTCGAGCATCGGCGCGCTGGTGCTCGGCGCCTCGACGCTGCCGTTCATCTACAACGTGATCGTCAGCTTCCGGCGCGGCCAGAAGGCCGTCGGCGACGACCCGTGGGGCTTCGGCAACTCGCTCGAGTGGGCGACCTCCTGCCCGCCGCCGCGGCACAACTTCGTGACGCTGCCACGGATCCGCTCCGAGCGGCCGGCGTTCGACCTGCACTACCCGCAAGTGGCCGGCAACGGCGACTTCCACGCATCCCCCGAGGCGAGGTAGCGACATGAAGATCGAGGGCTACCTGTTCGCGTTCATCGCGCTGTTCCTGGTCCCCGTCACGGTCGTCTACTGGCTGCTGTCGGAGGACCCGACGGGCACCACCTGCCTCGCACTGTCGATCGGGCTGGCCTTCATGGTCGGCTACTACCTGCTGTTCACCGCTCGCCGGATGGACGAGCGGCCCGAGGACCGGCCGAACGCCGAGATCAGCGAGGGCTCCGGCGAGGTCGGCTTCTTCGCGCCGCACTCGTGGTGGCCGATCGCCCTCGGTGCCGCCTTCAGCGTCACGCTGATCGGGACGGTCATCGGCCCGTTCCTCGCCGCCATCGGCGCGCTGTTCCTCACCATCGCGGTGTGCGGGCTGCTCTTCGAGTACTACGTCGGCATCAACCGCTCGCAGGCGCAGACGCTGGGCCAGCTGGCCGCGCAGGGCGACCGGCCGACCAGCAACCGCAAGTTCCTGGGGGAGTAGCCCTCCAGCGCGTACGAAGGCCGGTCCGCGGTGCGGGCCGGCCTTCGCCGTTCTCGGGTGCCGGGTGCCGGTGCTCGGCCCGAGGCCGGTACCCCGCCCGGACCCCCGGGGGTGATCCACGCGCAGTCGGAGGCGCTTTCCGTCCGCAGATCCGCCTCAGGTCACGCGTGGATCACCGGGAGCACGAGCGCGCCGCGGGCTCGTGCTCCACAGCACCGGCACGCCGTCGACGAGGGTGCGCTCCCGCCAGACCACTCTCGGCAAGGCCGTCGCTCGCGCCGGCGCCCGCGGGTCAGAGCAGCCAGCGGACGACGGCGAGCAGGGCGACGGCGAGCGCCACGAGGCCGAGGACGAGCACCCGGCGTCCCTGGGCGGTCTCCAGCAGGCTGTCCAGGTCGGGCGAGGCTTGACGGGGTGACCGTGTCGGCCGCCGCCGCAAGGAGGGCTCGCAGCGCGTCCGGCCCGGTCTGCAG
>SCVJ01000146.1 GCA_004322425.1 Chitinophagaceae bacterium
ACGCTCTTCCGATCTCGTCGACGTCCTCACCCTCGCCGACGTGCCGGACCCGACCCCGGGCCCCGGTGAGGTGCTGGTCGACGTCGTGGCGACCGCGGTGAACCGCGCGGACCTGCTGCAGCGACGAGGCTTCTACGAGCCGCCGCCCGGCGCGTCCCGCTACCCCGGGCTCGAGTGCTCGGGCCGCATCGCCGCGCTCGGCGAGGGGGTGAGCGGCTGGTCCGTCGGCGACAAGGTGTGCGCGCTCCTGTCCGGTGGGGGCTACGCCGAGAAGGTCGCGGTGCCGGCCGGCCAGCTGCTGCCGGTCCCGCGCGGGATCTGCCTGGTCGACGCCGCGGCCCTCCCCGAGGTCGCCTGCACCGTCTGGGCCAACGTCTTCATGCTCGCCGCACTGCGGCCGGGCGAGGTGCTGCTCGTGCACGGAGGCACGTCGGGCATCGGCACGATGACCATCCAGCTCGCGACACGGCACGGCGCGCGGGTGCTCTGCACCGTCGGCACCGACGAGAAGGCCCAGCGGGCAACCGATCTCGGTGCAGAGCTGGCGATCAACTACCGCACGGCCGACTTCGTGGAGGCGGTCCGTGACGCGACCGGCGGCGCCGACGTGGTGCTGGACAACATGGGCGGCGCCTACCTCTCCCGCAACGTCGACGTGCTGCGCACCGGCGGGCGGCTCGTCGTCATCGGCCTGCAGGGAGGGGTGAAGGGCGAGCTCGACCTGGGCGCGCTGCTCGCCAAGCGCGGCGCCGTGCACGCCACCAGCCTGCGTGCGCGGCCGGTCGAGGAGAAGGCCGCGATCGTCGCCGCCGTCCGCGAGCACGTCTGGCCGGCGGTCGAGGCCGGCGAGGTGCGGCCGGTGATCGACCGCGTCCTGCCGCTCGACCGGGTCGCCGAGGCGCACGCCGTGCTGGAGGCGAGCACCCACGTCGGCAAGGTGGTCCTGCGCGTGCGGGAGTGACTCAGCGGATCCTGAGACCGCCCGCGTCGACGACGGCCTTGCTCAGCGGACGGGTCAGCGTGCGCAGCCGGCCGCACCCGTCGACGCCGAGCCGCTCGTACGCCGGGAGGCTCAGCACGTCCGTCAGGTCCTCGACCCGCTGCCGGTGCGCCCGTCCCTCGTCGGTGAAGGAGCCGTCCAGCTCCAGCCAGCCGCGCTCGACCAGCGCGACGATCGCGGCGTTCCACTCCTCGTCGCTGTAGGCGCGTGTCGCCTGCAGCCCCTTGCGGCTCCAGCTGTCGCCCTGCGCGACGTGCATCACGGCGGCCTCCAGCCCGGTGACGCCCTCGGTCACGAGCGCCGCGATGTGCCCGTCCCCGCGGAACTCTCGCAGCAGGGTCTGCGCGTGGAAGAGCTGCAGGTGCGGCTGCTCCGGCCACGGCAGGGCGG
>SCVJ01000003.1 GCA_004322425.1 Chitinophagaceae bacterium
CGCACAAGAAGCTGTCTTTTTAACTACTTCAGTTTTCTACCTTAGCTTTTTTAAGGCGTGTAAGTAACCATTGCACACCTTATTTCATATTTAAAAATTTTACCATGAAAAAAATTCTTACTCTGATTTCAGCAATTTTTTCACTATGTATTTTCTGTGCAAGTAGTTGCATAAAACACACAATTCAGCCCGTTCAGGAAGTCCCAATAGGAGAACAAACATTGGCAGCTACAAAGGAAACATTTCAAGGTAGATGGAAATTACATTACTCAATGGGGGGATATACAGGAATAGTACGAGTGGATTATCCAAACACAATTTTATTTTTTACTACTACAGACTCGTTGTACCGGTGGGATATTGGCACTCAAACAATCAACTCACCGGTGACTTATGCCTATGAGCATGTATATATTTCTAATTATTCCACCTACATGTTGAACATAGCAAACCCCAATAACAGAATGCATGCTCTCCAAGTAGCTTATTCAAAAAAAGGCGATACCCTAATATTAGTAGAACCTCACATTAATCCAGAAAAATATTATTTAACCAAACAATAAGTTCATTTTATTTTCCAATGCTTTACACCTATCTAATCATTTAACCAAAAATCAAACTTATGAGGATTCTAAAACTTGCTGTAACCATCGCAAATCTGGTTACCATTCACTGATGAATATTCGGAAATTTAGCAGGTCCCCCATCCTTTGGTTTTTTACAAGTAATGGGAAGGCGCTTGTACGAATCTTCCGTTGCGGGGATTTCATCGGCATCATACCCCGCATTAGCGATGGCTGTTTTAATTTCTTCGCTATCAATTCGATCTTTAAGGTATTTGATCGTTGTCTCCTTTCTTTTCCAGTTGACCAGTACATAGGTAACGCCATCATGCCTCTTTAAATAGCCCTCTATTCTACTCTTACAAGACTCACAGCCCACCGTTGGCGTTTTTACTTTAATCATCAACGAAGCCTTACTCTGAGCGGTTACATGGCATGAGATTGTCAGCATTATGCTTATCAAAAAACTAATTGTTTTCATTCTTATTTATTGTGATTATTCCAGTTTGATGGATTTTCTCTCCATGCTAATATTCTTTCAAGTTGTTTTTGGGCAATCAATCCTTTCTCCACCGCCAACTGAATTAATGTCTCATAATTCGTAAGAGGGAAAAAGGGAATTCCTGATTCTTGTAGCATTGTAGATGCTACTGGGAATCCATAGGTAAAAATGGAAACCATCCCTTCAACTTGTAATCCCGCTTCTTGTAAAGCAGTCACAACTTGTAGGCTGCTTTTGCCCGTTGATACTAAGTCCTCAATGATTACAACTTTTTGCCCTTTTTCAAAATAACCTTCTATTTGGTTTCCCAATCCATGTTCTTTTGGTTTAGGACGAACATACACAAAGGGAAGTTTCAATTGATCGGCAATCAAGGCTCCCCAGGCAATTCCGGCTGTTGCCACGCCTGCAATCAGTTGAGCATCCTGAAATTTCTCAAATACCAGATTACTCATTTCAGATTTTATGTAGTCTCTAACAAAGGGAAAGGATAAAATTCTGCGATTGTCACAATAAATTGGACTTTTCCATCCACTCGCCCATGTAAATGGATTTTCTAGATTTAACTTTACTGCATTAACTTGAAGAAGTTTTTCTGCTATCAACTTTGCATTTGTCATAAGCAAATTTGAAACTGTAATTGGGAAAATAAAAATTTAGTTATGTACATTAAAATTCATTTAAACAACAAGCCGCTATTCTTATGTGATGAAATTGAGGCCGCGCTTCAATCCTATATTCATCATGAGGATACTGTTTTTATAGATGAACTTAACACGCATACTATAAAGGCCATGTTTCACGAAATTCAACAAACAAAAGTTAACTCAGTTGTTTTTTATCATACAGATCTGAATATGTTGAAAGAAAAAATATTTAAAAAATTTACTGTAATTAAAGCTGCTGGCGGATTTATCAAAAACGAAAAAGGTGAATTATTGCTTATCTATCGTCGAAAAAAATGGGACCTTCCCAAAGGGAAACTTGATAAAAATGAAACAGCTGAAGCTGCTGCTATTCGAGAAGTGCAAGAAGAAACTGGAATCAACAACCTAAAATCAATTTCTTATTTAACAACCACGTGGCACACTTACATCGAAGGAAGCCACAATATCTTAAAAGAAACGCAATGGTTTAGAATGAATGCAAGTGGAAAACAAGAAATTATTCCACAAAAAGAAGAAGATATTGAAAAAATTGTATGGGCAAAAAAAGAGGAACTACCTCATTACCTTAAAAACTCCTACCCTTCTATTGAAGAGGTTTGTAAAAGTGCCCTTGCTTAAATAATTTTCTTAATTATCGCGACTGTTAAACGAGCTACACAAATTAATTTTTCTCTTTTATCAAAAATTTTGATATCCCAAACATGAGTTGATGCTCCAATATGTAAGGGTGTTACCTTGCCAATCACAAACCCCTCTTTCGCACTACGAACATGATTGGCATTTATCTCGATTCCTACGCAATTAAATTTTTGTGTGTCAATTACAAGTGCAGATGCAACACTACCTAATGTTTCAGCTAACACACAAGAAGCGCCTCCATGCAGTAATCCATACGGTTGTTTCGTTCTTTCATCAACGGGCATTTTTGCTTGCAAAAAATCTTCGCCTAAAGTCACCCATTCAATACCTAAGTGTTGTGAAATAGTATTTGTTCCAAATCCCTTTAGATGATCCAATGTTATTTCTTTAAAAAACCAAATTGACATACGAATCTTAAGAATTAATTATTAAATAATGGGATTGTTAAAAAGTTACTTTAGTAAATGTGCGTTTATATTTTCTATCGCCAGTTACAATTTCAATTTGATAAATACCAGCCGCTAATTTGTTAAGTAAAAATTGTTTGCTTAAAACTCCGGCACCCGCACTACTTACATCATTATGTACAAGTTGACCATTTGTATTATAAATCTTCAAACTATACTTATTAGCACTTTGAGGAACATAAAAAACGACTGTGAGACTTCCAAGTGTTGGGACAGGGAATACTTTAAACAGACCTTCTATTTTTATATCGATTTCATCACTGCTTTGAGAAACGCATCCATCAATAGTTGTACGAACAGAATATCTTCCATCTTTTAATGCATTAAAGGAAACGTTTGTAGCTCCAGATATATCTGATCCATTTAACATCCATTGGTTTCCAAACGAATTACTACTTGTCAATAATCCAAATACGGCTGTAATAACCGGTTTTGGAGGAACTGGTTTTACACGAAGCGTTATTACATTACTTTGTGCAGAAGCAGGCTGCGCACAAAGTGCAGTTGAACTAACATTACATCGAATTACTGATCCATTCAATAATGTATTTGACGTAAAAATTGCAGCGTTTACGCCAGTTGGTATGCCATTAACAGTCCATGTAAATGTTGGAGTTCCCAAGTTTGTTCCTGAAACATTATAAGCTGCAATGGATCCAGAACAAATTGTAGTATCACCAGCTAAAAGCAAAGTTGGAACTACACTTGTTACTGTTAAATAGTTATTTAACGAAAGTGTACTGTAAGTAGAACCATTCCCAACTGTAAGTGAAACAGCAAAAGAACCACTGTTGGTATAACTAACAACAGGATTTTGTAATGTTGAAACTGAAGGACTTCCTCCAGGAAATGACCAAGACCAAGTTGTGGGCGCTGGAATTCCAGTTGAATTATCAGTAAACTGAACGGTAGCTCCTTTGCAAATGTTTGTTGCATTTGAGGTAAAAGCTGTATTTAAAAAACTAGTGCTACCTGATTCAAGATTACTTTCCCATAATCCTCTTCCATAACTCGATCCTCTTATTTTTTGCGCAGCATATTGAATTTCTAATTCTGTTATTTCTACATTGGGAAGATTATTATTGAAATTGGACCATGTAGCACTATTGTCATCTTTGTAAAAAACACCGGCATCCATTCCCACATACATTGCATTGGCACTACTTGTTGTGTCTAATACAATACAATTGGCTGATAAATTGGGTAAGCCACTAGAAATATTAACCCAACTGCTTCCGCCATTTGTAGATTGAAAAATTTTATTACCGGCAGAGGTACTAGAAAGTGCAACAAAAACTTTATTGGCATTCGATTTATCGACAGCTATATAATTTATAAATAATCCCGGTAAGCCAGAAGTAATTTCAACATAATTTATTCCGTCATCAATTGATCTCCATAATTGCCCCGATTTGCTTGCATAAATTACATTCGTATCAGATGGCGCAATTGCAATGGCATCTATATTACTAGTACTACCACCAATTAAAGGATGAGCCACCCAAGTAGCTCCGCGATCGAGTGTTTTATAAATCCTTGTTTTTCCAACATAAAGAGTTGTTGGATTTTTAGGATTGATAACATAAGGAGTAACCCAATCTCCATTTTCATTTACTGTACCTGCTGTGCCACCACTATTTACAATAGTGCTAAATGAAGCACCTCCATTTGAAGATCGACGAATAGCTCCATAATAAAGTTCTCCATATTGATAAGTGTCGGTAGAAAAATCAATTAAACACTCCATTCCATCACCGCCAATTGGCCTTGTCCAAGTATTGGGACCGAGCCATAAATTAGTTCCATTGTCTTGCCAACCAGTCAAAACTTTATTTTGGCTTTGAGTTGATTGTCCCATTTTATACATTTGGGCAATGGCCATTCCATTACTCAAATCTGTCCATGGATTGGCAGTAGTTATATCATCTTTCTTAAAAATTCCACCATCGCATCCAGAATAAACAGTTACGCCGTTTGCATCAAAATTCAAATCGTGAATATCCGCATGAATATAAGGTGCTCCAGATCCTGTCCAATGTCCAGCAATTTGCCAGTTAGTTCCACCATCCTGAGATCTCCAAACATTCACTCCACCAACTACAACTAAGTCTTTATTAGTTGGAGAAGCCGCAATGGCAAGGTCGTACCATTGTTGCCCACCAACATCGCCGCCCGTATTACTCCAACCCAATAAATTTGGAGTAGTTGATTGTGTAGTAAATGAAACACCGGCATTTGTTGACCGATACAACCCTTTAAATCCATTATTTGAAGGATCACCAATTACCATATAGAGGTAATTAGAATCATTGTTTGTAACTGCTATCATTGCCCTTCCATTTGATGAAACTGGTAGTCCAGCGCCTACAGCAGTATTTGAAAAACTTGCACCGCCATCAGTTGATTTAAATAATACAACATTGCTCGACATTTTGGAAGCATAAACAGTATTGGAATTGCCGGGCATAAATTCCATATCGCGAATATTTGCTTCGGAAGAAACTAATGTCCAGTTTGTGCCTGCATCAGTAGTTCTATAAATACCACTGTTTGAAGACACCAATAAAATATTAGGATTATCAGGATTAATTAAAAGTCTATAAAGTCTTGAAACAGTAGAAAGACCAGACAAACTCCACGAAAGTCCTCCATTGATTGACTTAAACATTCCAATTGCAGGGGTATCTCCAGCATCATTATCACCACTAGCAGCATACATAATATTTGGGTTAGTTGGATTAATAGCAATATCAGAAAATCCAATTCTTGTTAAAAAATCTGTTGACGTACTCCAAGTTGTACCATCATAATTCCAAACTCCGCCACCGGGCGTTGCAACAGTAAACCTATTTGTTGTACCAGGAATTAATCGCACATTATTTATTCTACCAGCTCCTCCAGAACTTGGCACACTACTTGTTCCAATCATTTGCCAATTGGAAA
>SCVJ01000053.1 GCA_004322425.1 Chitinophagaceae bacterium
AAACGATTATGAAAATACTATTCTGGCTTTACAAGTCGAGAGTAAACTCAAAAGGCACATCACCAGTTAAGATGAGAATTACAATAAACACGGACAGGATTAATTTCAGTACTTCTATTGAGGTGCCAAAAGAGAAATGGGATCAACAGGATCAACGGGTGCGTGGTATGGACGAATTAGCTATACAATATAATAATACCCTTTCCACTCTTAGGTCTTTAGCTTGGGACTACTACAACCAAAAACTACGTAATAAACAACCCGTGACAGCTGAAATCTTAAAAACTGAGATACTCGGTAATGATAAACCTAATTATACGCTCCTAGATGCAATTAATTTTCAGATCGCTAACTTAACTGCAAGGGTTGGGAACGATGTTTCAATAAATACAGTTAAAAAGTACATGACGATTAAAACAAAAGTAGTTGATTATGTAAACAGCAAACTAAAACGCAACGATTGCTATCTACGAGAACTATCTAATAAGTTCATTTTTGATTTTAATACTTACTTAAGAATCGATTGCAAACTATCTCATAATGCCGTTGCTAAAAATATGCAACAATTTTGAAGGCTAATCATTGCATCTTCTTCAAGTTAATTCTTTGAAATACGAAGTGAAGGATAAAGTTTGAACTATTCTATCTGACGCTATCTTTAGATACAACAAGACCATCCTGTGGAATGCCGAGTAAAATACTCTTTTCGTTTATTAACGGCCTTAAATGCATAAATTGTAGCATGATATTATGTGAAATGAAATCAGTACTACTTATTTGCATTATTGCCTGTTGGGCGCTAATGCCATTGTATAGCTGCAATGATCAAAAGAAAAAGCCAGGCGAAGTTTTACACAATAAAATTTCCAGTATCAGCCTGGTTAATTTAAAGGGAGAAAAGATAAACACAAGCCAGTTTGCCGGTAAAACAATTTTCATAAACTTCTGGGCTACATGGTGCAAACCCTGCTTGGAAGAAATGCCTTCCATTCAAAAAGCAATGGAATTACTGAAAAATGAAGACATCGAATTTTTATTTGCATCAGAAGAAGATGTCGAACAGATTGACGCATTTAAAAGTGAACAGGGCTACAACTTTAATTATGTACGCGTTGAAAACCTGGCAGAATTAAACATCATTGCATTGCCAACAACCTTTATCTTTAATCCAGGGGGCAAACTTGTTTTTTCCGAAATGGGTTACAAGAAATGGGATGAAAAAATTAATATTGACTTGATCTTAAATCTAGCAAAATCAAAATGAAAAAAATAATTTCAATAATAATTCTGACAGTATCAATCATATCCTGCACAAATAATAATAAGGATAAGAAAACGGGATCTGCAGAAGCCAGGGAAATAGAATCCCCAGCATCAGATTCCTGTGCCGAACCATTCCTGTTTACAGATAAAAATGGATTGGTTCATTTATCCTGGATTGAGAAAATTGGAAAAGTAAGCAAGCTTAAATTTTCTTCTTTATCAAATGATCAATGGACAGAACCAAAAATCATTGCCTCCGGTAACAATTGGTTTGTAAACTGGGCCGACTATCCTGTAATAGCTGGAGATGGCAACGGAAACCTTATAGCACATTATTTAGAAAAAAGTACTCCGGGAAAATTCACCTATGATGTGAAGTATAAATTTTCATCAGATAAAGGAATCACATGGAGTGATCCTAAGATTTTACATAATGATGGCAAGATGGCTGAGCATGGTTTTGTTTCCATGGTTCCATTTAACGAAAAATATTTCATATCATGGCTAGATGGGAGAAATGCACCAGCTAATGAAGGAGTCGGGCATGAAGGGCATCATAGAGAAATGACAATCCGCGGAGCAATCGTTTCAAAAGTTGGAGTAAAAGAAAATGAATGGGAATTGGATAGCCGTGTTTGTGATTGCTGTCAGACCAGTACTACAATTACAACAAACGGACCCATTGTAGTTTATAGAGACCGGTCTGCAGATGAGATCAGAGATATGTCAATTGTTCGCCTGGTAAATGGAAAGTGGACAGAACCCAAAATTATTTTTCCTGATCAGTGGAAAATTGCAGGTTGCCCAGTTAATGGACCCAGTGCAGATGCAATAGGAAATAGTTTAGTTATTGCATGGTTTTCTATGCCCGATAAAAATGGCCAGGTTAATCTTTTGTTTTCAGAAGATGGAGGAGAAACATTTAATAAACCGATCCGTATTGATGAAGGAAAAGCAATTGGTAGAGTGGATGTATTGATGCTGGATGAAAATTATGCAATGGTAAGTTGGATGGAAGGAGCGGTTATCAAAGCTGTCAGAGTAAATAAAAACGGAACGAAAGAAACTTCAATGATAATTGCTTCATCTACCGAATCAAGGTCAGGTGGGTTTCCACAAATGACCAGAGCCGGCAATAAATTAATTTTTGCATGGACAGATTCAAAAGAAAAAAATATAAAAGTTGCAGAGCTGGTTTTATAGATTTATCGTTGATTATCGGCGTTTACTTTCCGATACAAAACTTGCTGAAGATAAAATCCAGCTGATCGTCGTTGGTAATTTCACCTGTAATCGTTCCTAAATAATACAAACATTTTCTAATATCAATGGCGAGTAAATCGCCGGTTAAATTTTCATTCAATCCCATAATAATTTCTTCCAATGATTGATTCAATTCATTCAAAGCATGAAAATGTCGAGCGTTGGTGATGATTGTGTTTTCTTGCAAGACTTGCCCAGATAATACCGCGTCAATCATTTTTTCTTTCAACACTTGAATGTGTTTGTTTTCTTTTGCCGCAATAAAAATGATGTTTTCAATTTTTGAATATTTTTCTCTTGCTTTGGATTCGGTTAGTTCGTCAATTTTATTGGCAACCAAAAAATAATTGATGTTTTCTTTTTCAAAATTCTCAACTTGTAATTGTACATCGGCTTCCGATTCAGTTACCGCATCAAACAAATAAATAATTCGATCGGCCGATTTTATTTTTTCCCTGCTTTTTTCCACCCCTAATTTTTCAATTACATCACTGGTATGCTGTCGAATACCGGCTGTATCTATTAATCGGAAAAGGATGCCGTCGATATTAATAACTTCTTCAATCGTATCTCTTGTGGTTCCTGCAATCTCACTGACAATGGCTCGGTTTTCATTTAATAAAGCATTTAGCAATGTTGATTTACCGGCATTTGGTTTTCCGATAATGGCAATGCTTACTCCATTTTTAATAACATTTCCCAACTGAAATGAATGTAAAAGTTGCTGAGTTGATTGTATCAATTGTTTTATCAAAGTATTCAATTGTGCTCTGTCGGCAAACGCAACATCCTCCTGACTAAAATCTAATTCTAATTCAATAAGTGCAGAAAATTTTATCAACTCTTCTCGCAACATTTTTAAGTCGGCAGAAAATCCTCCACGAATATTATTTAGCGCTGTTTTATGTGACGCTTTTGTATTGGAAGCTATTAAATCAGCAACCGCTTCTGCTTGAGTTAAATCTAATTTACCATTCAAAAAAGCCCTTTGTGTAAATTCTCCCGGCTTTGCCAATCGAGCTCCTTTACGGATACATGCATCAATAACTTGTTGCTGAATAAATGGTGAACCGTGTGTACTAAATTCTACACTATTTTCTCCCGTATAACTTTTGGGGGCTATAAAAACTGATGCCACCACTTCATCCAAAACAGTATTTCCTTCTTTTAATAATCCTACATGCAAAGTATGTGTAGGAACTTGTGTTAAATTTTTTGAGGGGAATAATGCTGCAGCAATCTCAATAGCTCTTTCGCCGGTTAAACGAATAACACCAATGGCCCCAATGCCTGGCGGTGTTGCTAAAGCAACAATCGTGTCATTCCAGCCCATTAATTTTTCTTGCATCATTTATCAAAAGTAAAAATCCCTTCCGAATATTCGAAAGGGATTCAGTCTGTTTTAAAAAATATTTTTTATTCGGGCGTTACAACAAACGATATCGGTTGCTTGCGGTATGCTTTTACTGCACGACCATTTTGAATAGCGGGCACCCATTTTGGACCTCTTTTAATTACTCGCAATGCTTCTTCTTCCATTCCGTATCCTTTATCGCTCAATGCTTTTACATCACTAATATTTCCTTCTTTATCTACAATGAATTGAATGATGACGGTGTGAATTCCTTCGGGAGCACCATTTTCTACAGGCGTACCAGCATCTAAATTTCTAATTAAATAATTTTTCCAAGCTTTCTCGCCACCGGTAAATTGGGCTTCCACTTCTACTTTTTCAAAAATTTTATTTTCGTCATCTTCTTTCTTTTCTTCAATTACTTGTTTGCCTTCGTCAACTATTCCCATATCTTTTTCACCTTCTTGATTGATGACATCAATTTTAGTGTCTTCCAATTTTTCTTGCTCTGGTGGAATATCCTCTTTTTTTACTTCCTCATCCGGTACAACTTTTGGAGGAGTAAATTTGGCCATTTCCACTTTAGGAGGTTCTTGCTTGGGAGGAGGCGGTGGCGGTGGTTCAGGTTTTTTTTCTTCTTCCTGATCAATTTGAGAAAGTACTACTTCTTTAACTTCAATTCTGCCTGAATTTTTATTGAGTGTATTCGCTAATAAAGAACCACCCAATATTAATAAAGTAACGGCAGTAGTCCATAATAATGCTGTTTTTAGTCTTTTGTTATAAGTCTTGCGAAGCTCATAAGCTCCATATAGTTTGTTTCTTTTTTCAAAAACAATATCTAATATGTCGCTCGAAAGAATTTTATTTATTTCCATCATTTCTCATTTAATAATTTGATGCAAAAAATGCAATCAAAAAAAACCAATGTCTAATTTATTCCTGCCGATGCTTCAGTTAATTTTATTAAAGCAATTTCATCTTTAAACAAATCCACCATTGCAAATCGCTTAATTTCATTAATGGTCATTTCGTCCAAAATATCTACTGTGTTTTTAAAGGTGGCTCCAGTATCAGGTTTAATAATTATCATTAAATCCTGATCGAGACAGTATGTTTTATCACCGCCGTGTTTTATCCATACTTCTTGACATTTGCTATCGTGCTGATGATTTTTTATTACTTCCTTTTTCTTATTTATGACGATATCACGAATACCTTTAAACGTGGTTGTTTTGAAATTCGAAGCGTCCGGTTTTAATTCTCCTTCGTAATAATAAACCTGATCTTTTTTTCCCAGCATAATGGTTAAAGCCCCGGATTGCTTTACTTTATTTTGTTCTTCTTTTTTATCGGTGTCTTTGGGCATAAATAAATCCATGGTTGTTGGGCTACTCATGGTGGTTGTAAAAATGAAAAAAGTAATGAGCAAAAATCCAAGATCCACCATGGGGGTCATGTCAACTCGAGTAGAAAGCTTTTTTGCTTTTTTTACCCCAGGCCCTTTCTTATGACTACCACCATCACTACTAGTATCTATACTTGACATAATTTAGTTTTAGATAATAATTAATTTTTTTTACTTGGTTTTTGCTTTCTTTCTAGTTTCCGCTAAAGGCGTTCCGTCGGGTGCATCTTCAAGCATAGTAATAAGATTAAACTTATGAATATCGTTCTTCTTGAAGGCATCCAATACCATTTTAAACGACGGATACTTGGCATTATTATCACCCTTAACCATATAGTTTACTTTTTTACCGGCAAAGGCACTATTGGCATCTCTAATCCAATAAAAAAGTTCGCCACCCAAAGTATCTATTGGAATACCTGGTTGTCTTACTGATTTTTGATCATCAATCGGAATGGATAATAATTGTTTTAAGGAACTAAAAGAAACTCCCACTGCATGCATTTGAACAAAATTTTTCATCTCCGTTTCTGTCAACCCAAGTTTTCTTGAATCGCTGATATTTTTTATAACCTGATATTTCTGGATGGGATCTTTTTCCGCTAGCATGCTGAAAAATATTCTGCCCGAACTATCGAGTGTAATAAGAATGGCATCGTTTTCAGGAAGCGCTTTTGTTGATACCGAATTGGGTGTTTTTATTTCTACAGGCTCCGCAGGTTTAAACTTGGTAGCCATGATGAAAAATGTAAGAATCAAGAATGCCACATCCACAAATGGAGTCATATCCACATCGGTATTCTTTTTCGGTATTTTAACACTAGGCATGTAAAATTATTTTAGTATTGAAGAATCACTTTTTCCATTTTTACAAAATAGTGCAGGCTTATTTATAAAGCGATGCAAAGCTTTGTGTCAGCGTAAAGCCAGACTCGTCAATACCATACGTAATAGAATCAATTCTAGTAGTAAACATATTGTACATAATTAAGGCAATGGCAGAAGTACCAATACCCAATGCTGTATTATATAATGCTTCAGAAATACCAACGGCAAGTTCAGTTGCTGCACCTGCACCACCACCGGCGTCACCTAATGCAGAGAATGAACGAATCATACCTAATACCGTTCCTAATAAGGCAATTAACGTACCTACTGCAGTAATGGTAGAAAGAAAAACCAAATTCTTTTGTAGCATCGGTAACTCCAAAGCTGTAGCTTCTTCTACTTCTTTCTGAATAGCTATAACTTTTTGCTCCACATTTAATTCTGTATTAATAGTCATTTCTTTATAACGACGCAAACCTGAAAGCATTACATTAGCAACAGAACCACTTTGTTTGTTACACTCTGCTATAGCTGCATCCACATTCTTATTGGCTAGGTTGAATTGAACTTTACGAATTAATGAAGCAATAGATCCACCGCCCAATGCTTTACGAATAGTAAGATAACGCTCAATAGAAAAAGTAACCACCATAAAAAACATTCCAATCAAAAGTGGAACGATGATACCACCTTCATAAATTGCATTTAATGCTCCTTTAGGTTTTTGATGGTGCGGCCAAAATCCACCAGCAGTGTCTGGGACATCGAAGCCGCTAGCAGCTCCAAAATAAAAACGCCAAACGGCGTAACCTGCTATCACACAAATAATGGGAGCCAGCCATGAAATTGAATTGCTGCTTTCTTTTGCTTGTACCGAAGTAGCACTTAGAGATGCTGTTGGTTTAGTGTCAGCCATGATCTTAGTTTTAATTTTTGTAGTTTTTAAAAAAAATATAGTATGGTTTCTATTTTGGGAAAATTGTATCCAAAAATTTTACCACAAGGGGGGCAAATTACATGATTTTTATTCTTAACCAACTTTTTTTTGAAAAAATTTTCCACTTCAAATTGTTAAGAAATAATTAATAGTAACTAATTTTTATACCTTTTAAAAAAGGGGTTATTCATATCGAAGCGCTTCGATGGGATTTAGCCTCCCAGCTTTAAGTGCGGGGTATAATCCTGCTAATAATCCAACAACTGTACAAATTACAATTCCGAGAATTACCCAATTCCAAGGAACCACAAACCCCGTATCAATAAGCAATGAAACGCCATTGCCGAATAGAATTCCGAACACAATTCCAAATAAAGCACCCATTACACTAATGATAGTGGATTCTAACAAAAATTGATACCGTACTATTTTACTTTTACCGCCAATGGCTTTTATCAATCCTACTTCTTTTGTCCGTTCTGATACTGCTACTAACATAATATTCATTAACCCAATGGCAGCGCCAATTAATGTAATTAATCCAATGACGGTTGCAGAAATAGTAATAAATCCTATGGAGTTCATTGCTTTTTCAACCATACTATCATTTCGATCCAATACAAAATTATTTTCTTCGGTAGTTGTAAGCTTTCGAACAGCACGAAACAAACCTTCCGCCTCTCCACTGGCTTGATCCATTTGTAAAATATCGTCGGTTTTTACGGCTACCACATAAGAACTTCCAGAGTTAAATTGCCGATCCACATTTTTATAAGAAGTAATAACTCGATTATCCAAACTCATTCCAAACGAAGAGCCGCGGCTGGCCAATATTCCAATTACCCGATAGGGTATATTTTGAACCCGAACAATTTCGTTTACGGCTTTATCGGGTTTCCCTCCAAATAATTTACTAGCTACATCGTTTCCTAAAAGGCATACATATCTTGCAGACTGTATATCAATAAGATTGATATTTCGTCCTCCTGCTAATTCAAAACCATTAAGTAGTAAATAGTTTTCATCAGCTCCAATTACAATAACATTGGGATTTGTTTTTTTAGTTTCAAAAGAAATTAAGGATTCACGATTGGCAAAAACCGATATACTTGATGATGAAGGAAATTTGAAATTTTCTTTAAACAAATCGGCTTCATCAATGGTAATACGCTTTCCCATATTGGATTTTTTCTCTTTCTTTTTCCCACTCTTTTCTTTTTTCAATTCGTTATTGCCATCATTACCAAAGTGTATATTTCTTTCCTTATATCGAATGGTAAATCCATTGGCGCCCATGGTTGAGAAACTATCCGTAAATTTTTGATTAATGGCTTTTATAGAAGTGTTCACAAGTATCAACGCCATTATTCCCAAAGCAATTATAGCTACAGTTAATCCTGTACGTAATTTATTGCTTCGTACCGAACGATAGGAAATCAAAAACACATCTATAAATCTCATAGGTACGAAATTACTAAAGCAATTTTATCTAATATGTTATTATTTGATAGTCGGAAAGTGCATAAAAAAAAGCAGAGTTCAAAACCCTGCTTTTCAAAAGAAATATGTTATTCTAATTTTTGGGATTCAATGCTGCTTCAATACGAGACACAACATCTTGTAAATGATATCGACTCATCTCATCTCCAATTGTTGTAGAAGCAGCTTTTGCTTCATTTTTCAATTGTTGAAGATGTGCCCTTACAATACTTCTGCTATCAGACTTCTCAACAGACACGGCTGGACCACTAGTTATAAATCCTCCTGTTGATAATATAGAAACTGGTGGTGGATTGACGATATTGCTCAACACATTGATATACGATTTTTGAAGATTTCTTCTGTAAATATCAATAGCTTTAGCTGCCGATAATTCACTCCAAATGCCTTTTTTCATATCGGATAAAAGTTCTGTAACCTGATAAGCTTGTTTTCCACTTACAGCTTCCCCATCCAATAATTTTGCCATTGTTCTTGTACTTAAAATACGATTCAGCATGGCATCTTGAATACTGCCAATTGTGCTCACCGGATTTCCTCCTGTTTTAGAAGAGATACCATTATTGATTAACCAAGTTGGGGTTGCAAAAAGTTGTTTTTGTAAAAAAGCAACGGCTTCTTTTTGCTTTGCTTCGGATATATTTTCATAAACAGAACCTTCTTCTTCTACCATTTTAGGAGTTTCCATGATACCTCCAATGTATTTTGTAACATGTCCCATATAACGATTAAACTGAGAAGTAACCTGACCATACATTTGGCTCAAACTTGAAAAATCTTCATTCTCTTCTTTTGTCCACTCTAATAAATTGGGAACAATTCGTTGAAGATTTTTAACGCCATAAGCACTTCCTTTCATAGCATCATCGCCAACTTGTTCACTTTGGCTGCGTGGATCATCAGGATTTACTTCGCTTCCAAACCATAATCTATTATCCTTTAATTTTCCAATAACCCATTTATTTAAATGTGTTTTTTCTGCATCAGCATTTTTATATTCATCAAATATTCGATAACCCCATTCTATTGCCCAATTATCATAATCGCCAATTCTAGGAAAAAGACCAGATTCGTTAATATTATCTTCCGGTTGCGCTACATAATTAAAGCGTGCATAATCCATAATAGATGGTGTATGACCGTTTGCTTCAACCCACGCTTTATTGCGAAGATTTTCAACTGGCACACTGCTGCTGGAACCATAATTATGACGAAGACCAATCGTATGTCCCACTTCGTGCGATGAAACAAAACGAATTAACTGTCCCATCAACTCATCATCGAAATTCATTGTTCTTGCACGAGGATCGGTTGGAGCACATTGAACAAAATACCAATCGTGCAATAATTGCATTACGTTATGATACCAGTTAATATGGCTTTCCATAATTTCTCCGCTACGAGGGTCGGAAATACTTGGCCCACTGGCATTGGGTATATCGGAAGGTTTATAAACTATTGCAGAATTACGAGCATCATCCAAACTCCATGTGCTATCCTCACTTTTTGTAGGAGCTAGTTTTGCCATGATTGCATTTTTAAATCCAGCTTTTTCAAAAGAGATTTGCCAATCATTTACACCTTGAACTAAATAGGGAATCCACTTTTTAGGTGTTGCAGGATCAATATAAAAAATGATAGGTTTTTTAGGTTCAACCAATTCTCCTCTTTTATATTTTTCAATATCCTCATCTTTGGGTTCCATTCTCCAACGCTTAACCATACTAATGCTTTTTACACCTTGTGGATTGGCATCATAATCGGTATAACCTACAGCAAAGTATCCAACACGGGGATCAAAATATCGTGACTGCATAGGAGTTTTCGGCAAAAGAACCAATGAACTATTCAGTTCCAATGTCATATTTCCAGAAGGAGCTGCGCCACCACCACTTCCACCACCACCGGGGGTTGGCATTGCAGGAGTTCTACCGTAAGTTTTTAGCGCTTTTATTTCAATATTAATAGGAAACGATTTCACACCATCCACATAAGATTTATCAGCTTGAATCATTCCTAATCGTAAACTTGTTTTTAGTGAACCACTAAAATGTAACACATCATTATCGCCACTAATAAAATCCGTTATTTCAATAACAGATCCCGTTGAATCTTTAGAAAATGCCTTAATCTCGAAGGCTACTGCAATGGGTTGTACATTGGAATTATTAACCGCAGAAAACATTGGAGAGCTTGAATCTTTGGTGTATTCCGCAAAAGAAACATTGCGAAGGAAAATTTTATTATTAGGTCCTTTTTCAAAACGAATTACATTTTGTCCGATCTGATCGCCGGCATAACCAAAAAATCCACCACTCCGCATTCCTGCAGCAGCTTTTGAAATTCTGTTTACAGCAAGAATATCTCTGCCCAATAAAGCATCGGGTATTTCAAAATACCATTTGTCTTCTACTTTATGAACTTTGAAAAATCCATCATCAGATTTTGCTTTATCCGTAATTATTTCTTTATACGCTTTTGGACCGCTTGTAGCAGGTCGAGCTGCTACTGCAGGTTTTACAGAAGTATCAGCAACTGCAGGTCGAACTTGTGCTGATGCAATTAAGTTTGAACCCAACAATGCAAAACCAAAAAATAAATGTTTAACTAGATTAGTCATGTTTTAGATTTTTAAGTGAAAACAAAGATAGGGGCAGATGGATATTGTACGAGTAAAATACACTAACGGTAAAAAAACTGGGGTAAATGAAAATCTATTATTCTTTTTTACAAAAATTAAACTACTATTTTTATACTTATTCTTTAGAAATCCCATATTAAACAAGTCGAAAATGAAAAATTTTATTAAAAGTAATTTCCTTCCTGTTTTTTTAGTTTTAGTTGCCGCAGTATTATATGTCCATTACACGAATAATTTTATTCTTGAAGTTATTTTTAAGCCACTTATCGTTATTAGCTTACTAGTTTACATTGCCATAAATCCTTTACAAAAAATTAAGGCTTTATTTTTTGCTGGCAGCGGATTAATATTCTCACTATTTGGAGATGTGTTGTTATTATTTCAAAAAAACAATCCCAAATTTTTTGTTTTAGGGTTAGTTGCATTTTTGGCTGCGCATGTGTTTTACATTATTTATTACTTACGTTCCACTGACAATGCTATTCCATCAAAAAAACTAAAAACCAAACCAATTATTGTTTTGGCAATATTAGCTTTTGGAACTCTGTTATTCACTCTTCTCTTTAACAATTTAGGAGGACTTAAAATTCCTGTGTTTGCTTATACTGCTGTATTAATAAGTATGAATCTTTTTGCCCTAAATCGTTATGGAAAAGTAAGTGATGAAAGTTTTAAACTGATTATGATTGGAGCAATTTTCTTTACCCTTTCCGACAGTATGTTGGCTGTCAATAAATTTTTATTGCCCATTCCACTTGCCAAAATTTGGATATTAGGAACTTATGCTGCAGCGCAATATTTTATTACAAAAGGAGTGTTGAGTAAAAAATAGTTTTCTAGAAATAAAACCAATTGAACAACAGTTGCGGATAAATTCCAAGCAAAATCACTAATGCCGCCAATACAACCAATAACCATTTGAAGGATGAAGAAATTTCTATTGCCGGTTCGACACCTTCTTTAAAATACATAACTTGAATTAGTCGGAAATAATAATAAATACTAACGGCTGCCATTAAAACGGCGAGAATAATTAGCCATAAAAACTTTTCAGTTAGCATCACTGATTTCAGCATATAAAATTTGGAAAGAAAACCAGCTGTTAATGGAATGCCCGCCAATGAAAGTAGAAATACTGTCATTGAAAAGGCAACTATAGGTTGATGTTTTGCAAAACCATTAAATGCTTCGAAACTATAATCTTTCATTTTTGCCAATACTGAAAAAATGCCCAATGTTGCAATGCTGTATGCCGCAGTATATAATAAAATACCTTCTATGGAAAATGTATTGAGCGACAAAATTGCCATCATCATAAAACCAACTTGAGCAATGCTCGAATAAGCTAACATTCGTTTTACACTTTGCTGGAAAACTGCTGTTAGATTTCCAATAATTAAAGTGATGGCAGTAATAACGGCTATCACCCATTGCCAACTAGATTGTATGTTTCCAAAACCGAGATAAAATAATCGAATAAATGCAATAAATGCAGCGGCTTTTGCAATAGTAGCCATGAAAGAAGTGATAACTGTTGGCGCTCCATCGTACACATCGGGTGTCCAAAAATGAAATGGTGCTGCCGATACTTTAAACGACATTGAAAACACTAACAATAAAACTGAAACAATCAACATTGCTGATGGTTCTGCTCCCACATTTATTGAATTTAATATTGAAAAACTACCGGTGCTTCCATAAAACATAGTGATACCCATCAACATTAACCCTGTTGAAAATGCTCCTAATAAAAAATATTTTAATGAAGCTTCATTGCTTCTTAGATTTTTTTTATCACTTCCAGTTAAGATATAAAGTGGAATGGAAATAATTTCAATACCCAAAAAAAGAATCAATAAAGAACCAAATGCAGAAACCAGAATAATTCCGCACAGAATGAAAAAGATTAATGCAAAATATTCGGAATAATGAAAGCCCACTTTTTCCAAATCCTTTGCTGAAAGTAGAAAAAAGATGAGTGTGCAGGCTAATACAATTGAAGTAAAAAAATAAGAAAGTTTATCGAAATGCAACATTCCATTTAACGGGATGCTAAAAAAGTGAAACCCGTAAGTATCAAGCACATTAGCGAATAGAACAACAATTAAACCAGCAATGGCTAACAACCGAATGGAAGATTTTTGCTTCGTAATGATTCCCGCAAACATCATCACTACTCCTAAAATTGCTGCAACAATTAACGCATTCATTTTTTTAGTTCGTTTATTTTTTCAATAAGTGCAAAACGTTGGCTTCTTTCAAAATAGCATCGGTTGTTGCTTGAGTTAAATCCAAAATTGATTGCGGATACAATCCAATACCAATTATCAAAATCACAATAATGGATAACACTACTTTTTCATGCATCTGAATATCTTCTCCATTTTCTGTTTTGGCAGATGTAGTTCCATAAATAATTTTTTGAACCATTTGCAACATATAAACCGCCCCTAAAATGATACAAATACCGGCAGCCACCGTTATCAAAATTTTATAACTATAAATGTTAGATGAAAAAATTCCACTGAACATCAGAAATTCACCAACAAAAGAATTCGTTAATGGCAAAGAAATGTTGGCTAATGTTATGACAAGCAATAAAATTGACATTGCCGGTGCTTTTTGCGCCAACCCTCCCAATTCAGAAAGTTTTCTTGTTCCATATTTTCTTTCAATCACTTCAACAATAATCCACAAGCCAATAATGTTAATTCCGTGATTAAACATTTGAATCATTACACCTTGCATAGCTAATTGTGTTTCAGAAAAAATGGCAACTACCATCAATCCAATATGCGCAATGGAAGAATATGCAATTAAACGTTTCAAATCGTCTTGACGAAAAGCAAGTAATGACGCATAAATCATACCAATGACAGCTAAGACTGTTACTGTTGTTTCTCCCAAAGCAAAAGATCCGGCTGGCAATACGGGCAGCAACCAGCGTATCACTGCAAATACTCCCATCTTAACCATAATGCCGCTCAGCACCATTGTTACAGCATTTGGCGATTGTTCATACAAATCAGGTTGCCAAGTATGAAATGGGAAAACAGGCATTTTAATGGCAAATGCAATAAACATTAATACAAAAATCCAATCTTGCGTATTATAATCTAATTGAAGATTATAAAATGATTGAATGGAAAAAGATTGATCAGCTGTTTGCGATTGTAAATAAATTAATGCAACCAACATAAGTACCGATCCAACAAACGTATAAATAAAAAATTTAAATGTAGCGGCAATTCTTTTTTCTCCTCCCCAAATGGAACAAAGAAAATAAACAGGAATTAATGCCAACTCCCAAAAGAAATAAAAAACCAAAGCGTCCATTGCTAAAAAAACCCCCATCAATCCTGCTTGTGATAATAACATGAGTGCAAAAAAATTGGCCGCTTTTTTATACTCTCTATTCCAAGTAGAAATAAAAATTATTGGAAATGAAATGGCCGTTAAAAGACAAAGCAGTTGTCCGATTCCGTCGAGTTGCAAAGAAAAAGCACTTCCCAAACCTGGCAACCAATCGGCACTAAATTGAAGATATTTTTTATTACTAAAAGCTGTTAATCCCAATAATGAAACTACAAGTGTGGCCATTGAAGATATCAATGAAACTATTCTTGAAACATTTCCTCTTGGCAAGAAAAAAGTTACTGCGCCTAATAGCAAAGGAATAAATATTAATAAGATTGCAATCATAGGATGCTAACTAAGTTTATTTCTTTAAAAAGAATTGAAATGTAAAAATTATTATCATGCTGATAATCATTAATAAAATATAATTACCCACTAATCCGTTTTGCAACAAACGAATTTGTCTACTACTATAATGAACCAGTTTGCCAACGCCGTTTACAACAGCATCAATGCCCGATTTTTCAAACACGTCATTTAATACTCGTGCCAATTGATTGATAGGATTTACCATTATTTTATTGTACAGTTCATCAACCAACCATTTGTTCTCTATCAATTTCCCTAATTTGGATTCTGAAGTTGGCTGATATTTTGTAAATTTTTTTTGCGCCAATAATATAGTTGCAATTATAAAAATGGTTGATAAACCCATTAATAAATATTCGGTAGTGTGCGATACTGATAATTTATTTTGTGTTCCAATAACCGGCGATAAAAATTGAGAAAGTCTATCTCCTCCATGAATAAATATTTCAGGTATTCCAATAAATCCTCCTACAATTGAAAGCACAGCAAGAATGATTAATGGAATTGTCATAGCCATGGGACTTTCATGAATGTTTTCTTTTTGCAATTTTGTTCCGCGAAATTTTCCAGAAAAAGTAAGAAAGAACAATCGAAACATATAAAATGCTGTAAGCAAAGCACCAACAAGTGCAAGCCAATACAAAACAGGGCTTTTTTCAAAAGCACTCAACAGAATGGCATCTTTGGAGAAGAATCCACTTAGTGGCGGTATACCGGCAATTGCAAAACATCCGATTAGAAAAGTAGCATAGGTAATTTTTAATTGCTTACTCAATCCACCCATATTTCGAATATCCTGATCGCCACTCATTGCATGAATAACACTTCCACTTCCCAAAAATAATAATGCTTTAAAAAAAGCATGCGTCAATACATGAAATACCGCAGCCGAATAAGCACCAAGTCCTAATGCCAAAAACATATACCCAAGTTGACTAACCGTTGAGTATGCTAATATTTTTTTAATATCATTTTGCTTCAGCGCAATAGTTGCAGCAAGTATTGCTGTTGATAAACCAATAATAATAATAACCGTTTGTGTAATTGGTGCTAATGAATATAACACGTTACATCGCGCCACTAAATAGATACCTGCCGTAACCATTGTAGCTGCGTGGATTAATGCCGAAACCGGCGTGGGGCCTGCCATTGCATCGGGCAACCAAGTGTAAAGTGGAATTTGTGCACTTTTTCCGGTGGCACCAACAAAAAGCAATAATGTAATTGCAGTAATATCAAATGAAGAAAGCTTGGCCAACGACTCACTTGAAAAAATAATCGAAAAAGAAGTAGTGTCTAATTTAGCAATCAACCAAAAAATGGCAATCAAAAAACCAAGATCACCAATGCGGTTCATTATAAATGCTTTTCGAGCAGCATAATTATATTCATTGTTTTTGAACCAATATCCAATGAGTAAATAAGAACATAAACCTACTCCTTCCCAACCCATAAACAGAATTACAAAATTGCCACCAAGAACTAGCAACAACATAAAGAAAATAAATAGATTGAGGTAAGAGAAAAATCTTCCATAATGTTCCGTGCTTTCTGCTTTCATATACGAAGCCGAATAAACATGAATCAGAAAGCCAACACCCGTAATAATTAAAAGAAAAACAGAAGAAAGTTGATCTATTTGTAAAGAAAAAGGAATTTGAAAAGTTCCAACTTTAATAAAATTGAAGTAATCGAATACAACAACTCCACTTTTGACAACATCTAAAAATTGAAAGTAACTTAATAAAAAAGATAAAAAAATGACACCACAGGAAATTGCCGAAATAGTTTTTTTATGAAATGTTTTTCTTCCCAGTCCACTCAGGAAAAACCCCAACAAGGGCAACAATAATATTAACATCAAAAATTCTTTCATATCAATGTTTCAATCTATTCAAAAAATTAATATCAACCGAGTGTGTATTACGATACAACATAACAATAATAGCCAGCCCAACGCTAACTTCTGCAGCCGCTACCACCATAATAAAAAAAACAAAAAGTTGTCCTTCACTACCGGCAGATGCATTGATAGCCGCATTCTTTAAATGATGCATTTTTGAAAATGCTACCATTAATAAATTCACAGCATTCAACATCAATTCAATACACATAAATACAATAATTGCATTGCGACGAGTAAGCACACCCACTATTCCAATACAGAATAATGTGATTGACAAAATGATGTAATAATTAATCGGCATAAAATCTTTTACTATTTATTTTTTTCCAATTACCACAGCGCCCACCATTGCACTTAAAAATAAGATGCTGCTTACTTCAAATGGTATCAAATATTCCTTGAATAATATTTTCCCCAACTCTTCAATCAAACCAATATTCCCAACTTGTGTTTGCACTAATACTGAAGCTTCATCTGTTTTTAGTAATGCAGCTACTAATACTAATAATAAACATCCTCCTGCTAATACACCAGCAAATAATATTCCTCTATTTCTTTTCTGCTCCGTATCTTTTTTTAAATCCATCAACATCAAAACATAAAGGAATAGTACCATGATGGCACCCGCATAAACAATGATATTGACGATGGCAAGAAACTGTGCATTCATCAAAAGATAGTGCCCAGATATAGCGAAGAAAACCAGAATTAACCACAACACACTATAAACCGGATTTTTACTTACCACCATCATCAACGCACTAAAAACTGCCAGCGTGGAAAGTGTCCAAAATAATATTGCCGTTATTCCCATAATTCAGTTCTTACTTTTAACTTCTTGGTTAGTTTATTGTTTTTGGTTTTCTTTCTCCCAGTGCTTTTTCAAACGCTTCTGGATTTTCTATTGGATGTGGAATTAATAAATCTTCTTTTTTATAAATAAATCCTTGTCTTGAATAATTTGAAGGAGCAAATGTTTGCGATAAATAAATAGCATCTTTTGGACAAGCCTCTTCGCATAAACCACAAAATATACAACGCAGCATATTGATTTCGTACTTGGCTGCATATTTTTCTTCTTTATATAAATGCTCCTCGTTGGGTAATCGTTCAGCCGCTTCCATTGTTATAGCTTCTGCTGGACAAGCAACGGCACACAAGCCGCAAGCTGTGCAACGTTCACGTCCATCTTCATCTCTATTTAAAACCTGAAGTCCACGAAATACGGGACTGAATGTTCTTGTTTGTTCTGGATAATTAACAGTAGGTTTTCTTTTAAAAATATGACTAAACGTAATCATCATGCCTTTAAAAATATTCCACAGATATAATCTTTCCACTACCGTCATTGGTTTGCGGCTCACCAGTTTCCATCTGTTTGTTAATGCTTGCATATTTTATTTCTACCTACATTTTTTTGAACACATCTTCAATTATTTTCCAAAAAACAACATTCCTGCTGCCGTTAATATCATATTTATTAGAGCTAACGGAATTAGTCCTTTCCATCCCAGATTCATTAATTGATCGTAACGGAATCTCGGAATCGTCCACCGAATCCACATAAATACAAAAACAAAAAACAATGCTTTTGTCAACAATATTCCAAATCCTAGCAATGCTACCCACCACTCATTTCCCCACAACGATTCATTTACAAAAGGAATATCATAACCGCCAAAAAATAATGTTGCCATTACTACGCCGCTGATAAACATGTTGATGTATTCTGCAAACAAGTAAAAACCCAATTTCATGGATGAATATTCTTGATGGTATCCAAAATTTAATTCGTTTTCTGCTTCGGGCAAATCAAATGGAGTTCTGTTACATTCGGCTAATGCACAAATAAAAAATAGTAAAAATCCCAAGGGTTGATAAAGGATATTCCAATTAAACAATCCTTCGCTTTGTTGTGTAACAATTACACTGAGACGCAATGAGCCTGTCATCATTAATAATGCAATCAATGATAATCCCATCGCCAATTCGTAACTAATCATTTGAGAAGCACCACGAATAGCGGATAATAATGAAAATTTATTATTAGATGCCCAACCGCCAATCATTATTCCATAAACGCCCAAACTTACTACACCAAAAATGTAAAGAATTCCAATATTGATATCGGTTATTTGTAAAGAGATATCTCTACCAAATAAATGAATTGTATTTCCCCAAGGAATAACGGCACTCGTCATTAATGCGGTAATTATCGCCAACGCCGGAGCCATTACAAAAAGATATTTAGATGATACGGTTGGAATAATTTCTTCCTTCATAAATAATTTAAGACCATCAGCAAGTGGCTGAAAAAGTCCGAAAGGTCCGGCACGATTTGGGCCTCTGCGATCTTGCATTACAGCGGCTACTTTTCGTTCGGCCCAAGTTGAATACATGGCAATGAAAAATGTTATGCTGACGATAGTCAGAATTAAAATTGTTTTCTCTAAAAAAATCCAACTATCAATTGCTTCTAAAATCATGTTGGTTGTTTACTGTCTTTGTCGAATGTTTTACTAGTTGCTGCTCCTTGAATTAGCGATAAATCAATGTGCGGCTCATTTACATCACTCACATCATGAATATCCATCAACAATTTTGGTTGTCGCCCACTCATTACATCGGCTATTGTTTCTTTCGGTTTAATAAGTCCCGGATATTTTCCTTGTGCCATTACCGAGTGACGATTAATAACTGTTTCGCCTTCAATCACCCAATCACTTGTTTTCTTTTTTTCAAATCGACAATCATTGCAAATCCATCCCGGTTTTCCGTCCACATTTTGAACTTCGTTCCATTCATCTTTCCGTGCCGTAACACGTAGCACTTCATTTCCACGCTGCCACAAGGTTACTTGTCCACAGCACTTGTCGCAATTTCTATGCGCATTCAACGATTTTGTAAACCAAACTCTATTTTTAAATCGAAATGTTTTGTCCGTCAATGCGCCAACAGGACATACATCAATCATGTTTCCTGAAAAATCATTGTCTATTGCTTTAGAAATGTATGTGGAAATTTCTGAGTGATCACCTCTGTCTAAAATTCCGTGGACTCTTTGGTTGGTGAGTTGGTCGGCAACATACGTGCAACGATAACAAAGAATGCAACGCGTCATATGAAGTTGAATGTGCGGACCGATATCTTCTTTTTCAAATGTTCTTCTTTCAAATTCATAGCGCGTTCCATCTTTACCGTGATTGTAACTTAAGTCTTGTAAATCACATTCTCCTGCTTGATCGCAAACGGGACAATCTAATGGATGATTCAGTAATAAAAATTCAACTACACCATTTCTTGCATCAATAACTTTTTGGCTTGTAATATTTTTTACAACCATTCCATCCATAACATTTGTTTTGCAAGAAGCCATCAATTTTGGCATCGGTCGAGGATCGGCTTTGGAGCCTTCGGCTATTTCAACCAAACAAGTTCGACATTTTCCACCGCTACCTTGTAATTTGCTATAATAGCACATTGTGGGAGGAGCAACGTCTCCACCAATTTTTCTTGCAGCCTGCAACACTGTTGTGCCCTGCTCCACATCAATGGTAATATTGTCGATGGTAACTTTAAATATTTGTTTTGGTGCCGACATATTGTTTAAACTAAAATTTCAATTGGTTTTGCATAATTAGCAATTCCGTAATTTTTTTGCAAACATAATTCAGGATTATCTATATGCCATTCAAACTCATCTCTAAAATGGCGGATTGCTGCAGCTACAGGCCATGCGGCTGCTTCACCAAATGGACAAATAGTATTGCCGTCAATCTTTCTTTGAATATCCCACAACAAATCAATGTCACTTTGCTTTCCTTTTCCATTTTCAATTTTATGTAAAATCTTTTCCATCCATCCTGTTCCTTCTCGGCAAGGAGAACATTGTCCGCAACTTTCATGACGATAAAAACGAGCTAAAGTATATGTATGTTTTACCACGCATTGATTGTCATCCAAAACTATAAAACCACCGGAACCCATCATAGAACCCGATTGAAAGCCACCTTCTGCAAGACTTTCGTAAGTCATCATTCGTTGATTACCCTTTGTTGTTTTTAGTAAAAGATTGGCCGGTAAAATAGGAACTGATGAACCACCTGGAATACACGCTTTCAATTTTCTGTTATTAGCAATACCTCCACAATACTCATCGCTAAAAATAAATTCTTCAACACTAATAGTCATATCAATTTCAAAAACTCCTTGATTTATTATATTTCCACAAGCACTGATAAGTTTTGTTCCTGTACTTTTTCCAATTCCAATTTTTGCATATTCCTCAGCACCTTCATTGATAATGGGTACAACGGCTGCAATAGTTTCAACATTATTTACAACGGTTGGACAATCCCACAAACCCTTTACGGCAGGAAAAGGAGGTTTAATTCTTGGATTCCCTCTTTTTCCTTCTAATGATTCAAGCAAGGCTGTTTCTTCGCCGCAGATGTAAGCACCAGCTCCACGTTGTACATATATTTCACAATCAAATCCACTACCTAAAATATTTTTCCCGAGCCATCCATTATTTTTTGCTTCAGCAATAGCTTGTTCTAAAATATCTACTATCCATGAGTACTCGCCACGGATATAAATGTAAGAACAGTTAGAGCCCAATGCATAAGCTGAAACTATCATTCCTTCAATCAGTAAATGTGGAAGAAGCTCCATTAAGTATCGATCTTTAAAAGTTCCTGGTTCACTTTCATCGGCATTTACTATCAAGTAACGAGGAATGCCTTCGGGCTTTGCAAGAAAACTCCATTTTAATCCTGTTGGAAATCCGGCACCACCTCTTCCTCTAAGCCCACTGGTTTTTACTTCTTCAACAACATCTAATGGACTCATAGTTTTCAAAACCTTTTCCACGCTTCGGTAACCACCTTCGCGTCGATAAACATCATAAAATCTAATGTTTTCAATTTGTACTTTATCCAATAAAAGCTTTCTGCCCATTATTTATTTTTAATTACTCGCTATTATCTTATTTCTACATTCCTCAACTATTGCATCTATTTTTTCTTTTGTCAAATGCTCTCTATAATTTTTTCCCAATTGCATCATTGGTGCATAACCGCAAGCTCCCAAACATTCCACTGTTTTTAAAGTAAATAATTTATCGCCTGTTGTCTCTCCTGGTTTGATACCTAATTTTTCAAAAATGTATTTTATAATATCATCACTGCCATTCAACATGCAAGGACCTGTATGACACACTTCGAATAAATAGCTACCCACGGGTGTTAAATTATACATACTGTAAAATGTAGCTACTTCATACACTTCAATGGGTTCAATACGCAATAAAGTTGCCACATAATCCATCGTATCTACACTCAACCAACCTCCAAACTCTTGTTGTGCTAAATGCAAAACAGGGATTAACGCACTTTTATGTTTCCCTTCGGGAAAGTGGCTGATAATTTTTTCTACTTCCTTTATTTTTTCTTCAGAAAACTTCATTGCTTTTCAACTATTTTTCAATTAATTTATGCATCCATTTCTCCGGCAATCAAATTCAAGCTACTGAGTGTTACAATGGCATCACTTAACATACTTCCTCTTACTAGTTCATCATACGCTTGATAATAAATAAAACACGGACGCCTGAAATGAAGACGATACGGCGTTCTTCCTCCATCGCTAATTAAATAAAAACCCAACTCGCCATTTGCACCTTCAACTGATTGATAAACTTCTCCCACTGGCATATTGATTTCTCCCATCACAATTTTAAAATGCCAAATCAACGATTCCATTTTTGTGTACACATCTTTTTTTTCAGGCAAATAATATTCCGAAACATTGGCATGAAATACATCGGCGTCAGTTCCTTTAAACTCTTGAACTTTTCTATACGCTTGTTCAATAATATTTAAGGATTCCCACATTTCTGCATTGCGCACTTGCCATCTATCGTAATTATCGCCAGTAGTTCCTGTTGGAATATTAAATTGAAAATCTTGATAACTACTATACGGAGTGTGAACTCGTACATCATAATCAATTCCTGCTGCTCTTAAATTCGGTCCTGTAAATCCATAGTTCAAAGCGCGGTCCGCATCGATACCGCCTGTACCTTGAGTCCGTTCCATAAAAATTCTATTGCGCTCAAACAAATTAATAAACTCTTTCAGCACAGCCGGATACTCTTTTAAAAATTTTTCTAATTTTTGAAATGCAACATCATTAAAATTTCTTTCGAAACCGCCAATACGGCCCATATTCGTAGTAAGTCGCGAGCCACAAATTTCTTCATAGATTTCATAAATCAATTCGCGGTACTGCATTACATATAAAAAACCGGTATAAGCTCCCGTATCTACGCCCACAATTGAATTACAAATTAAGTGATCAGAAATTCGCGAGAGCTCCATAATAATTACGCGTAAATAATCAACTCGTTTGGGAGTTTGAATTCCCAATAATTTTTCGCAAGTAATATGCCATCCCATATTATTGAGTGGGCTGCTACAATAATTTAATCGATCAGTAAGTGGTGTTATTTGATAAAGAGGACGACGCTCTGCAATTTTTTCAAACGCACGATGAATATATCCTACCGTTTGTGTTGCAGAAACAATGCGTTCACCATCCAATTCTAATATATTTTGAAACACTCCGTGAGTAGCCGGATGAGTTGGCCCCAAATTGAGTGTAGTAGTAGTTTTTTCTATACTCCCTTTTTGTAACTTTATATGCGCTTGTTCGGTCATAAATTCAATTTGAAAAAATTCATGCTTTGAAAGATTCTTACTTTTCTCAAGTAGTAATTTCAATTTTTATCTTCCAAACATTTCATCATCTTTATCAATTCTAGATTGATCTTCTAACGGAAATTCTTTCCTCATCGGGAAATAATCCATTTCCTCCACATTTAAAATTCGAATCAGATTTGGATGGCCAATAAAGTTTACACCATAAAAATCATATGTCTCTCTTTCCATCCAATTGGCAGTAGAAAAAAGTCCGGTTGCTGAATACACATCCGGTTTTTTAATATCGGTAAAAACTTTAAATCGTATGCGTACATTTTCTGATAAACTATGTAAATGGTACACAACGGCTAATTCCCCTCCGCTACTTTCTGGGTAATGAACTGCACAAAGTGCAGTAAGAAATCTGAATTTCAACGTCTCATCATCAAACAAAAAACTCAACACTTTCAAATTCATTTCTTTCGGTGCTTCAAAAGTGAGCATGTCGTATGAATCTGAAAAACAAGAAACCTGTTCTTCAAACTTTGCAATTAATTTTTGTTTTATCAACTCGTTGCTCAATGCCATATAAATCAAAAAGTCAAATTCTGTTTATTGAATACCGTAGCTTTCTAAAAGCAGTTTATATTTTTCGCCATTTCTTCTTCTCAAACTTTCTTTCCCTACTAAATCTTGTATGCGAATAAACCCATCTAAGATGGCTTCGGGTCTTGGTGGACAACCAGGAACATATACATCAACCGGTACTACTTGATCAATTCCTTGCAATACAGAATAGGTATCAAAAATTCCACCACTACAAGCACAAGCACCAACGGCAATTACCCAACGAGGTTCTGCCATTTGCAAATAAACTTGTTTTACAACTGGTCCCATTTTTTTTGCAATTGTTCCCATCACCATTAACAAATCGCACTGTCGTGGAGAAAAACCAACTCGTTCACTTCCGAATCTTGCCAAATCGTAATGCGAACCCATTGTTGCCATAAATTCAATTCCGCAGCAAGAAGTTGCAAATGGAAGTGGCCATATGGAATTCTTGCGTGCCATCCCAACTACTTTATCAAGTGAAGTTGCAAAGAATCCTTCGCCTGGAACTCCTTCAGGTGATTCACCTATAGAAATGTCACTTTCTAAAGGTTTAATATTTACATTATATGAAACTGGACGGCTCATTATTTTCTAGTTCTTAAAATGTTTTCTAAAAAAAATTAATCTTCCCACTGCAAGGCTCCTTTTTTAAGTATGTAGATAAATCCACAAAGAAAAAATCCTACAAACATCATCACTGCTAAAAATCCATTCCAACCCAGTGCTTTAAAATTTACAGCATACGGATAAAAAAAGATGACTTCCACATCAAACAAAACAAATAAAATAGCTACTAAAAAATATTTAACAGCCATTGGTTGACGAGCCTGACCATGCGACTCTATTCCACTTGCAAAACCTTCCAGCTTATCTGCAGTTTTCCGCTTGGGACCAAGCAAATGAGTAGCCCCCAAAAGAAGGAAAATGAGTCCACACACCAATACTAATTGTATGAAAATTGGAAGGTAGGTTTCGAAATCATTACCTACATTAATCGCATTACTGACGTCAATTTGGAGCAGCTTTAACATGTGCTTTATTCTAAAGAGCAAAGGTACGGCAGCATCGCCAAATTACACTCCAATAATTGAATAGAATTATTGTTTTTTCATCATTTTATCACCGTATTTATTTTTAATAGCATCAACCGCTTTATATAATTGAAGTTTTTCTATTCTGTCATCAAAAATATTCATTTGTAAAGTGAATGGAATTAGGCGGCTATACTTTACTCCGAGCAAACGAACGGGTCTGTTTTTTTGAATATGCTTACTGAAAATATTTTTCACCTTCTCAAGCAATTCATTATCTAATGCAGTATAATCAATTACTTCTTGTTTGGTTAAAGTTTCAAAATCGGAATAGCGAATTTTTAGTGTGATGCATCCTGCTAATTTTTCTTCTTCCCTTAATCCCTTTGCTGCTTTTTCTGTAAGCCTCACTAATTCGCGAATCAAAAAATCCAAATCCGTTTGGTTTTGCTCAAATGTATTTTCGTGACTAATACTTTTTTGTTCCCAGTCGGTAATTATTTCGCTGTTATCAATTCCATTAGCTTTTTGCCAAATCATTTTTCCCCATTTACCCAATTTGTTCTCCAATATTTTCGATGTAGAATTTGCAATATCATCAATGGTATTTAAATTCATTTTCCTTAAAATTTTTTCTGTTTGTTCACCCACACCCGGAATTTTTTCTACAGAAAGAGGACCTAAAAAAGAAATTTCTTTTCCATGCGGTATTTCCAAAAAACCGTTTGGTTTGGCTTCATTCGTAGCAATTTTGCTAACCATTTTCCCCGAAGACAAACCGCAAGAAATAGGCAGTCCGGTTTTTTTAATAATTTCTTTTCTCAATTCCTGTGCATATTTACTAACGCCAAAAAATTTATCCATACCGGTAAAGTCAACATAAAATTCATCAATACTGGCTTTTTCAAACAAGGGTACTTTTTCAGAAATAATTTCAGTTACTATTCTGGAATAATGACTATACTGACCTTTTGTTCCTTGCAGCAAAATTGCATCTGGACAAAGTTTCATAGCCGTTCTCATAGGCATTGCTGAATGAACGCCAAATTTTCTGGCTTCATAACTACAAGTAGCTACAACTCCCCTATCTTTTGTTCCGCCAACAATAATTGGCTTCCCTTTCAGTTTTGGATTATTGAGAATTTCAACAGAAACAAAAAAAGAATCGAGGTCGAAGTGAGCAATATGGCGCAAGGAGTCTGTCACTTTCTACATTTAATTTATATCAATCAAGATAGATACTTAATAATCCATCAGGTAGAATTACTTGTATTTCTTTTTTAGTATGATTTATTTTTTGAATTGTTTCTTGATGCAACGGAATGAATACTTCTTTCCCATTTATTTCAATCCGACAAAGTAGTTGATGCGGTTGTTCAACTATTTCTAAAATTTTCCCCAGCTCTTTTGATTCCTCAAATATGCCATAACCCAATAATGAAAGTGCCGCTTTTTTTGATGCAAATTTTTTGAAATCATTTTCGGGTAACCAAACTGCTTTTTGCAATAATGGTAACGCTTTTTCTCGGCTGTCGATACCTTCCAAAATCACTATTGTTTCATTTTCATTTTTTGCATTGGCTGTTTCTATAAACCAAGGGAAAAAAGAATTTTTCTTGTTTTCAGTAAAAAGAACAGTCTGACCTTTTAACGATGTTTTTTTTCGAAATTCATGTTTGAGAACTAAACTTCCGTTCACTCCAAAAGCAGCAACCAATTTTCCTATTTTAATATAGTTTTCCATTTATTGAAACATCAGTTTAAATGCAGAGTATAAAAATATTACGAGTTTGGGTATAAAAAAAATCCCAACAACAAATGTTGGGATTCATGAATTTCTTTGCAGCAAATATTTATTCTGCCGGTTCAGTACTTGCTTCTGTTTCCGTTTTTGGTGCAGGAGCTGGTTGTACTTTGCGAGCACGACGATTTTTCAATGCATCATCTTGACGAGTTTTATTTTTGGATTCATGTTCGCTATGCCATTTCTGAAATTTTTCCATTGCAGCGGCATTATCAAACAAACCCAATTTTACTCCACGTAATAAATGTTTTAAATAAAGTACACCTTTAAAACTTAGGATCCGACGTACTGTGTCGGTTGGTTGAGCACCTTTACTTATCCAATCCAACGCTTTTTCACCATCAATATGAATAGTGGCGGGTACAGTTAGAGGATTGTAAGTTCCAAGTTTTTCGATGAATTTACCATCGCGGGGGGCACGAGCATCGGCAGCCACGATAGAATAGAAAGGTCTTTTTTTAGACCCATGACGTTGAAGTCTGATTTTTACAGCCATAAAATAAAAATTTAAAGGCGTTATTAATGTTGTTTCTCCGGTAAAAACCGGGGAGCAAAGTTAGGAAAGCTTAGGCTAAATGCCAATAAATAATAGAAGTTTGAAAAGATAATCCTGAGATATCGTTTTAGCGCTTCATACCGGGCATCATTTTCCCCAACATATTTGACTTATTCATATTCTTCATCATATCTTTCATTTGATCAAACTGCTTTATAAAAGCATTTAATTCAGTCATATTTTTTCCAGAACCTTTGGCAATACGTTTTTTTCTACTTAGGTCAATTAAATCGGGATCTGCCCGTTCGGCAGGAGTCATAGAATTGATCATGGCTTCAATACCTTTAAAAGAATCATTATTGAGATCTATATCTTTTATTTGTTTTCCCACGCCAGGAATCATGCCCATCAGATCTTTCATGTTTCCCATTTTCTTTAATTGCTCCAATTGCAACTTAAAATCCGCAAAATCGAATTTGTTTTTTCGAATTTTTCCTTCCAATCTTTTTGCCTGCTCAACATCAAATTGTTCCTGGGCTTTTTCTACCAAGGTTGTAATATCGCCCATTCCCAAAATGCGCTGCGCCATTCTTTCGGGATAAAACAATTCTAGCGTATCCATCTTTTCACCGCTACTAATAAACTTGATGGGCTTATTTACAGTGTATTTAATAGAAAGGGCGGCCCCTCCTTTTGTGTCGCCATCTAATTTTGTTAATACTACGCCAGTAAAATCCAGTCGTTCGTTAAAGACTTTTGCGGTGTTCACGGCATCTTGGCCCGTCATACTATCTACTACAAATAAAATTTCTTGAGGACTAGTTGCATTTTTAATGTTTGCTACTTCGGTCATCATTATTTCGTCAACCGCCAAACGACCTGCAGTATCAATAATAATAACATTTTTGTTTTTTGCTTTAGCAGTATTAATGGCATTTTTGGCAATCGCAGCTGCATCTTTATTTTCTTCTTCAATATGAACCTCTACACCAATTTGCTCACCTAAAACCCTCAATTGCTCCATAGCTGCAGGACGATAAATATCTGCTGCTACTAATAAAGGAGTCAATCCCTTTTTTACTTTTAAATAGTTAGCCAGCTTTCCGCTAAATGTAGTTTTACCGCTTCCTTGTAAACCCGCAATTAAAATAACTGCCGGATTTCCTTTTGAATTGAAAGTAGCTAATTGGCTTCCCATGAGCTCTGTCAACTCATCTTGCACAATTTTTATCATTAACTGACCCGGACTAATAGCATTAATAACCTTTTCGCCGATTGCTTTTTCTTTAATTTTATCGGTAAAGTCTTTGGCAATTTTATAATTAACATCGGCATCAACTAATGCCCTTCGGATGTCTTTTACCGTAGCAGCAATGTTGAGTTCTGTAACCCTCGACTGACCTTTTAAATTTTTAAAGGCCGTCTCTAAACGCTCTTGCAATGAATTGAACATAAAAATTTCTATAGTTTGGTCTGAAATAAAGAAATGAACAGCTATTGTTCATTTTTAAGAAGTTGCAAAGATAGGTTGGATAAAGGTTGAGTTTTACTCTTTATTGAACTGTTTGCCGGGCAATTTTTGTATAATTTTTTTCTATGAATTTTCAGAAAGTGATACGTTTTAAAAGCAAATTTGCATTTCCTACAACCCACGCTGTTTGAGATTTAACTAAAAAAGTAAAAAAAATATTTTTATACACATATTATTTCTATATCATTGCAGCAATTGAGATAAAAAATGACCCCTAAGCAATTATTTACCCTTGAATTTCCGGTAAGATGTTCCTCATCTATACTCTTCGAATTCCTTTCCAATCCTTCTTCCTTACAAGAATGGTTTGCCGATAATGTAAATGTCAATGATAATATTTACAGTTTCGAATGGAATGGTTCAGCAGAAAAAGCAGAATTGGTAGAAAGGGAACAAGGAAAATTTATTCGTTTTCATTGGCTGCATTCTCCTAAAAATGAATTCTTTGAATTTCGAATTGAAAAATCAGAAATTACGAATCAGACAATTTTGATTATCAAAGATTTTGCAGATAAAAGTGAAATTAAAGATCAAAGTAGGTTATGGGATTATCAAGTAAAAGATTTATTTCGCAGATTGGGTAACTAATCCCTCTTTCCTTTTCTAAATTTTTTCTTCATCCAAATCTCTCCAAGAGATCAAGTTTATTCTTTGTTAAAAGCTATCGAATATTAGTGCGATAAAGCTTTTCTCCACTTTCAATAGCTTATTTTTGTTTTACAATCCTTTGTTATAAAAAATAAAGGAATTGAATTTCCAACTAAGAAATTGTATGATAAAAAAATTGGACAAACTTATTATCAAAGCCTTTGTAGGCCCGTTTGTTACCGTTTTTTTTCTAACACTGATGGTATTGGTGATGCAATATTTTTGGTTATGGATTGATGACTTTGTAGGGAAAGGACTTTCGATGGGAGTCATACTTGAATTTGTTTGGTATCAAACCGTCGTGTTAGTTCCCATGGCTTTGCCCTTGGCAGTTTTGCTTTCTTCATTAATGACTTTTGGTAATCTTGGTGAAAGCATGGAGCTTGTAGCCATAAAATCTTCGGGTGTTTCTCTTTTACGATTTATGCGTCCAACTTTTGTTGTCAGTTTGTTTATTTGTGGCATCGCTTTTTTATTCTCCAATAATATTATTCCGGTTGCTATTTTAAAGTCACAAACATTGTTGGCAGATATTGTTTGGGCAAAACCTTCGTTTGACATTAAAGAAGGTGAATTTTATGATAAGATTGATGGCTTCTCCATTAAGGTTGGAAAAAAAGAAGCGGACAGTATTGTTCACGATGTAATTATTTATGAAAGAGGTTACAATAATTATTTGCAAGATAATTTTACCGTTGCAAAAAGTGGAATTATGCGCACTTCGGCCGATAAACGATTTATGGAATTTCAACTCAAAGATGGGTGGCGCTATCAAGAACGAGGTAATCAACTAAGTACGAATACTGAGTTTATCCGAATAAAATTTGATGAATACAACAAATTATTTGATATAAGTTCATTGGGTTTGCGACAGCGAACTTCAGATTCTGTGAATAAAGATAATTTTAGAATGTTGAGTTTGCGACAACTAAGCCATGATATTGATTCGTTGGAAAAAGGAATTGCCATTTTTTCCAAAAGAGTGCAACGAGATGTTTTTTCTGTTTTTCCATTTTTCCAAAATATGGATAGTGGCTATCAACAGATGAAAGTTGTTTTGCCAAAGTCAATAAAAAAATTTGATCAACTGATTGCAGATAGTGCCAAAATGTTTGTCAATCAAAAAGCAGCTTCCTTTGTTGCTGCGGCAACACTTAATACTGAAATTGCAGCATCAGAGTTTGCTGATAAACGTAAAGAATTGCGGATGTATCAAATTGAATGGCATAAAAAAATAACACTGTCGATTGCTTGTTTGGTGTTGTTTTTAATTGGCGCGCCCTTGGGTTCCATTATTCGAAAAGGAGGAATCGGCTCGTCGCTTGTATTTGCGGTTATCTTTTTTATGTTCTTTTATTTTTTTAATTCCACCGGAGAAAAATATGCACGAGAAGGCGTACTCAGTCCCATAGCCGGCGTGTGGTTAGCTACAATATTGTTGACGCCTGTTGGTATTTTTCTAACGTACAAAGCCATGCACGATTCACAATTATTTAATAAAGAATTTTACTTCAGGATGTCCAAGAAATTAAAAACATTAATGCATCGATAAAAAACATTTTATGAAAGTTAATACGCAATGGAAACAAGAACAAGAATTTACTTCAAATCACGAAGAACAATTTGTTCAAATGGATGGTAATCGATTGAAGGGAATAAGCCCAAAGGCGCTACTCTTGGCTGGTTTGTCAGGCTGTTCTGGAATTGACGTTGTCGCCATTTTAAGTAAAATGAAAATGCAGTTTTCGCAATTGCAAATTGATGCTGTAACAGAGCAAACAGATGAAAACCCGAAAGTATTTAAAGACATTCACTTGCTATTTAGTATTCATACCGCAATTGAAAATGAAGAAAAGGTGAGAAAAGCAATTGATCTTTCTCTTGAAAAATACTGCGGCGTAGCGGCTATGCTTCGAAAAAATTCAACCATTAATTACTCACTAATAATTTTATAATTAACGCCTTTTCCATTTCGTTAGTTGTCTAAGCGTTACCTCCATATCTTTTGCAAGAGGAATCACCAACATTTCGGATTGTCCGTCCTGTTCTTTGAATTGTAATTGCTGCGCGTGCAAGCCAAGACGCCCCAATAATGGTTTTTCTTCCTCTTCTTTTTTTGAAAGTTTGAATTTGGATTTAAAAGCAGATAGCAAAATAGATTTTCCATCACCATATAAATTATCACAAACAATGGGATGTCCAATATGATTGGCATGTACTCTTATTTGATGTGTACGTCCAGTAAGAATTGAAAATTGTACAAAACTATAAATGCCAAAATCTTCCAATACTTGATAATTAGTTAAGGATGACTTTCCGTTTCGATGCACCATCATAGATCCGTTTTGAGACCAATGTTCAGCAATGGGAGCATCAATGGTTCCACTTTTATCTTGCATCGTTCCTACTACAAATCCGAAATAAATTTTTGTGGTTTGTCGTTGTTCAAACTGCAGCGATAAATGTTTATGCGCCTTTTCATTTTTGGCAAATACAATTATTCCACTTGTGTCGCGATCTAAACGATGAACCGTAAAAATGGATGGATATTTTTCTTGCAATATTTTTTTTAATGAAATTTCATTCCCTGCTCTGTCTGGAATGGAGAGCAATCCTGATGGCTTGTTCAGTGCAATCCAATTTTCAGTTTCTTTAATAATAAGTGATGCTAATTTCATGGCGTGTAAGTGAAAAACAATCAACGTATACTTTTATCAAAATGCTTTAAGGTTCTTATTTCTTTTTCATTTAAAAAACGCCAATGCCCTCGTGATACATTTTTTTTGGTTAGTCCAGCAAAAAGTACTCGATCTAAAGTTTCAACTTCATACCCCAAATGTTCAAATATGCGTCGAACAATTCTATTCTTTCCACTGTGTATTTCTACTCCTAGTTGCGTTTTATCGTTTGCATTACTATACGCTAATACATCCACGGTTGCTATACCATCTTCCAAATTTATTCCTTTCATTACGGCTTCAAAATGATTTTTTTCAAATGGCTTATTAAGTGTAATAGCATAAATTTTTTTCACTTGTGTGCTAGGATGAGTCAGCTTTTGCGCTAATGCCCCATCATTGGTACATAATAAAACACCGGAAGTATTTCTGTCTAATCTTCCTACAGGATAAACACGTTCTGTTGTGGCACGACGAATAATATCTAAAACTGTTTTCCTTCCTTGAGGATCGTGCGTTGTTGTAATATAATCCTTAGGTTTATTCAGTAAAATGTAAACAAGATTTTTTGATAAGAATATTTTTTTTCCATTCACAAAAATTTCATCATTGGAGGATACTTTATGTCCTGGTTCAATAATTACGACTTTGTTCACTTTTACGGTTCCCGATTTTACCATTTCAGCCGCATCCCTCCTGGCACAAATACCGCAGTGAGCAATAAACTTATTTAAGGGAATTTGTTCAGAAGATTCGGATTGTTTATCCTTATCGCTTTTCTTGGCTTGTTCATTTTCAAGTGGACGACGAACAGCCTGTTTTTTTTTGATAAAAAATTCTTCCCGCTCTTTTTTCCATTTTCTTTTTTGCTGCTTGAATTCTTCTTTTACGGCGGCGTTACTTTTCTTTTTTGAAAACTTATCAAACTGTGTTGATTTCTTTTTCATGTGTAGTAGTTTTCTGTTTTACAACAGTAATGATTGGCAAAAGTAACCTTTTACAAGCGACCCTAATGGTAAAAAGAAAGCCGCTATTAGTATAGCGGCTTGTCGATATATATATTCAATTGATTAGGCGAATGAAGGGCGACGGCGTTGATGGCCTTTTTTTGATTTTTTCATTTTCTCAATTTGGTCCTTGCTGAGTACAGAGTTCAAAATTTCTTTCCTTTTTTTTACCAATTCTTTTACTTCCGATTTTTTTTGTTCTGTAGTTAAAGAAGCATTTTCGCGAAGAGACTTCATTTTCTCCATTATTTCTACTCGCTCTTTCTTCAGTTTATCGGATTGCTCATTGCTTAATCCTAAATGAATTTTCATTTTTTCCATTTTTGCTTTTGCATCGATAACCGCTAATTCCTTTTTTGTATTTTTTGCACTAATAAGTTTATTTTTTTGTTCTGGCGTTAAAATTTTCTGCATTTCATTTCGATGTTTTTTTGAAATACTTTCTCTTTTTTCTTTCCACTCTTTAACTGTGATGGCGTCATTTTTTTTCAAATCCATCATTTGCTTTCTATAATCTCCATTAATTGATTTTGCTTTTAATTTTTGGTCCTCTGTGAGATTCATTTTTTGCAAAAACTGTTCATTCGGTTTCCCTTGAAACCTACTTTTTCCGTGTCTAGTTTGTTGGGCATTCGTTGTTAACGAAAAGCAACCGATCAGACAAACTAGTGCAAAAAAAATTTTCATAGTATAAAAGTTTAGTGCAAGAAAGACAGGAGAAAAACCCAAAGGTTTAATCCAAAGAATCCAAAATTTGTTAAAAAAATTAATGCCCTTTCTTATTCGCTAATTGTCCGCAAGCGGCATCAATATCCCGGCCTCTGCTTCTTCTCACACGAACATTCACTCTTTGCTTTTCGAGATGGTTTACAAAAGCCATCGTTTTTTCTTCATCCGGTTTTTCAAATCGTGCAGCATCAATAGGATTGTATTCAATAATATTCACGAGATCAACGGGCACTTGACGATATAATTTAATAAGCTCATCGGCATCTTTCAATGAGTCGTTGAAATTCTTGAAGAGAATGTATTCAAAAGTGATTTCATTTTTTGTTTGCCGATAAAAATAATTCAATGCGTCTACTAATGATTGAATATTGTTAGTATCATTGATGGGCATTATTTCATGTCTTTTTTTATCATTGGCGGCGTGCAATGAAAGTGCCAATTTGAATTTTACATCGTCGTCGCCCAATTGTTTTATTTGTTTGGAAACACCTGCTGTGGAAACTGTAATTCTTCGTGGGCTCATACCCAATCCATCCGTTGCAGAAATCCGTTCAATGGCTTTTAATACATTTTTATAATTTAACAAAGGCTCACCCATTCCCATAAAAACTATATTGCTTAATTTTTTTTCAAAAATTTCCAAACTTTGTTGGTTCAGCAAAACCACTTCATCATAAATTTCGTCGAAGGTTAAATTTCGTTCACGCTTCATATATCCCGTAGCACAAAATTTACAACTCAAGCTGCAGCCGATTTGAGAAGAAACACAAGCCGTCCTTCTTTCCTCGGTAGGAATTAGCACCCCTTCTACAAAATGATTATCAAAAGTTTTGAATCGGCTTTTAATCGTTCCGTCGGTAGAATTTTGCTTTGTATCAACTACTAAAGCCGGAAGGATAAAATCACTACTAAGTTTTTGACGCAACTCTTTACTTAAGTTGCTCATAGCGTCAAAGTTCTGAACAGGTTTTAACCAAAGCCACTCGTACACTTGCTTTGCTCTGAATTTTTTTTCATTCAACGTCTCAAAATACTGCTCTATATCGCTAAGCGAAAGGGTTCTGATATTCTTTAATTCTGTTGTCAACATTTGGCAAAGGTACATTTCAACCCAGATTGCTAACTCTTAATTATTTTTGATACCATAAAGAAATCTATGAAAGCAGTTTATGTTGTTGATGCGGTTCGAACTCCCATTGGAAAATATGGTGGTTCATTAAGTTCTATTCGCCCGGATGATTTGCTGGCGCAAGCTATTAAGTCGTTGGTTGCAAGAAATCATTCCATTGATGTTGCGGCTATTGAAGAAGTTATTGCGGGTGACGCCAATCAAGCGGGAGAAGATAATCGGAATGTTGCAAGAATGGCATCGTTGCTAGCGGGATTACCTGTTTCAGTTGCTGGAAATACAGTAAATAGATTATGTGCTTCCGGATTACAAGCCATCATGGATGGGGCACGACAAATTATGTGTGGTGATGCCGAAATGATTATTGCTTGCGGTGTGGAAAGTATGTCAAGAGC
Source organism: Chitinophagaceae bacterium (assembly GCA_004322425.1). Taxonomy (GTDB): domain Bacteria; phylum Bacteroidota; class Bacteroidia; order Chitinophagales; family Chitinophagaceae; genus VBAS01. Next base: position 35,588 of record SCVJ01000053.1, read on the forward strand.
TCCATTTGTTATGCCAAAATCTGCAGCAGCTTTCAGTCGTGAGGCAAAAATTTTTGATACAACTATGGGTTGGCGGTTCATCAATAAAAATTTGGCAGAAATGTATCAACCATATTCAATGGGAGAAACTGCAGAAAATGTTGCCAACCAATGGAAAATATCTCGACAAGAACAAGATGAATTTGCATTGGCTTCTCAACAAAAATATTTTTTTGCAAAAAATAGAAACAAATGGGACGCCGAATTAGCAGCTGTGGAAATGAACAACAACGGAATGATTAGTTGGGTTACTACTGATGAACATCCACGAGAAACAACAATTTCAAAACTATCATCCTTGCAACCTGCATTTGTAAAAGATGGAACTGTAACAGCTGGTAATTCCTCTGGCATAAACGATGGTGCAGCTGCAATGCTTTTAGCAAGTGAAGCCGCTATTAAAAAATATAATTTAACTCCGATAGCCAAAGTTGTTTCAATGGCAGTTGCCGGTGTTGATCCTGCAATAATGGGTATTGGCCCTGTTCCTGCTACACAAAAAGCATTACAAAGAGCAAGACTTTCTATTTCAGATTTGGATTTGATTGAATTAAATGAAGCCTTTGCATCGCAATCGCTAGCGTGCATAAAAGAATTAGGATTGGATATAAATAAAGTAAATGTAAATGGAGGTGCTATTGCATTAGGCCATCCTTTAGGATGCAGCGGTGTTAGAATTTCTACAACTTTATTGCATGAAATGAAAAGAGAAAATTTAAAATATGGATTAGCCACAATGTGTGTTGGCGTTGGACAAGGTGTGGCTGTAATTTATCAATCCATATAAAAAATACTCCTTTACCGTCCATCATTTTTGCTGTAATTTTTTGTAAAAAATTTGTCATTTCTTATTTCGGTTTGATTATTATGTTATAGATTACAGTCTTCTCTATTTAACCAAACTAAAAAAGAACTTAAATTTTAAATTAAAACTGCAATTATGAGAAAATTGTTAATCTTTTTTTTGTGTCAATTTTTTCTCCTCTATGGAGTTCAGGCACAGGAAAAAACAATTACCGGAAAAGTAACCGATGAAACGGGTGCACCGGTAGCCAATGCTTCTATTGTTGTCCGAGGTTCCAAAACAGGAACAAGTTCAAAAACCGACGGAGGTTTTTTATTAAAAGTTCCTGCCGGCAATAATGTTATTTCTATTTCAAGTGTGGGTTATGAAACACAACATGTAACTCTTGGAAGTTCATTATTGTACGAAGTAAAACTTAAACACAGCAGCAATCCGTTGGATGAAGTTGTGGTGGTGGGTTTTACACAGTCCAGAAAAAAAAGAGATGAAGCCGGTGCTATTTCTAGTATTGGTGCGGCGCAATTAGAAAATTTGCCGAACACTTCACTCGATCAGGCATTACAAGGAAAAGCAGCAGGCGTAATGGTGCAAGCAAATAATGGAATTCCCGGTGGATCGATGAATGTTCGAATTCGCGGAGGAAGTTCTATTCAGGCAGGTGTGGACCCTCTTTATGTAGTGGACGGAATACAAATGAATACACGCAGCGACGCAAACTATTCTCAATCCAACCCATTGGCATTTTTAAATCCCGACGATATTCAATCGATCGATATTATTAAAGATGCAGCTACCGCAGCTATTTATGGATCGGCAGCAGCAAACGGTGTGGTGCTTATTACGACTAAAAAAGGAAGAGCGGGCAAAACAAAATTTACGGCTAATTATTATACGGGTACTGTTAAGCCTATTAAAGTTTTAGATGTTACCAATAGCGCTGAATATTTTCGGCTTCGTTCAGAAGCGTATGGTAACAGCAATAATTTACCATTCGATGATTTAGCTATTAAACGAATAACACTAAATGAACTACGGGTTCCCGGTGCAGCAGCTTTTACGGTGGCACAAGCAGACTCAGC
>SCVJ01000308.1 GCA_004322425.1 Chitinophagaceae bacterium
GCTACCAGATCACCGACGTGGCGGACGCCGTCGTCCTGGAGAACTCGCTGGCGAACCTCCCCGACGGGGGCCTGTCCACCTACCTCGGCGCGGTGCTCTTCAAGCTCGGCGCGCTGGCGTTCAGCTTCCTGGTGCCCGCGCTCGCCGGCTACATCGCGTACGCCATCGCCGACAGGCCCGGCCTGGCACCCGGCTTCACCGTCGGCGCCATCGCGGGCTTCGTCGGCGCCGGCTTCCTCGGCGGCCTCGTCGGTGGCCTCCTCGCAGGCTTCGCCGCGCTCTGGATCAGCAGGCTGCGCGTGCCGGTCTGGGCCCGCGGGCTCGTGCCCGTGGTGGTGATCCCGCTCGGCGCGACGCTCTTCGCCGGCGGGCTGATGTTCCTCGTGCTGGGCCGCCCGCTCGCGTCGATCACCACGAACCTGCAGGACGCCCTGAACAGCCTGTCCGGCACCAGCGCGGTCCTGCTCGGCGTCATCCTCGGCCTGATGATGGCCTTCGACCTGGGTGGTCCGGTGAACAAGGCGGCGTACGCCTTCGCCACCGCGGGGCTCTCCGTCGACAACCCGGCCTCGCTCAAGGTGATGGCCGCCGTCATGGCTGCGGGCATGGTCCCGCCGCTGGCGCTCGCCCTCGCCACCACGCTCCGGCCGGTGCTGTTCAGCTCCGCCGAGCGCGAGAACGGCAAGGCTGCCTGGCTCCTCGGGCTGTCGTTCATCTCCGAGGGCGCCATCCCGTTCGCCGCGGCCGACCCGTTGCGCGTGCTGCCGCCGGTGATGCTCGGCGCGGCCACGACCGGTGGTCTGATCATGGCGCTCGGCACCACGCTGAGCGCGCCGCACGGGGGCATCTTCGTCACCTTCGCGGTCGGCGGCGTGGCGGGCTTCCTCATCGCCCTCGCCGTCGGCACCGCCGTCGGCGGGATCGCCGTCCTGCTCGCCAAGTCCGTCCGCCGCACCCCCGCTCCCGTCCTCGCCTGAGCCCCAAGGAGAAGCCATGCCCAGCAAGACCGTCGTCGTCGGCTCGTCGATCGGCCTGCACGCCCGACCCGCGGGCCTGATCGCGGACGCCGCGACAGAGCTCGGCGTGGAGG
>SCVJ01000309.1 GCA_004322425.1 Chitinophagaceae bacterium
GGCCCGCGGTCGGTCGGCGGGGCGTGCTCACGGCGTCAGGCTCGTCACATCAACTGTGCCCGGCGAAGCGGGAGAAGGCGGCCGCACCGGCGTAGCGCGCGGCGTCGTCCAGCTCCTCCTCGATGCGCAGCAGCTGGTTGTACTTCGCCACGCGCTCCGAGCGGGCCGGCGCACCCGTCTTGATCTGACCGCAGTTGGTCGCGACAGCCAGGTCGGCGATGGTCGTGTCCTCGGTCTCACCGGAGCGGTGGCTCATCATCGAGCGGTAGCCGCTCCGGTGGGCCAGGTCGACGGCGTCGAGCGTCTCCGACAGCGTGCCGATCTGGTTCACCTTCACCAGCAGGGCGTTCCCGCACTGGCGGCGGATGCCGTCGGCGAGCCGCTGCGGGTTGGTGACGAACAGGTCGTCGCCGACGAGCTGCACGCGGGCGCCGAGCACCGCGGTCAGCCGCTCCCAGCCCTCCCAGTCGCTCTCGCCCAGCGGGTCCTCGATGGAGACCATCGGGTAGCTCGCCACGAGATCGTCGTAGTAGGCGGTCATCTCGTCCGCGGTCTTGGTGCCGCCCTCGAAGCGGTAGCCCTCGCCCTCCGTGTGGAACTCCGTCGCCGCCACGTCGAGCGCGAGCGCGATGTCACGGCCCGGCGTGAACCCGGCCTTCTGCACGGCCTCGAGGATCAGGTCGAGCGCGTCACGGTTGCTCGGCAGGTCGGGGGCGTAGCCGCCCTCGTCGCCGACGCCGGTCGCGAGGCCGCGGCCCTTCAGGACGCCCTTGAGCGCGTGGTAGGTCTCCGCCCCCCAGCGCAGCGCCTCCGAGAAGCTCGCCGCGCCCACCGGCGCGATCATGAACTCCTGGATGTCGACGTTGGTGTCGGCGTGCGCTCCGCCGTTGAGGATGTTGAGCATCG
>SCVJ01000310.1 GCA_004322425.1 Chitinophagaceae bacterium
CGCGCTCGACCGTCCGGTCCGTCCCGCTCATGTCGACCCCCCGCCCTGCGGCACCCTCGCCGCGGCTCCGGGCTCCATCTCCACGGGCTCGTCCAGCGGCAGCGTGAACCACGCGGTCTTGCCGTCCCCGGGGTGCAGCGTCATCGCGCTCGACGAGGCGAGGGCCTGCACGAGGCCGAGGCCCCAACCCCCCTCACGCCCGTCGTACGGCCGCTGCTCGGGGCGGGCGAGGTCCTCGTCGTGGACGGTCACCAGCACCGACCGGGTGGCCACCGTGAGGCCGAGCTCGATGGCGGTGCGCGCGTGCAGCACCGCGTTCGTGACCAGCTCGCTGGTCAGCAGCAGCAGCACCTCGTGCGTCGCCTCCGGCAGCGACGCCGGCGCGTGCTCCCGCACGAAGGACCGCGCCCGCCCGACGTCGTGCGGCACCGGCTGCAGGTGCACGTGGAAGGACTCGCTCACCGGGTCGTCCGGAGGCAGCACGTCGGGGAGCAGCCGCTGACAGCCCATGCTCGCTGGCCCCTCGCTTCGTCGTCGCGTCCGCTGCCCGTGCCCACCCCGTTGTGCCCCACACTGTGCCCCGTGAAGCACCGGACGGCCAGCGCATCCGCCGGGCTGTCGGTGCGAGCGCGGGCGGGAGCGCCGCCGACGCCGTACGCCCGAGCCGTCCTCGACGTCGTCGACCGGATCCCGCCCGGCAAGGTGATGACCTACGGCGACGTCGCCGAGCTGATGGGTCGCGGCTCGCCCCGGACGGTCGGTGCCGTCATGAGCGACCACGGCCGCGAGGTGCCGTGGCAGCGCGTGGTGCAGGCCTCCGGCCGGCCGGCCGAGCCTCACCTGCAGGAGGCGCTGCGGCTGCTGGCCGCCGAGGGCTGCCCGGTCACCGGCGAGCGGGTGGACCTGGCCCGCGCGCGCTGGGACGGGCGTACCTCCTGACCGGCTCGGTCGTTGGACTCCACGAGCCCACCCAGCCTCGAGGAGTCGCCATGCGCCTGCGTCCCCTGATCGCCACATCGATCGTCGCCGTCCTCGCTGCCGCGGGGGCGAGCGCCTCCGCTGCACCGGCGCCGGTCCAGAAGCGGCCCGCCTTCGCCTCCGCCGCGACGGCGACGGTGACCCCCGGGGTGCAGA
>SCVJ01000076.1 GCA_004322425.1 Chitinophagaceae bacterium
CTCCGTGCTTTACCAACTCTTCTTTCCACTTGTAGAGCTGATTGCGACGAATTCCGAGTTCCCGAGCCAGGTCCGTTGCCGGCTTCTGTCCCGCGTCCAACAATCGAACCGCTTCCCGCTTGAACTCAGGGCTAAAGTCTTTGCGCTTGCTCATCGAACACCTCCTGGGGTAATTTGTCCCCATTTCAGGTGTCCGTCAAACCCGGGCTAGCTCAGCCTGACCCTATAGTCCCGCTACGTGTCTTCATGCTCTTCCAATAACAGAGCCACCCGCAGCAGCCGATCCTTCAACAGCTTGACTGTGTCAGGATCAATACTGGACGCTTTGGCCCTCGCCTGCCACTCCGCCACTGAATCATAGACGCATTGCCTCAGATAATCGCGGACACTCTCCGTACCGCTCAGTTGCGTGTTCCAGTAAGGATGATTCCTGTTCACCACGACGGTGATCTCGTTTGCCCTCGTGGAATCGCTCACGACATACGGGTCGTTCGGCGACATGGTTTCGAGAATTCCCGAAATGCCGAAATGACGCAAAGTCATGCGTAACCGGAACCTGTCAATAGAATGAGACACTTCCCGTTTGGAGATTACTGTACAAGATCATCGCTCTGGTCATTTTCGCCCATAGGCAGATGCCTCCCCGACTGCTGATCATTCGATATAAGGCAATTATGAAAGCCGTTTTTCGGCTCGAAGCCGCCAAGAGGCAGATTGACAGTTCTAAGCACGTCGATGTTGTTGCCGAGATCCACGTCCTTGGGCTTGTTAATCCACACCTGCTCGGGTAGAGCCGGCGGCTGTGGCACCCCACGCACAAAGCGGTCGGGATTTTTCTCAAAGGCAGCCTGTAGTACCAACGCCCGCTTCTCCCGGCGTTCTTTCGCCTGGCCAAAGTGAACCTCATAGGGCGTTAAGAAGCCCAAGCCGCTGTGATGATGCTCTTGGTTGTACCAGGGGAAAAACTCCGCGCAGAATCCTCGGGCATCCTGGTAGGAGCCAAACCTGTCGGGAAACTCAGGGCGATACTTCATCGTCTTGAACTGGCTCTCCGAATAGGGATTGTCGTTGGAGACGTGAGGACGACTATGGGTCTTGGTCACTCCCAGCTCCGCCAAAAGAAAGGCCACCGGCTTGGAAGTCATCGAAGATCCCCGATCGGCGTGCAGCGTGAGCTTTCCAGGCTCGATTTGCTGGCGCTCTAAGGTCTCTTGGATCAGCCGCTGGGCCAACTTAGCCGATTCCCGATACGCCACCATCCAGCCCACCACATAGCGGCTGAAAATATCCAGGATCACGTAGAGGTAAAAGTAAGTCCACTTCGTCGGCCCCAATAGCTTGGTGATGTCCCAGGACCAAACCTCGTTGGGCCCGATGGCCAACAGCTCAGGAGCTCGATAGCGAGGATGACGAAGCTGATCTCTACGCTCTCTGACCTGGTGGTTCTCCTTAAGGATACGGTACATGGTGCGCTCGGAGCATAAGTACTGCCCCTCATCAAGCAGGGTGGCGTACACTTCGGCTGGCGCCTGGTCGCAAAACCGCTCCTCGTTGAGAACTCCAAGCACCCCGTGGCGCTCCTCAACCGATAACGCGCGGGGATGATCCCGCTCGGTCCTCTGGGGCGCTCTTGCACTCTGGGAGCGGTAGTAGCTTGCCCGGGCGATCCCTGAAGCAGCGCACAGGGGCTTGATCCCAAACAATCTCCACTTCTCTCGGATCATGGCCATCAGTCCTTCTCTCCGTTGCGCCTTAGCTCGATCCCCAGTATCTCGGAGACTTTTTTTTGCAGCTCCACCAGCCCCTCAGCCCGCTCCGCTCGCGCCTTAAGCCGCGCATTCTCCCGCTCCAGCACCTTGACCTTATCGGCCAGGGAATTCTTCCCCTTGGGCAAAGGACCCCGCTTTCGAGACAACCCCTCCAACTCCCCCCTCTCCCGCTGCTTACGCCACTGGGTCAAGTTGGAGGAGTACAGCCCCTCGCGCCTAAGTAGTACCCCAATCTCACCACGACCACTTAAAGCCTCCGCTTCCCGTAAAATCCTCAGCTTGTACTCCGCCGTATATCGCCGCCGTGTCGGCTTCGCCATCACCTCCACCTCCGCACTGGATGACTCCACCCCTTCCATTGCTCCCATCTTCAACTCCTTACTCGCCCCCTATTCTACACTAAACTCAAGGCGGGTAAGTGTCTCACTCATATTGGCAGAGAGGGAAAGTTCGCTAGGCGGCTAAGAAGGTATCGATGTATAGGCCAGCCAACGATTCTTCCTCCTTTGATATAACGGGAGCTTATGACAAGGTCAACACCGTTCAAGGCTGCGTGCACTAATCTTGGGATGTCTCTGGGATCATGGGATAGGTCGCAGTCCATAGAGAGGACAAAGTCGTAATTTTTCGCTAGAGCATAGCGGAAGCCTTCAACATACGCAGAGCCAAGGCCCGTCTTTTTCAGTCGGTGGATAACCGATATTCTAGGTGTCTCCCTGGCAAGTCGGTCTGCTATCTCTCCAGTTCCGTCCGGGGAGTGGTCGTCTACAAACAGAATCGATACGTCAGGTTGGGAGGAAATGATCTCTTGGGAGATCCGCTCAATATTTTCTGCCTCGTTATATGTCGGAATCACCACCAAGGTCTTCCACGACCCAGGGGAACCTATCGAAGACGGACCTGCATGGTTCATAATTGCTTAAGGGTACATAAATCGA
>SCVJ01000089.1 GCA_004322425.1 Chitinophagaceae bacterium
GCCGAGCCCGGGGACCTGCGGCTGCAGGATGCTGCGCACCGGCGCGACGACGACGTCGAGCGGGCCGGTGGCCGGGTCGTCGCTGCTGGGGTGCCTGAGCCGGCGCAGCACCGCGAGGCGCCGGCCGACGGTGTCGGCGCGCGGGCTGAGCCGCTCGTGCGGCAGCGTCTCCCAGCTCGGGTAGAGCGCGACGCGGTGACCGTCGACGAGCGCCCCCAGGGCGGCGACCAGGTCCTCGGCCTCGCGGCCGGTCGCCGTCACGGCGAGGACCGTGCGGTTCCGGCGGACCAGACCGGCGATGACGAACGGCCGCAGGCCCGCGGGCCCGGACAGGTCCAGCGTCGCCTGGCTGGGAGCGGACAGGGCGCGGGCGAGAGCGGGGTCGCCGGAGACGACGTCGAGCAGGCCGGCGAGCGACAAGGGGTTCCTCTTCAGGGCAGCACTTCGGGCAACGCGAACGGGCCCCGCGCGGCCGACGACCGGGGGGTGCGGCGCCTCCCGGCGGCGGGTCCCAGAGTACGTGGGGGGCTCTCCGGGCGGTCCGCCGGAACGTCCCGATGCGTCCCGGTGTATCCCCGGCCGGGGGGCGCTCCTCCGCAGGAGGAGACATCTCACCTGCGGGAGGCCAGATGGGGATGATGCTCCGCAGACCGACCACCGGCACGGACGTGGACGTGCCGGCTGCGGTCCGGACGGCGGCCAAGAACGCCTTCTCCCGGCGCGCGCCGGACGCGCGCGTGCTCGACCTGCTGGTCGACACGGCCGTCGACGACCCGCCCCCCGAGGGCGAGCGTCGGCTCCGGTTCGTCGAGATCGCCCCGGACGCCGACGTCACCGTGCGCGTGCGGGAGCTGCCGCAGCCCGGCCTGGTCGAGCTGGTGATCGCCGTGCGCCCGCACTCCGCACAGGTCACCGAGGTGCAGAACGACGAGGGGGCCGTCGACCTGCAGCAGGTCTGCCGCGGGGCCTGGCTGGCCGGGCCGCTCCGGCACGGCCTCGTCAGCATCGTCGTCGCCGGCACCGGCAGCCGGCTGCGCACCGCCTGGGTCCGCGTCTGACGGGGACGCGGCGGGCTCCGGTCAGGCGCGGGGCGGGCGGTACGGCGTGAGGAGCTGGTCGACGGGCGCGTCGTCGTCCACGAGCACCTGCGCACCCCCGGCGAAGGTGCGGACCCGGTCGCCGTCGTGGACGCTCTCCGGCTCCCCGCGGGCGTCGGCGCTCCGGGCCAGACCAGCCGTCGGCAGCGGGTCGTCGCTGCCGACGAGCACCAGGTTGCCGCCGGTCTCGCCGGCCAGCGCCGAGGGCGGTGCCAGCACCAGGACGTGCCGGAAGGCGTCGAGCAGCGTGGCCGTCTCGGCGCGCACGAACGCCAGCGGCGGGAAGTCGATGACGTTGAGCGCGTAGACCCCGCCCGGCCGCAGGACCCGCCGCACCTCCGCCACCATCTCGGCTGTGGCCAGGTGCCAGGGGACGGCCAGGCTGCCGAACGCGTCCCCGACCACGACGTCGTACGCGCGGCTCGGCAGCTCCGCGATCTCGGTCCGCGCGTCGCCGACCCTGACCTCGAGGGCCGGCACGTCACCCAGACCCAGCCGGGACCGGCCGATGCGGGGGATCTCGGGGTCGACCTCGAGCACCGTGCCGGTCGAGCCGGGGCGGACCGCGGCGACGTGGCGCGGGACCGACCCGCCGCCGAGCCCGAGGTGCAGGACGTCGAGCGGACCGGGCGGCAGCTGCTCGATCACGTCGGCGATCCGCTGCGTGTAGCGGAACTCCAGGTGGGCCGGGTCGTCGAGGTCGACGTAGGAGTGGCGCAGCCCGTCGAGGACCAGCGTCCTTCCGCCGTCCCGGCGCGGGTCGAGCTCGACAGTCGCGCAGTAGTAGCGGGTCTCGTACTCGCACGGCCCGTCGGCGACCACCAGCCAGCTCGCCGTGAGCGTCGACAGGAGCAGCACGGCGAGCATCGGCGCGACGGGTACCGCGAGGCGCGGCAGCACCACCGCGACCACGAGCCCGGTGACCACGAGCACCAGGCCGGTGAGCAGCAGCAGGGTCGACGTCGCGAAGGCCGACAGCAGCACGAAGCCGGTGAGGAACGTGCCGGCCAGCGCGCCGAGGGTGCCCACCGCCGACAGCCGGCCGACCGTCTGCCCGGTCTCGGCCAGCGTGCGCAGCCGGAGCTTGACGACCCCGGGCGGCACGAGCGACAGGACCAGCGCCGCGGGTGCGACCGCGAGCAGCACCAGGACGACCGTGCCGACCGGACCCGTGCCGCGGAAGGCGTCGCCGGCGGCGAAGACGGTCGGCCGGGCGGCGAGCACCAGGGCGCCGCCGAGGGCGGTTGCCGGTCC
>SCVJ01000090.1 GCA_004322425.1 Chitinophagaceae bacterium
CCTACGACCAGCTGCGCGGACTGGGCTGCGACCAGGCGCAGGGCTACCACCTGTCGCGGCCCGTGCCCGCGGCAGAGCTGACCGGCTGGCTGCTGGGACTCGACGAGCGCAGCGCCTCAGCCGGGCGTGAGCGGCTCCTGCCAGCTGCCGTCGGTCCAGGTCACGTCTGACAGCAGGGGTGCCATCTGCCCCGACCACCAGGTGCCCTGCTCCGGGTCGTCGGCCAGCCGCTCGTAGTCCTCGCGGCTGTCGAAGAAGACCGCTGCCACGACGGAGCGGCCGTCGTCGCCGATGAGGATCTCCTCGCGCCGGAAGCCCGGCGCCGGCCGCTTCATCGCCCACTCCTCGGCCGCCGAGCGGAGCTGCTCGGCCGAGCCCTTGAGCGTCGCCGTCATCACCGTTCCGTACATGACCGCCTCCCCCGCGGGCGCTCCACCCGCACAGGCATGGTGATCCTGGCCGCGGTCGCCGACAAGTGCCTACTCGAGCGGCTGGACGGGCGGGTCGTCCCTGCGGCGGGCCAGGGTGATGCCCGCGCTGGCCAGGCTGACGAGCACCAGTGCGAGCACCTCGCGGCTGCCCAGCGCCTCCCCCAGCACGACCAGGCCCGCGACGGCCGCCGCCGCGGGCTCGAGGCTCATCAGGATGCCGAAGACCCGGGTCGGGATCCGGCGCAGCGCGGACAGCTCCAGCCCGTACGAGATCACCGACGACAGCAGCGCGACCGCCAGCGCGCCGAGCAGAAGGGACGGGTGCTCGAGGACCGCGGCCGCCCCGGAGGCACCGAACGGCAGCACGAGGAGCGCGGCGAAGGCGAGGGCGACCGCGAGCCCGTCGGTTCCGGGCAGCTGCTGGCCGACCCGGGCGCTGGCCAGGATGTAGCCCGCCCAGAACAGCCCGGCGACGAAGGCCAGCAGCAGTCCGGACAGCGGCGCCGACGTCGCCGAGCCGAGCCCGAGGAGCGCGACCCCGGCGGCGGCCACGGCGGCCCACAGCAGGTCGACCGCTCGCCGGGTCTGCACCAGCGCCAGCAGCAGCGGGCCGAGGAACTCGACGGTGACGGCCACGCCGAGCGGCACGGTGCGCAGCGACAGGTAGAAGACGAGGTTCATCCCGGGCCATGGCGCCGCCGAGCAGCAGCGCGGCGGTCCAGAACTCCCGGCTCCACGCGCGGACCGCCGGGCGCAGCAGCGCGAGCAGCAGGAGGGCCGCCAGCCCCAGCCGGAGCACGGTGATCCCCGCGGCACCGAGGTCGTCGAAGAGCCCCTTCGCGACCGAGCTGCCGACCTGCACCGAGACGATGGCGGTGAGCACCAGCAGGGGTGCCGGCACGCGCTCGGACGGGGTCGGCACGGAGCGCGACGCTAGCAACCGGGTGACTTCCTGCACGACGCGTGCAGCGGGGCAGGAGAAGCCCCCGGCCGCGGCGAAACACGCCTGCATGACGTCTCCCTCCCGCCCCGCGGTGCTGCGCGCGCTGCTCGGCGTGTGCGCCCTGGCCCTCACGACGGCCGGCGCCGGCGCCTTCGCGTCCGGCAAGGGCACGCCGGCCGTGACCCCGGCCCTGACCACGCCGTTCGCGCTGGTCCAGGACCGGGACGTGGACGACCGCCTCGCGCAGCCCGAGGACCGCTACGCGGTCGCCGGTGGCTGCTACACCGTCGAGGCACCCGGTCAGGGCTACGTCGTGGCGGACGGCGGCACGCTGTCGATGACCCCGGACGCGTCCGCTGCCGAGCCGTTCCACTTCCAGGCCACCCGCCTCGGTGAGTACCTCCTGGCGACCAACGAGGGCCGCGACACCGCGTACGAGGGCGCCTGGTGGGACGTGCGCACCTACCTCGCCGCCGGCAGCGTCGCCGGCCTGCTCGCCGACGGCAGCGTCGTCACCGCTCCCGAGCCGAGCGAGGCCGCCGAGTGGCGGCTGACCGCCGCGGGGGCCAACCCTGACGCCAAGAGCAGGAAGGGCCAGACCTACCTGCTCACCAGCACGGCCCGGGACGCCGCCCTCACCGTCGCCGACGGCCGTCTGACGCTGGGCGAGGGCACGCCGCTCAGGCTGCGCCACGTGGCCGACGACGACCCCACCGACACGGACGCCAACGGCACCGCCTGCGCCAGCTGGCCGGAGATCGACACCGACGCGGAGGGTCGTCCCGCACCGGTCAAGGGCAACCCGAACCAGCCGGTCAAGGGCTTCTTCGAGGCGCACGTGCACGGCATGGCCTTCGAGTTCCTCGGCGGTGAGCTGCGCTGCGGCCGGCCGTGGCACGAGTACGGCGTGGAGTACGCGCTCGGCAACTGCCACGACGAGAAGAACCCCTTCAACGGCGTGCTCGAGGTCCAGA
>SCVJ01000311.1 GCA_004322425.1 Chitinophagaceae bacterium
GAGCAGGATATTATTTTTCATGGCATAAAGCGATAATTGGACTATTTTTTTACATGATTAGAATTAAGGATAAAATTTGAAGATATGCCTTGGATTACAACATTTGGCAACTTTACTCTTAGATCATCAAGAAATTTGATATTGGATTCTTGTTTTTTTATTGCAATGACCTCTACTGTTTTTTTATCTAAAAGAAACTGGGCTCTAGAGCCACCATGGATTATTGGTATTATGCTAACAATGTCATTTGCCTTTAGTTTGGCTGAAAAACCACCTATTGCAGACGAATCAGCCCCATTAACTGCAACAAGTAGGTTCTTTGTATCAAGATCGTTCGTATTTTTTAGTTTGTTTTTTGTTAAAAAATCTAGTAGTTCTTGTATTGTAAGATCGTCTTGATCTACGATGATTTGGTCAGTTGCAAAAGATTTTTTGGCGCCACCAAACAGTTTAACTATAATCAATTCGATTTTGTTAATTTGTAACTTGAAATTAATCTTATTCTATGAAATCTTAAGTGGAAATTTCTGCAATTGGTTCAGTTTCTATAGTTTCAACAGTTTGGTTTAATTCCTCTTTTTCACTTTCAATCTCTTCAAGCTCACGTTTAATGTGTTTAGTGATATAACCTGCCAATTCATTTTTCAAACTTTTAGAACGGATTATGGCAACTTCATCTAATACTTTTTTGTTTTGTGCAAAATCGATTCCAAATTGTTCTTTGTAGCTTTTGAGAAGGTCTATTGCAAGTCTTTTGATTCTATCCACTCATCCGGTTATCTAGTGGGTTTTTTATACCTATATACCAAGATACGCACTAGAATTTTTTTCTAAAATTTTTGCTAGCTCATCATATGACTTTCTCAGTATTTTTGATGCGCAAAAAACAACACTTGGTATAAAGCTAATCTGTGCTGGTTTTAATCCAAAACATTTTGCAAACCTTACTGGTCCATCGGTCTCAACTAGCATTTTGTCTTCATCTGTATTTTCCAACAAAACTTGTTTATCTTTTGCATATACCATCACAGGACCATATGATACGTAAAATCCACTGTCCATTGCTTTTTTTAGTTGTTGCTTGCTTCCATCAAACCAGTGCAGTAACACACCCTTAAGAGAATAAGATGTTAGAATTTGGTAAATCTCATCAAGTGTTTTTCTTGAATGGATTGACACTGGTTTTTTGAGCTTTTCTGCGTGTGATAAAAATTCTCTAAAAACATGTTCTTGTCGTTCAAAGTCCTGTGTTGTATTG
>SCVJ01000105.1 GCA_004322425.1 Chitinophagaceae bacterium
CGGCGTGGGTCTTCGGGTCGGCGAGCTGGTTCATCGCCATGGTCGCAGCCATGGCTGACTTCTTCGTGTTGCCGAGCACCGAGTTGGTCAAGCCGACGACGGCGAGCGTGTCGTCGAAGCTGGCGCCGATGAGCTTGGCCGCCCCGATGGTGGGCATGATGGCGGGCTCGAGCTCGCTGGCGGTGAGCCCGAACGCCTTCATGGAGAAGGCCATCTTGTCGACGAACTTTTGCGCGTCCTTGGACGAGCCCCCGAAGCCAGCGACGGCGTCGGCGAGGAAGCCCGCCGCCTGCGCCCCCTGCATCCCCGTAATCTTGGCGAGGTTCAGGGAGGGCGCGAGCTCGTTCACAGCGTCGTCGGCGTTGCCGGTCTCGTTGGCCAGGGTCGCCAGCGTCTCGGCCTGCTCGGTGAACGAGAACCCCTTCTTGGCGAGGTCGAGGTTCTTCGCCGCGTTGCGGAGCTTCTCAATCTCCTCGGTGGTGCCGCCCGTGAAGGCGCCCGCCTTGGCGATGGCCGTCTCGAAGTTGCCCGCGTGGTACGCGAGGCCGCCCATGGCGGCGAGGCCAGCGATGCCGGCCCCCATCATCTTCATCCCGATGTCCTTGACCTTGCCCCCAGCCTCGTCGAGGGAGACCCCGGCGTCGTCGCCCTTCTTCGACATGACGCCGAGCGACTTGCCCACCTTCTGGAACACGGCAGAGGCCATGTCCTTCGCGGCGACGAGGAATCCCAACCCCTGGTTATTAAGAGCCATGGTGCCCCATTGTTCCCGTGGTATGGGGTGGCTTATGCAGGTCGAGCGGTGGGTTCCTGTTCCAGGCTACGAGGGCGTCTACTCCGTGTCCGAGCTCGGCAACGTGCGCGTCGAGGTGGACCGCCACAACATCAAAGCGGGGAAGCACCTTCGACAGACACCCGACCGAGACGGCTACCTGTCTGTCACCCTCAGCGCCGACGGCAAGAGGCAGAAGTCCCACCGGGTGGCGCTCCTGGTTCTGGCTGGTTTCACGGGGCCGTGCCCGCGTGGCTACGAGTCGAACCACAAGAACGGAAGACGCAACGACAACCGCCACGAGAACCTTGAGTACTCGACGAAGGCCGAGAACGTGAAGCATTCCATTCAAGCGCTCGGTCGGGATTACCGCGGAGCGAAGAACCCCAGCGCGCGCTTGAGCGAAGACCAGGTGGTCAGCCTTCGGCACCGCGCGGCGAGTGGTGAGAGCTTCACAGCGCTCGGCGAGGCGTTCGACGTGAGCAAGACGATGGCGCGTCTGATTGCTACGGGGCGCGCCTGGACGAACACCGGCGGTCCCCGCGTTGAGCCCCCCGGCAAGGGACGACGGTAGGTTCAGTGCCATCGAGCACCTACTTGCGTCGGTGAGCGGCGTTGATGGCGCGTGCCTCGCGTTCGCGTTGGGTCTGAATGCGTTCGACGAGCCATGAGAGCTCGGAGAAGTCTAGCTCAAGCGTGTCCAGCCAGGAGCATTGAAGGTGCGACCCCCCGTGCACCCCGTACGCGACCTGGAAGCGCGCTTCGAGAAGGTCCTCTGGGTCGAGGGGCTGGAAGAGCCCCCAGCCCCCTATTCGTGGGTCGCCGTCGTCGTCGACTTCTTCTTCGCCCTCGGCAGGAAGAAGTCGCGACCTAAAGGGAGCGAGACCTGCTGAACGGTGCCGCACTTCGGGCACTCGACGTCGATGTCCGTGGAGACGCCGCCGTCGGCCTCGTCGAAGATGTCGAGGAGCCGCATGAGCTCGCGCATCTCCATGTTCTCGAGGTACGCGCGCTTGAGTGCGGGCTTCTTGGAGTCGACGCCCTCAATCTCCAGGATGCGGGCGGAGAGCGCGGCGACGATGAGCTGGCTCTGGCTGGCGCGCAGGATGTTCGCAGCGGCCATCTCCCCCGCCCCGTCTTGGAGCTTGAACCAGCACTTCAAGCCGTCGTCGAGGGTCGTCTCGAACTTGTTCTCGCCCGCCTTCAGGATGTCGATGCTGGACTGCGGGAGCTCCTTCACGGGCAGGTCGCTGAGGTTCAGCTCCCACTCGATGGTCTCGCCGCACATCCCGTTCTGGCACTGGACCTTGAAGCTGTACTCGTCGCCGTACGTGGCCGCCCGAATCTTGAGCATCGTCCAGAAGCGGTCGCAGACCAGCACCTTGCTCCAGTCGACGGGGCCACCGTTGAGCCAGGAGTAGGGGCCGGGGTCAACCGTGTTGAGCCAGCACCCGGCAAGGATGCCCTCGAAGGCGATGCCCTTCTTGAGGGCCACGCGGTCGGCGAGGAGGTTGGCTTCCTTTGCTTTGAAGCCCCGCACCTCTCCCTTGAGGGAGCTGGGGCACGTGATGATTGTCGGCATGGTCTAACCCTCGTGCGGTAGGGCGGAACGAAAGCGGCGGGAAGTAGAGAGTGACGGTCCCTACTCCTACGCCTTGTCGAAGAAGTCGTACGTGAGCGTGACCGACTCGATGACGTTCTCGTCGGCCTCGTTGTCCCACTCGCCCGCCACGAACTTCGTCGGCCAGGCGCCCGTGAGCCGCCAGCGGCGGAGCGTCTTGCCGTCGCGGTCTTGCTGCACGATGTCGAGGTTGCGCTTGTATTGCGCGTCGACGAGGCCGGAGTTCGCGGCGATGTTCGCCACCTGCTTCAACCAGTTGAAGAGGTCCTCGTCCTTCGTTGCGCCGCGCTCGAGCGTGACGTCTGAGAACGTGGCACGCCCAGGGCTCTTGTCGGGGATGAGCGAGCCTCCCTCGCTGTACTCGACCTTCGCAATCTCGACCGACAGCTCCGAGCACTTCTGGAAACCAGTGTGCGCAACGCTGTCGATTTCGATGATGAACTTGAACTTCTTGTGGAAGCTCCTGGGCTGCCCAATGACCGCCATGGTTCGTTCTCCTTACCTCGGCGACCTTACGCCGCCAGCTCCTCTTCGAGTGCTCGCGTATCCTGCGAGAAGCGCAGGACGATGAATTCGGCAGGCTTGTTCGTTGCGATGCCGATGCGCCCGATGAGCTGGCCAGCGAACTGGACGCTCGGCGGGTTGAGGGCATCGCCGAAGTCCACGAAGAAGGCGGTGTTCGGGTCGTTGGTGCGGAACGCACCGTTCTTCATCTGGATGAGCAAGAACGTCTGCACCGTTCGAGCGACGACGTTGCGGAGGTTCTCGTTGTTGTTCTGGTGACGCGCAAACTGGAGACCGGACTTGATGCTCTGCTCGATGAAGATGGCGCCGCGTCGCTCCGCCACCGTCGGGAAGTTGCCGTTGCCCTTGAGCGTGCGTGCGCCGTCGATGTGGCGGGGCGCCCCGGGGAAGACCGTGAGCGGGTTGATGCGCTTCGGGAACACGAGGTCCCGCTTCGCCTCTTCCAGCACCTCGTCGGTCTCGAAGCCCAGCACGCCGAGGAGCTGCCCGTTCTCGATACCCGCGGGGGGCACGTACACGCCACCCGGTCGGCTGCCATCGATGCGCGAGTACACGCCTGCGATGTGGCCGGAGGGCGGGACGGTAATCTGGTCCGAGTTGCCGAACACCGACTTGCTCGGGTTCAGCACCTTGACGCGCGGCCAGTAAGCCGCGCCGAACTCCGAGAGGCCCAGCACCGCGGCCGTCGTCTCGAAGTAGGTGATGATTCCCGTCGCCGACTGATTGGCGGGCGGGTCGAGGACGGCGAAGACCTGCTTGTCCCGCGTGACCTCGGTGTAGGTGAGCATCGCGTTGTGCACCGCGCTGGTTGCGCGACCAGGAACGGCGAGCAGCGAGAGGTCCTGCACCGTGTCGAGCGTGCGGATGCCCGTCTTGCCGTTGGCCCCGCTCGCGCCGGTGAAGTCGGTGTCGGCGAGGCTGGTGAGTCCGTCGTTGCCACCCGAGAGGAAGGCGGAGACGACCGGGGTCGTGTCGTCGCCGTCCGGGCGGTCGCCGAGAACGGTGCCCGTGTTCGCGTCGAGGTCGACCGCGGCCACGAGCTTCGAGCCACTCGTCACGTGGTTGACCACCGTCTCGACGTAGTTCGTCGCGGCGTCGTCCATCGTGAGGTTCGGGAACACCTCGACGACGAGACCGTTGAGCAGGATGCTCAGGTTGAACTCTGCCGCGGTGCCCGACGTGGCGCTGGTGATGCGCGCCTTGATGCCGTGTGCGTACGTGCCGTCGTACTTGCCCTTGATGCGGAGCGTGGCAACGGCTGCGCCGGTGCCGCCCGCGTGGACCGCGTTGTCGAGGCCGAGCTCGTCGTCGGCGGTGGACGAGGCGTCGACCTGCACCGTGGCGCCTGCACCCGTCGTGTTGCGGGTGATGCGCACGCGGCCCGCGTCGTTGGTCACGGTGATGCCCGCGACCGCTGCCTCGACGATGGTCTTCACTTCGGCGACCGTCACGGCGTCGATGTTGGCGACGTTGCCGGTACCGTTGTTGACCGCGGTGTTGAAGGCGAGCCCGACGTTGGCCGAGCCACCCGTGACCTCGATGCTCGAGGAGGTGCCGCGCTTGTCGCTCGTGATGGTGACCTTGGTCCCGCCCGAGGTGACCGTTGCCTTGGCGCCGCTGAGCTTGGCGTTGATGACCGCGGCGACTTCCTCAGCCGTCGCAGCACCGATGCTCACGAACTCCGCCGTGAGGAAGGTCACGGTCTGCGCCGGGGCGCCGTCGACCTTGACGGTCAGAACTTCGTTGTTCGCCAGGACGAAGGGCTCGGCGTTGCCAGACTCACGGAAGCCGGCCGTCGCGTTGAACGTGGCCGTCGTGGGCGAGATGGCGTCGGTGTCGACGACAAGCGTGTCGGCGGGCTCGAGGTCGAACGGGCCGACCACCGTACCGAGCACGGTGCCACCGAACGGGGCAGCCGAGTCGGAGAGGAGGTCCACCTGCGCGGCGGCAGACGTCTTCGTGGAGGGGGTGAGGATGTCGGTGTAGTGCACCGTCCTCGTCACCCACGCGGTGGTCCCGCCGTTCGTGAAGAAGCCGTCCATCGCCTGCGCGAGGTCACCGTTGACGGTGTAGCCCCCGAAGATGTTGACGTACTCCTCGAACGAGGAAACGAGAGTGGCAACCCCTACCGGCCCACGCTCGGTCACGCCGACAACCCCAAGAACTGCGGTGGGGACGCCCGCTACGTTGCGGACGCGGGGCTCCTCTTCGACGATGACAATCTTGGACGCGAGCAGTTGGTTGCTCATGTTCTACGTCTCCTTCAGCCCCTTCGGGTCCTCATCCTATGCTCTCCCGATGGTGCGGTCATCGGCGTGGTTTTCTCTGGCGTCGACTGAGCTTGCGGCTTCGCCGGTGCCTTTGGCTGATGTTGTATCACCCTCAGGGTGCCGCGGTCGATGGCCGCCTTTACGTCGCGGACCTGGAGCACCTGGTCCGGCATCTCCTTCGATTCGCCTGCCAGGAGGGTCAGGGACCCGGCGAGCTTGCGCTCGATGTGCCTGACACCACGGGTGCCGTCCGGTAGCTCCTCGGTGAGCTGCGTCGTGATGGCTTGGCAGCCACACTCGGCCTCGGTGCAGAACTCCTTGTGCGGGAGGTTGAAGACTTCGATGCCCTTCTTGCGGTTCGTCAGCGTGACCATGGTTCACCTAGCCCGGGCTCGGTCCGGGCGGTTTCCCCGGTGCGAGCTGTTCGATGGTAACTCCGCCGGCTCCTGGTGCGGGGGCAGGGCCGGGCGGGATTGGCGGTGCTGGCGTGACGCCCGGCACGCTGCCGAGGATGATAGGCGAGGGCAGTAGACCGTCGACGCCAACGGTGCCGCTCGGAACGACGTCCACGAGAGCCGCCGTCTGGACTTGCGCCATGTCTGGGTCGTCGATGTCGAAGCCACGAATCGCGAACGTACCAGAGAAGTTTCGCACGTTCGAGTTGTTCGGTCCGCCCTGCACGTCGAAGTCCCCATCGGGCTCAATCTCCATTTCGTACTCGACCTGCTCGCCATTGGGCAAAGCAACGTCGCGCGGTATCCGAAGCACCTTGTTCCGCTGGAAGAAGCCGACGGTCTCCTTCATGAGGTTGAGCAGTCGAGGGGTGCTGTCGTCGACACCGATGAGCGTGAACACGAGGTCGACCGTGTAGGGCGGTCGAAGGTCCTGGTATTGCCCACCGCCCAAGCTCCGCACGCGCGGTTCGTTCATCGAGAAGAAGCGGTTCTCCCTGAGCGCGGGGCCGGAGAGCACGAGGCCGGGCAGCGTGGAGAGCATGGCCACGTTCGCACCGCTGGGGCTGTCGTCGTAGTCGGTGTGGACGGTGAGCTCCACGTTGTCGACCACCTGACGGCGCAGCTCGAGGATGAGGTTGCGCACGAGGCGCGTGAAGTCGCTCTCGTTCGTCGGCCCCGTGTTGAGGTCAGGGCGCGCGAAGGTGAAGGCACCCACCGACGTGACCGTCTCGGCACCAACGAGCACGCCGTTCTGGTCGATGTTGCGCACCACCACGTCGACGAGGCCCGCGTCGTGGATGGGCGTGGTGACGTGGAGCAGTCCGGTGGTGAGCACGCGGACGTCGGTGCCCTTCACCCCGCCAAAGAGAACCTCAACGCTGGGGTTCGGCGGTGTCGTGACTCCGAACGGTGCGGGTGCGGGCGGTAGCTGGAAGTTCGTGCCTGCGATGGCGACGAGCCGCTTGCCCCCCGTGAGGCCCGCGTTGGGCGTGACGCTGGAGATGGTAGGGACCGGCATACCGGCCCCAAGCCTACTCTACTTCCCCTTCCCTCGACGAGTGGCCCAGCCCTTCTTCGCCGCCGCGCTGTAGTCGCGCACCTTGCCACCAACGACTCCGCCACCCCCGCCACCCGCACCGGCAACGGGCGAGGGGCCGCCAACCTCCGCACCACCTTCGGGCGTGCCGAGCTTGCCCCCGAGGGCGGTGAGGATGCGCGCCATGAACCGCTTCGGAATCTTCGGCTGCTCTCGCTCCCACACCGGCGCGACGAAGGGGCGGGGCGGGATGTGGATGACGAGGATGCCCGTGTCGCTCGAGCCGAAGGCGCCGCTCGGCAGGCGTGGGCCCACCTGCTCGGGCAAGGCGGCGTGAAGAAACTTCCGCATCTTGTCCGTCATGCGCATCGTGATGACGCGCCCGTTCTCGTGGATGTCGGCGAGGCGCGCGCCGGCCGAGCTCGCGGGCACACCCACGAAGGCTTCGTGCTTGCCCTTCTGCACGACGCCGATGCTGCCCTTCAGGTTGCCCGTGCGTTGGAGCGGTTTGCTCCCGCCCCCGCGGGTCTTCACGGTGAGCGGCGAGAGGGCGGGCTTCACCCGACCGAACTGCTTCACAATCTGGCCGCGCAGGTACTCGGCCTCCCCCATGACGGCGGTCTGGATGGCAGCGTCGAGCTCCGACGGCAGCACCTTCAGGAGCTTCGCCGCTTGGTCCCAGTCGCCAACCTTCTTGACGGTGAGGCCCATCAGCCCCCCGTGCGTAGACCCTGCTCGCGCTCGTCGAAGGAGACGATGAGCAGGTTGCGCTCCCCGCCGCAGAGGCCGAAGCTCTGAGGCTGCGACTCCGTGGCGAAGAGCCCACCGCTCGAACTCTTCACCGCTTGGACGAGAGCATTGTCCCGGTAGCGGCGAATTGAGACGAGCCGGTCGTTCACACGGATGAGCGCGTCGCCGGTGCCCCCCTCGACGAGACCCATGAGCTCGAGGTCTTGGAAGTGGAAGACCAGCACGACGCGCGACTGCGGCGCGTTGCCCTGCGCGAGCTGGGCGAGGGCCTCGAAGGTGCCGACCTCGACTTGGCAGGGCACGAAGATGACCGGCTTCTCCTTGCGGGCGCTGGCGCCGGAGGTGAGCTTGACCACCTCCTTGAACACGTCGTCGTATCCGCTCGTGAGCGGGCCGCCCATGTCGGGGTCGGTCGCGGTGGCAACGGTGTCGAGCTGCGCGAGCTCGGCAACGAACGGGTTGATGAGTCGGCCTCTCATGCTTTCTTCACCCGCGGCGGATGGTCCAACCGTATCACGAGCCAGACCATCGCCGGGCACTCGAGGCAGCGCGCGTGGAAGTGGCCGACCTTCTTCGCGCAGTCTCGGCAGCCCGGGACGAAGCCGGTGCTTATCTCGATGGGCGCGTTGCAGACGCCGCAAAGGATGGTGAGCCCCGTGAGCTTCATGCCCTTCATGGGACTGCACACTAACTCGGAGGGCCTGGCGGGGCTCGAACCCGCGGCCTGCCACCTCCACGGGGTGGACGCTCTACCTCTGAGCTACAGGCCCTTGAGTGGGGATGGCGGGCTTTGAACCGCGCGTCTACCGGGGCTTTTGACCCCGGTGCTCTACCGGCTGAGCTACATCCCCAGGCGCGCTCGGTGGGAGTTGAACCGCACGACCTCCGCGAACACCAAGATGCACGCGGTGCTCTAGCACTGAGCTACGAGCGCATGAACTAGCGGAGAAGGGGCAGCGACGACACGTAGCGTCGCACGACCTCCTTTCGCGCAGGCGCGCAGCCCAGCGCCATGAGGGCACCGCCCCAAGGCGGGTCGGGTTCTGTGATGCGCACGAACGCGACCCCCGCCTGCTCGAGACGAGCGGCGAGGGCGTGGAGCGCACCTTCGTCTGGGACCGTGAGCACGACGGCGTTCGTGCCGGAGCTCAGGTTGCCGGGGCTACTCTCGCCGGCTGCATGAACAATCTGCGCCGCTTGTACTCCCCTCGGGAGGTCGGCGCGGAGGATGACGTAGTGGGTCAGCGGTGAGGCTGTCGCCGTCTCGGCGAGGTCACTGTGGCAGGCACGTCATGAGCCCCATCCTACGCACGACCTCGAAGCCGTCAAGTCGCACCGAGCGCGGGTGGCCTCATGAAGCTGGCGAGGATGTGGTCAATCTCGGGGTCGCCCGTGAGGAAGGCGCCGCGCAGGGTGCCGAGCCCTTCAAGGGTGTACGCCTGGTCCCGCGTGCGCTCCGACGTGAGACGGTTGCGGTTCATCGCGTCGTTGCGCCGGCCCACGTCCGCCATCTTGTAGAGCTCGCGCATGACGAGGAGCTTGCAGGCGTGGTTGATGAGCGGGGGGATTACGCCCGTCGAGCTCATGCCGTCGT
>SCVJ01000312.1 GCA_004322425.1 Chitinophagaceae bacterium
GCCCGCCCGCGTTGCGCAGGATCTTGGCGTCGCCCTTGGACAGCCCGAGCATCTGCAGCGGCTCGATGCGGGAGTCCATGCACGTCACCACGGCCAGGCCGCGCGCGGCGGTGCCGGCCAGGTCGCCGCTGGTGAACCGCGCGGCGTAGCCCTCGTTGGCCGCCAGCAGGTCCTCGAAACCCGTGCTCCCCGGGGCCGTCGTCATGCGCTCTCTCCTTCTCTCTCGCGCAGCCTGACCAGGCCGCGGCTCGGTGTCACCAGTGCGTCCACGGGCGCGTCGTGCGGCTCTGCCGGCAGCTCCACCACCGACTCCCCGTCGTGCAGCAGCGCCACGACCAGCCCGTGAGTGCGGGGCAGCGCTCGGTCGTACGACCCGCCGCCGCGCCCGAGCCGGTGCCCGGCGCGGTCGACGGCCAGGGCGGGCACCACGACGAGCGAGCAGTCGGCCACGGCGTCCCGTCCGAGACGGGGGCCGGCCGGCTCGAGCAGCCCGTAGGGGCCTGGCTGCACGCCGTCGGCGGCGCTGGCCCAGTCCAGGTCGTGGTCCGGCAGCAGCACCGGCAGCAGGACCCGCACGTGCCGGTCGGCGAGCGTGGCCAGCAGTCCGGCCGTCCCGGGCTCCGTGCCCACGGCCAGGTAGGCCGCGACCGTGCCGCCGGGGGTGCCCTCGACCAGTGGCAGCAGCGCGTCCAACGCCGCGGCCGCGGCCCGAGCGCGCTGCTCCTCCCCGAGCGCGGCCCGCCGGGACAGGACCGCGCGGCGCAGGGCCGGCTTGTCGGTCGCCCCGCGAGTGCTGCTCACCGTGGGAGCATGGCAGTTGCACTGTCGGTAGCCAGGAGCGGGGAGGTCCGGTGACGCTGCGTACGCGGCTGACCGCGGCCTTCGTCCTGGTCGTCCTGGTTCCGCTGCTGGTGGTGGTCGCGCTCGTCACCACGGCACTCCCGACCGCCCTGCACGAGCGACAGGAGCAGGGGCTCACCTCCAGCAGCCGGCTGGCCGCCTCCGTGATCGCCGGTCTGTGCGACCGGGCCGGCGCCGCTGCAGAGGCCACCGCGCGCGCCGCCGCGGCCACCGGCTCGCTCGGCGACCTGGAGGGCACGCTCGACGAGCTCGTCCGGCGTGGGCTCG
>SCVJ01000054.1 GCA_004322425.1 Chitinophagaceae bacterium
TGGTGAGGAATATATTTTTACGATCAATTCAATTTAATACAATTTCAAAGTAGCCGCAATTATTTTTATCATAAACAAGCTATTCTTCACCGGAAAACAAAAGTTTTAACAAATCCTTATGGTATGATTGTGTTTTTGTGGGGAATTATAGTACCACCTTTTCTTTTACATCGTTGTGTCGAAATTCTTAATTCTTCGATTCATGATCGTAAGCCAAACGGGCGGCAGTAGTGCTAATAAAATCATCCCGGGATAACCCGTTGGCATTTGCGGAGAATGGTCGTGATGACGAAGAAGTTGGTATTTTCTGCTGGCAATATAATGATGATCGCTGTGGCGGCTCAATTCAAATAAAAACAATCTGCCCACTACATGATTGCTGTTCCAACTGTGGTGGGGTTGTACTCTTTCATAATTATTTTCCTGCGTTTTTGTTCGTTGCAATCCGTAATGTTCAATGTAGTTAACAGTTTCTAATAATAGAATACCCAAAAAGGCGGCCAATAAAAAATATGCAGTTACGCTAATGCCAAACATATAAAGAATCAAACCTAAAAACGCTAATTGTATCAATTGAAATTGGAGCATTTCATTGTTATAAAAGAAAGGTTTCTTGTGTTTTTTCAGCACATCCTGTTGCGCAATTTTCCAGGCTTGTAAATACGTGTTGCCGATGGTTCGGAAATAAAATAGATAAACCCACTCTCCATATCTAGCACTGCTGGGATCTTCTGGAGTGGCAACATTTTTATGATGTCCTTTATTGTGTTCAATAAAAAAATGCATATACAACGATGTCAGCAATAACATTTTTGCGAGATTCTGTTCCGCTTTGTTCACTCTGTGTCCAAGTTCATGCCCTACATTGATACCAAAAATGCCACATAATAAACCCATCACACCTATACGGCCGATCATGTCGAAACTGGTTAATGAGGGATCGCTAATATTTTTTAGAAAAAAGAATAAGGAAATAAACTGCAATGGAACAATTGCATAAAGAATGAGATCATAACTTTTATCAACTTTTACCAGCTCTTCTTCTGCTGTACTCAAATTAGTAATATCGGGTTTTAGAAAAAACTCTAAAGTTGGGATGATAAAAAAGGCAAGTATCAGCGGGATGTAAACAGCAATTCCTTGCGCATGAAATGCAGTCATTGCACTGACAAATAAAATTAAAGGCAACAAATACTTGAGCATTCTTACATTCATAAAAAAACAAATGAGATAGCTGTAAATTACAGCATTTACAAATAACAGGGAAAAATCGGTAAAAAAAATGCCGCTTGGTAGAGCAGCATTTTTACCATCTCTCTATTTCAATTGTTTTAATATTCTCCCAGTTTCCGTTGTATTTCTTAAATAGCCAACAATTTGTGTAACCCGACTTAGAAGATTCGGAAATTGAAAAAATAATGATGGCTTTACTTTGGGCTATGTAGGGTTTATAAAATGTAATTTTCCCAGCTATTGCGGAGCATGATATTTCCTTTGCCAATCTTGAATTAACTAAAGCATATTTCCCTTTTTTGTTTATCCGAGATATGTCTATTGTATCAAAATTTAATTCTTTGCCACTTAAAACAAGGTCTTCAAATTCCTTTAAATTTTCCTGACAGACCATTGTCAATACACTTTTATTTAATTCTTTAGAGCTAGTGAATGCCGCATCAACTAAAATACAAACTTTGTCCAAATTTAAATTATTGATTAGTTCATTAGGAATTTGAATTAATCTGCCAGTTTTATATGCTGTAGTATCAACAAAATTTAAAAAATTCTGATTAACCAAATTATAAAAGGATTGTTTTGGGTTTTCCGAACAGCCCGTTAAGCAAAAGATTAAACCGATAAAATAGGATTTCAATTTCATTCTAAAAATTGCTGCAGTGTTAAATTACAATTTTCAACAATATGGGGCGTGAAAATTTATAGAAACAAAAAATGCCGCTCGGTGGAGCAGCATTTTTTAGTACAACTATTTTTCTTAGCGCACTCCGTGCATCATTCTTTTTAGTATGGGAGATATTGCATACAGAACTATGCCGGCAATACCGCAGAGTACAACAAAGAGCATGAAAAAGTCATATAAATTTCTCAACGTAAACCCTACAAATTTTGGATAGCTTACGGTAATAATTTTTTCACTTTCAACAACCGCTAATTGTTGAACAGAAAGAACAGAATCTCCTGCTTTAAATATTTTTTCAAAATCGAGATTGTGCTCAAGTCCTTTTTCGTAATCCACTGTAGCGGAAATTTTATTTTTTGCTAAAGTATATAGTTCGGCGCCCGTGGGTGATTTTTCACCATCTAGAATATTTTTTAGTGAAATATTTTCTTGTTCCATTTTCACATAGGCTTCCGTTGTGGGAGGGAGTAATGCACCCAAAATTCCTGTTAATACATAGCCGCCTGCGTTTCCTAAAAACCAAACTCCCATTAATAAAGAAGCAAATCTTTTGGGAGCCAACTTAGCCACTAATGATAATCCAATGGGAGATAAACATAATTCACCCCAAGTATGTAAAAGATATAATACGATTAGCCAGATTACTCCAACCTGTCCGGTTATGCCTAATCCTTTTACTTGTGTAGCAATAATCCAGTAGCCAATTGCGATCAGCATTAATCCCCATGCTTGTTTAACTGGAGAAATAGGTTCAATTTTTCTTTTATTCATCCAAATCCAAAAAGCACTAAAGGGTATTGCAAAAATGACAACAAACAGGCCATTAAAATTTTGTACCATACTTGGAGGCATGGTCCAACCTAAAATTCTAGTATCGGTTTGATTATCGGCGATAAAAGTTAAAGAAGATCCTGCTTGCTCAAATGCACCCCAGAAAAACATTACAAAAAAACAAAC
The DNA here is from genome assembly GCA_004322425.1 of Chitinophagaceae bacterium. Lineage (GTDB taxonomy): Bacteria > Bacteroidota > Bacteroidia > Chitinophagales > Chitinophagaceae > VBAS01. Next base: position 2,873 of record SCVJ01000054.1, read on the forward strand.
AACATAAAGAACCCAAATCCTATCTCTTTCAATTTTAGTTATTGTTTTATCGGAAAGTATTAAAAATCCTAAACTAATACCCGAAGCAAATATGAAAGGATATAACCATGCTTTGATTGGTGAAACACCGGGGCCTCCCAATAATACGTGAAAAAAATAAGTGACAACAACCATTAAAGCTAGGGAAATAAAAATACTGGTGTTTGTAAATTTTGCTTGATCGGACTCATTATCAGGGGTATCTGATTTTTTGGGTCTACCGCCAATTGGTTGACCGTCGGGCGTTACCACATATTTATTCTTTAATATCCAAAAAGTAATGGTGCCGATAAACATGGCTATTGCAGCAGCCAAAAATCCCCATTTAAAAGAGGTTAAATCTCTTGTGCCATTACTTTCAACATCACCAAAAAAAGGACAGATAAATTGACCCAATGTAGCACCAATATTTATTCCTAAGTAGAAAATAGTGAAGGCAGAATCCAATTTATTTTTTTGCTCTTGGGGATAAAGACTGCCCACCATGGAAGAAATATTGGGTTTAAAAAAACCATTACCCAATATGATTGCTAATAAAGCCAACCACATTATGTTGGTTGCTAGCGATAAATTTTCGGTAAAAAGTGATCCACTAAAAAATAAAAGTAATTGTCCAATACCCATTGCGGTACCACCAATCAAAATACAATTACGATTGCCCAAAAATTTATCAGAAACATAACCACCTAACATTGGCGTGAGATAGCAGAGTCCGAGAAATCCTCCATAAATAATAGAAGCTTCGGATTTCCCCATTAACAATGCTTCAGCAAGAAATAGAGAAAGCAAGGCTCTCATTCCATAAAAGTTGAATCGTTCCCACATTTCCGTGGCAAACAGTACGGAAAGTCCTTTGGGGTGTCCCGTAGCAGCAGATGTTTGGTTCATAATAAATATTTTATTTAAGAATCTTTATTTGGGCAAAATACAGAAATTTACGCATCTACAAATAATTGGCGTTTCTTTTAGTATTCTTGAACGATATTCGCAGCGCAATATCAAAAAATAAAATGCGCATTCTTTTGTTGGGTTCGGGAGGAAGAGAACATGCTTTTGCTTGGAAATTAGCACAAAGTCCACACTGCGAAAAGTTGTTTATTGCTCCCGGAAATGCTGGTACAAATTCCATCGGAATTAATCTTAAATTTTCTGTTACCGATTTTGAAGCTGTAAAAAATTGTTGTTTAAAAGAAAAAATTGATTTACTGATTGTGGGTCCCGAAGAACCCTTAGTAAAGGGTATTGTTGATTTTTTAAAATCAGATGAGTTGCTAAATGAGCTTTTAATTATTGGACCTTCAAAAGAAGGGGCACATCTTGAGGGAAGCAAAACCTTTTCGAAACAGTTTATGATTCGAAATAATATTCCAACAGCATCGTATCAAGAATTTACGAATGATAATTATGATTTTGGAATTAGCTTTTTGCAAAATCATTCTTTACCCATTGTACTAAAAGCCGATGGATTAGCGGCTGGCAAAGGAGTTGTTATTTGCCAAAATCATGAAGAAGCAATTGTCGAGTTTACAGAAATGCTTCAAAATAAAAAGTTTGGCGAAGCAAGTAATAAAGTTGTTGTTGAAGAATTTCTAACAGGAATTGAAGTTTCTGTTTTTGTTTTAACAGATGGCAAAAATTATGTGATACTTCCAGAAGCAAAAGATTACAAACGAATAGGAGAAGGCGATACTGGACAAAACACGGGAGGAATGGGTGCTATAAGTCCTGTGCCTTTTGCCGATGAAGTGTTTATGAAAAAAGTGGTTGAAAGAATTATTAATCCAACAATCGGAGGATTACAAATAGAAAATATCGATTATAGTGGCTTTATTTTCTTCGGTTTGATTAAAGTAAAAGATGAACCTTTCGTGATTGAATATAATTGTCGTATGGGTGATCCAGAAACGGAAGTTGTAATTCCGCGATTAAAAAATGATCTTGTTAAATTACTAACAGCTGCTGCAAAACAGCAGCTTCATAAAGTAAGTATTGAAATTGACCAAAGATTTGCAGCAACAGTAGTTGCTGTTAGTGAAGGGTATCCCGGAAATTACAATACAGGAATTCCTATTTCAGGGATTGAACATAACAATATTTCTGAAAGTATTTGTTTTCATTCTGGAACAATAATGAAAGAAGATCAAATACTTACTAATGGAGGCCGAGTACTTTGTGTTACTTCATTTGGAAATTCTATCAACGAGGCAGTTACTAAATCAAAAATCGAGTTACAAAAAATATCGTACGATGGCATGTATTATCGAAATGACATTGGTTACGAGTTTGAATAATAAGTTTCTCCCAATTCAATTTAGTTTATGAAAAAAATATTTTCTTATCTGTCAATTTTAGTTTTATTCTTTTCTTGTTCGCCCAATAATGTTGATCGTGCACCGCAGTTAGAAAAATATTTTACTGAAAATAATGCCAAAGGTTGTTTTGCATTATATAATAATTCAACCAATAAATTTACGATTCATAATTTGGAGAGCTTTCGTGATAGCAGCTATTCTCCAACATCTACATTTAATATTGTGAGTTCGTTAATTGGTTTACAAGAAGGAGTGATTGTTGACGATAGCATGATTGTAAAATGGGATGGCGTTCATCGACCAATAGAAAATTGGAATCAAGATCTTTCCATGTTTACTGCTTTTCGTATTGAAGCACAAACTTATTATCAAGAAATTTCGAGGCGAATTGGGAAAGAGAAAATAGAAATTTGGCTCGATACGCTTGCTTATGGTTCAAAAAAAATTACTACTTCTGTCGATACTTTTTGGTTGGACAATTCCTTGAAAATTACACCCGACGAGCAATTAGGATTTTTAAAGAAACTTTATTTTCATCAGCTGCCATTTCATCAACGCAATCATGAAATAGTAAAAGGGGCTATGTTGTTTGAAAATAATACAAAGTATAAATTGAGTTATACCACTGGGTTAGAAAAAAATAATAATGACAAACAAGTGACTTGGATGATGGGCTGGATTGAGGAAAACAACCACCCCTATTTCTTTGTTCTACATTTTGAAACATCGGAAAATCCTGACTCTATTCCTCAGATTCGTTTAAAATTATTGATGCAGATTTTGAAAGATTTAGGATTTCTTGAAGGAAAAATGTAGTAATTGCTTTCATGTAATTTTGCATTCTTAACATACTTTCTTTTATGCAACTGTATTGTGCTTCTGTAACGCAATATCACCGTCTTAAAACCCGCGAAGTAAAAGTGGGTAATTTATTGATGGGAAGTTTTCATCCTATTCGTGTGCAAACAATGACCACAACCGTTACGATGAACACATCGACTACAGTTGAACAAAGTATTCGATGTATTGAAGCGGGTGCAGAATTAATTCGAATTACAGCTCCCTCAAAAAAAGAAGCTGAAAATTTATTGCACATTAAAAATGAGTTAAGAAAAAGAGGATACAATACTCCTATAGTTGCTGATATTCATTTTACACCGAATGCTGCAGAAATAGCAGCTCGCATTGTTGAAAAAGTAAGAATCAATCCCGGAAATTATATTGATAAAAAAAAGTTTGAATTAATTGAATACACCGATGCAGATTATGCAGAAGAAATAGATCGAATTAGAGAAAGAGTTACTCCACTTTATAAAATTTGCAAGGAATACGGAACTGCTTTGAGAATTGGAACCAATCATGGTTCGTTGAGTGATAGAATTATGAGTCGATATGGTGATACTCCAATGGGAATGGTAGAAAGTGCGATGGAATTTCTTCGAATAGCGAGAGATGAATCCTATCATAATATTGTATTGAGCATGAAAGCGAGTAATCCGCTGGTGATGGTTCAGGCTTATCGCTTACTTGTAAAAACAATGTGGGAAGAATTTCATGAATATTATCCGCTCCACTTAGGAGTTACAGAAGCGGGTGATGCAGAAGATGGAAGAATAAAAAGCGCTGTTGGAATTGGCACTTTGTTAGAAGATGGGCTGGGCGATACCATTCGTGTTTCTCTTACTGAAGATCCGGAATTAGAAATTCCTGTTTGTAAAGATTTGTTGAAAAGGTATAAAAGTCAAACAATAATAAGTAACTCCAAACAAGATGTAAATCCTGAAATGGGGTTTGATCCGTTTCATTATAAGCGTAGAGAAACTTTTTCTGTAAATAATATGGGGGGAAAAAAGGTACCCGTTGTTATTGCTGATTTAAGTAAGTTGGAAAAGATTATTCCAAAAAGTTTACAAGCAGTTGGTTATAATTACGATGCTGACATTGATAAGTGGCATATTGGAGACATGGCTGCTGATTATGTATTTACAGGAAACAAGCAACTGGATTTTGAAATTCCGGGGACATTAAAAATAATTGTAAATGCAACAGCTTGGGTTGATCTAAAAAATAAATCCAGTTATTTTCCAATTTTTGATAGTAGCGAATTTGTATCGGCAACAACTAAAAGTGATGTTCTCAATTTTGTGATGTTCGATTGTTTGAATAACGAAATCAACTCCTCTACGGAAACACAGCTGAATCAACTTGCTAACGATTCTACAGTTGCAATATGTCTTAGCAGTACTCATAAAAATGCAATGCAATCTGTAAGAAAAATGTATGAATCATTGCTGCAAAGAGGGATTAAAAATCCTGTAATAAATATAGTCGACAGTAATTGGCAAGCCGCTGATGAACATCTCATTCATTTTGCAACAGAAGCCGGAGCGTTGCTGCTTGACGGATTGGGTGATGGGATTTGTCTTGGAATGACTTCAGATTCTTATAAACAGCAAATAGAAAATAATCAAAATACGAGTGGACGAAACTATTCAGAAAATCAATCAGTAGAGCAATTTATTAACAGCACAGCTTTTGGAATTTTGCAAGCTACTCGAACTAGAATTTCGAAAACGGAATATATTAGTTGTCCCAGTTGCGGAAGAACGTTGTTTGATTTACAAGAAACTACGGCAAAGATTCGTTCACAAACCAATCATTTAAAAGGTGTAAAAATTGCCATCATGGGTTGTATTGTAAATGGTCCCGGAGAAATGGCTGATGCCGATTTTGGATATGTGGGAAGTGGGATAGGAAAGATTACGCTATACAAAGGAAAAGAAATTATGAAACGAAATATCAGTAGCGATGTAGCCGTGGCCGAGTTAATTAATTTGTTGAAGGAGGATAAAATTTGGATTGAACCTAAAAATTAATAACATGCAGAAAATTGATTTTTTGGTAATAGGTTCCGGTATTGCAGGATTAACTGTTGCACTTAAAGTTGCTCAAAAATTTCCTAAAAAAAGTATATTAATTATTACAAAAGCAGCAACTGATGAAACAAATACAAAATACGCACAAGGTGGTATTGCCGTTGTAAATGACTTGGAAAATGACAGTTTCGAAAAACATATTGATGATACACTCAAAGCCGGTGATGGATTGTGCGATGAAAAAATTGTAGAGTTTGTAGTAAAAGAAGGTCCAACAAGACTACGCGAGATTATTGAATGGGGTGCTCAATTTGATAAAAAAATAGATGGTAATTTTGAACAAGGAAAAGAAGGTGGCCATTCACAGTCACGAATACTTCATTATAAAGATATGACGGGGCATGAAATGGAAAGAGCCTTGTTGGATGCCGTTGACAAACAAAAAAATATTGAAATAAGCAATCATTGTTTTGTAGTGGATTTGATTACGCAACATCATCTCGGATCACTAGTTACAAAATCAACGCAGGATGTAGAATGTTATGGTGTTTATGTGTTGAATTTACAATCCAATCAAATTGAAAAAATAGTAGCCAAGATTACCATTTTGGCAACCGGAGGATGCGGACAAGTTTATAGAACTACAACCAATCCATCAGTTGCAACGGGAGATGGAGTTGCTATGGTGTACCGTGCAAAAGGACGAATTGAAAATATGGAATTCATTCAATTTCATCCCACAGCTTTGTACCAGCCAGGCCTTCAAGGACAAAGTTTTTTGATTACAGAAGCTGTTCGTGGCGAAGGAGGAATTCTACGCAACAAAAAAGGGGAAGCATTCATGAGTAGATACGATGAAAGAAAAGATTTGGCTTCTCGAGATATTGTTGCAAGAGCAATTGATAACGAAATGAAAAAAAGTGGTACCGAATATGTGTGGTTAGATTGCAGACATATTGAGAAGAAAAAATTTGAAACTCATTTCCCCAATATTTATCAAAAATGTTTAAGTATTGGAATCAATGTTTTTGAACAAATGATTCCTGTGGCACCGGCTGCACATTATAGTTGTGGTGGAATTAAAACAGATGCACACGGTAAAAGTTCAATCAAAAATTTATATGCTTGTGGCGAATCAGCTTCAACGGGATTACACGGTGCAAATCGTTTAGCCAGTAATTCATTATTGGAAGCTATGGTTTTTGCTCATCGATGTTTTGAGGATGCTTCTGAAACAATAACTGCTATTTCATTTAAAGAAGGGGTGCCCGATTGGAAAGCAGAAGGAACAACCGATCCACAAGAAATGATTTTAATTACACAAAGTTTAAAAGAACTGCAATTGGTGATGAGTGATTATGTGGGCATTGTACGAAATGATATTCGCCTGCAACGTGCCATGAGAAGAATTGATTTATTGTGGGAGGAAACCGAACAGCTTTATGAAAACACAACTCTGTCTCCTCAATTGTTAGAGTTGAGAAATATGATAACGGTGGGATATTTGATTGTCAAAAGTGCAGGATTTAGAAAAGAAAGCAGAGGGTTACATTACACTACCGATTATCTTCAAAAAAATGATCGCTGTCAGAATATTATTTTATAATTGTTAGTTGCAAAAAAAGTAACAGCAACTCTTGTTGACGCGATTGTATCTTTACGACTATGTATTATTTTGTTTACAGTTTATTTTATTTAATATCACTTTTACCACTTAGAATTTTATATTTCATAAGTAATATTATTTATGGAATTATTTTCTACTTAATTCGGTATAGAAAAGTTGTTGTTTTGAAAAATCTGCAACAAGCTTTTCCCGAAAAATCTGATGCCGAAAGATTGCTTATTGCGAAAAAATTCTATAAAAATTTTGTTGACTCGATACTTGAAAGTTTAAAATTATTTTCAACAGGGGAAGAGTTTATTAAAAAGCATTGCACAGCTGATTATGCAAGCCTTGATCGACTTTATAACGAAAACAAGACTTGTCAAATGCACGCAGCACATCATTTTAACTGGGAGTGGCTCAACAGAGTTATTTCTTTAAAAATGAAACAATCATATGTGGCAGTTTATATGCCCCTTTCCAACAAGGTATTCGAAAAAATTATTTATCGGCTGAGAACTAAATATGGATCTGTAATGTTGCCGGCTACAAATATGAAGAACAGTTTTGTTCCTTGGGAAAAAAAACTTCATTGTTTGATATTGGCCGCCGACCAAAATCCTGGAAATCCGGACAATGCCTATTGGGTAAATTTTTTTAATAAACCAACTCCTTTTGTAAAAGGACCGGAAAAAGCGGCTAGAAAAAAAGCTTGTCCAGTGGTTTTTGCTTTTACAAAAAAGATTAAAAGAGGTTATTATCACACAAATTATATTTTGATTACTGAAGATGCTTCTCAATTAAAAGAAGGAGAATTAACCAAAAGTTATGCTGAAGCGTTAACGCAGTCAATAAAGGAGCAACCGGAAATGTGGTTGTGGAGCCATCGTAGATGGAAATGGAATTGGAAGCCTGAATATGGAGAAATTCTGAATTAGAATATCAAATTAAAAACAGAGAATTTTTAATTCAATATTTCTGGTTCTTTTATAATTACAACGTTTTTCTGTTCTTTAATTTTAGTCCAACCACCTAAAACATTGCGAAGATTGTGTATCCCTTGTCTTTTCAAAAGAGATGATGCAATGATACTTCTATAGCCACCGGCACAATGAACGTATAAATTTTGGCTTTCTTCAATCCTTGCCATATTGCCAGGATCAATCATACTACTCAAAGGAATATTGACAGCATCAGGTAAGTGGCCATCTCCAAATTCGGTTGGTTTTCTAACATCTAAAACAACAAGGTTTGAATCAAAGCCTTTGTCCATTAAAAGTTCATCTGCTTCCACGTCAACAATCATATCAATTTTTTCTGAAGCACTTTTCCATTTTTCAAATCCTCCGTTTAAAAATCCTTCTATATTTTCAAAACCTACTCTTGCCAATCGAACAATAGCTTCTTTTTCTTTTCCGGGTTCTGCAACTAATAAAATGGGATTATCGTAAGACAAAAGACTTCCTGCCCATTCTGCAAATCTTCCTTCTAAACCAATACTTATTGAACCGGGAATAAATCCTTTTGAAAATTCGGTAGCATTTCGTGTATCTAAAATAGTTACATCAACAGTTGCTTTATTTTTAAATTGATCTATCGAAAATGCTGTTAATGCTTTTTCAACCAATGAGTCAATATTTTCGTAACCTTCTTTATTAATCATTGCATTGATTGGAAAATAGGGAGGTGGAGCCAAAATTCCATCAGTAACTACTTTAATAAATCCCTCCTTTGTGCTTTCTTTTAATGCATAGTTGGAATTTTTTTCGGTACCAATTGTACTATAAGTATTTGGGCCAAGATTTTTACCGCAAGAACTACCGGGACCGTGCGCTGGATAAACAATAACATCGTCCTCGAGCGGAATAATTTTATTTTGAAGACTCTCGTACATTATTCCTGCCAAATCTTCCATCATCAAACTCGCATCTTTTTGAGCAAGATCTGGTCTGCCTACATCACCTACAAAAAGTGTATCGCCCGTGAATACGCAATAATTTTTTTCGGTTTCATCTTTCAATAAATAACAACATGATTCTAATGTATGACCTGGACTATGAAGCACTTCAATTTTAAGTTTACCCAAATTGAAAATTTCACCGTCAGTGGCAACGTGTACTGGAAACTTTGTTTGGGTGGTGGGCCCGTAAACAATTGGCGCTCCGGTAGCTTTACTTAAATCCCAATGCCCACTTACAAAATCAGCATGAAAATGTGTTTCAAAAATATATTTAATTATTGCTTTTCGTTCTGCTGCTAATTGTAAATACACATCAATATCTCTCAAAGGATCCACAATCGCAGCTTCACCGTTGCTTTCAATATAGTAGGCGGCCTCACTTAAACAGCCCGTGTACAATTGTTTGACGTACATACGTAAAAAGATGTACCACAAAGATAGTTTGTAAATTAATTACATTCTAATGGGAAGAAACTAACGCTCTTAAAATTCTAATTATGCGAGTAGCTGATCGATTGAAGAATTAAGCTGTTGAACCCTATCGGTATTGATTGAATAATGAATGTATTTGCCTACTTTATTTGTTTTTACAAATCCCGTTTTTCGTAAAATAGCCAAATGTTGGGAGGTAATAGATTGTTCCAAGCGGAGATGGCGATAAATTTCTGTAACATTAATTGCTTTCTGCTCTGCAATAAATTTCAAAATTTGTTGACGAAGTTTGTGATTTATAGCTCGTAATATCCAAGCCGACTTTCTTGTTTTCAATAAATCAATCTTGGCGTTAGCCTCTTTTTCTTCAAAGGGATTTAGGAGAAGTAAATTTTTATTCATGGATGAATGGTTTGATTGATTTGAATCAAAACTATTCCATTTTAATAGTATGAAAATAACAAATATGTTGAAAGAATAAATTTACGGATGAGTGGTTTGCGTGGAGGGGGAATAAAATTCTTTTAAATACAGGGGCTCAGAATAAGCCAAGTCGGTAAATTTTTTTGCAGCAAAACATTTTTCTGCAATCGACATTAATTTAGAGGCGTCAAAGGGTGCAGATTCAAAACAAGCATTGGCGTGGGTGCAATGTTCTCTCCATTTATTACTTCCGTTTCCAAAAAAATAAATAAAATTATTTTCTAGTTCAATTTCGAAGCTAGTGGAATTTAAGATTAGCGCTTTAGGTGCTTCAATGAGTGCATTCTCAATATCATATAAAGCAGTAAAAACTTCCATTCTGCGGGCATCAATCATCGGACAAAAGAGTGCCGGAGTTTTTAACGCTTTATTTGTTTGCACAAAATGTCGGATAGCCGAATCTGCCATTGCCTCTAAGGTATTAATAGTAATCAAAGGAATTTTTAAAGCAAAACAAAGTCCTTTTGCTGTGGCTAATCCTATTCGTAATCCTGTATAAGAACCCGGACCAATGGTTACCGAAACAGCATTCAACTGTTGAATTGAAAACCCTGATTCTTGTAACATCAATTGAATAGTGGAATGCATCCAAACGCTATGATCTTTTATAGAATCATTTTTTTTAAAACCTAGTATTACTCCATTTTGGGAAAGGCATAATGAAGCGGTTTCAATTGCCGAATCGATATTTAAAATAATAGCCATTCTTAATTACTAATGGGATTTTCAATCAACAAATCCGAAGGACGATATCTTTCTTCTGTAACACTCAGTTTTTTTAAAAGTGAGTGAATATTTTTTAATCCAATTTTTTCACTCCACTCAAATGGCCCGAAAGGATAATTGGTGCCAAGTTTCATAGCGATATCAATTTCTTCTTTGCTACTCACCTTTTCGCTTAATGCCAAGTACGCTTCATTTATTATCATCGAAATTATTCGAGCAGAAATAAAACCACATTCATCGGGTAACCACTCTATTTTTCTACCTAAAGAGGAAAAAATATTTTCAATAATTTTTTTTCTATCATCTGTTTCAGAGCAAGCAGCTTCTGTAATTTCTCTCTTCAACAAACTTGGCCAACCATTTATTCTTATAAAGGGTTGATTAATTTCTTGCAACGTATTTATAACCGAGGTTACAATTACAGGTTTCGGAAAAAAATGTTTCAATATTTCAATTTCCGATTCTGTATTTTCAAATAATAAATCTAAAATTGCTATAGCATCTGTTGCGTAATCGGCTTCTGTAAATTGTGTTCTCCATTTTACTTCTACACCGTCAGCTATTGTCTGGCACAACAATTCTTCTTTTAATTGATCATTGGTTCTAACTAGCAACTTCATGCATTATTTTTTGCAAAGAAAAGGTATAAACCTAAATTCGTTCTTCTTAAAAAAAATACCATGGGAAAGAAAATTATTTGTACTCCAACGGCTCCTCCTCCAATTGGCCCTTATAATCAAGCCATTTTGCAGGGAAATATGCTTTTTATTTCTGGACAAATTTGTCTTGATCCACAAAATGGCGAATTAAAAAATAAAGATTTTAAAGAAGAAACTGAGCAAGTCATGAATAATCTGCAAGCTATTTTGATTGAGGCAGGATTTGGTTTTAGCGATGTTGTAAAAGCTACAATTTTTATTACCGATATGAAATGCTTTTCTGAGGTGAATGAAGTTTATGGAAAATATTTTGATCAAAATTTTCCAGCAAGAGAAACTGTAGAAGTAGCAGCGCTGCCAAAATTTGTCAATGTTGAAATTAGCATGATTGCTATAAAGTAAAAACCTCCGGAAGGAGGTTTTTACTCAAATAATTTAAAAAGGTTTTTCTTTAAACGAATTATTATTTCGGTTAACGTCAGGTAATTTTTTATCAGGGTCCATTATCACTTCTTTTATTTTACTGGAAGTTGGTACTCCAAAAGTCCATGTTGCTCCACGTTGCCAAATTTCTACCGGTAAATTGATTCTATGTTCTTTTCCATTTTCTTCTTTAATGAAAAGCAAAACTGGCATCACCATTTTTTCAACATTTTCAATTGTAACAGTTGCACCATTTTCAGGATTGTTGCGTAAATATTTTACATCCTTTACACGTTGATCTAATTTCCAAGTATTTAAAACCCAGCCTCGCCAAAACCAACTCAGGTCTTCTCCAGAAGCATTTTCCATGGAATGAAAAAAGTCCCAAGGAGTTGGATGTTTAAAAGCCCAACGACGAATATATTCACGAAAAGCTTCATCAAATCTTTCTTTACCAAGTACTACTTCTCTTAATGTTTGCAACATAATTGCAGGTTTATAATAAGCAGCAATTCCCAAATTCATTTGTTGAATTACTTCTGGTGTATTGAAAAGTCCATCCATTTTATCATTAAAAATAAAAGCGGTCATATCAAAACTACCGTGCTCACCTTCTTTGAATTCACCATTATTAAATTCTGTAGTTGAAATACTATTGATAAATGTGTTGAATCCTTCATCCATCCACGCATATTTTCTTTCGTTATTTCCAACAATCATGGGAAACCAAGTGTGTCCGAATTCGTGATCAGTTACTCCCCATAAATCAGCGCCGCTGGCAGAGTATCCACAAAACACAATGCCCGGATACTCCATTCCGCCAACAATTCCGGCTACATTGGTGGCCGCAGGATATGGATATTCAAACCATGTTTTGGAATAATGTTCAATACTTGCTTTTGTAAATTCGGTTGATCGTTGCCATCCGTCTTTTTTTATACTTTCAATTGGATACGCACTAACGGCCATACATTTTTTTCCACTCGATAAATTTATTCTGGCGGCATCCCAAACAAAAGCTTTGGAAGCTGCCCACGCTACATCTCTGGCATTAATAATTTTAAACTTCCAAGTACAGTTTGCTTTTGCAGGTCTTGAATTTTTTTCATTAACCTCATTTGCTCCTCGGATAATAATAGTGGAATCACTATTTTTTGCATCGTTCCAT
>SCVJ01000313.1 GCA_004322425.1 Chitinophagaceae bacterium
CCTTGAGCAATCAAATCTCTCACTTCGTTCAAACCACTGTCGATAGTAACCGCAACCGGGCCCCTTGACCGGCATCGTCGGGCCGCTCGCGGTGCCGCCACCGGTCGTGCCGGTCCCGCCGCCGGTGGTGCCCGAGCCCGTGGTGCCGGACCCGCTCGTTCCCGAGCCGGTGCTGCCGGAGCCGGACGTGCCGGAGCCGGTCGTACCGGTCCCCCCGCCCGTGGTCCCGGCGTCCGTCGTGCCGCCGCCGGCGGCACCCGGATCGGTCGTGAAGGAGTCGACGGTGCCGTCGCCGTCGGTGTCGACGGCGACCTGGCCGCCTCCCGCACCGCCGGCCAGGCCGGGGTTCTGCGCGAGCGCGTCCTTCACCTCCGGCTTCAGGCCGCAGGCCGACGTGAGGACTGCCGACGCGAGGACCGCGACGGCCAGACCGCGTGAGCGGGACGGGTTCATGGTGGGGGTGCTCCTGGTCCTGTTCTGGGTGGGGGCGGGACGGGAGGACTAGAGGGCGACGGGACGAGCCAGACGCGGGCCACGAGCTGCTGCCGAGCCCTGCCGCCCCTGCAGGGCCTTGCTGAGGCGGGACTGGCTGGTCGTGGCGCCCGCGGGGGTGACGCGCGTGTCGCCCAGGATGAGCGACAGGAGGGCACCGATGCCCACGAGGGCCAGCAGCCCGACCCAGAAGCTGGTCGATGGGGTGAGCGGCGCCTCGGTCATGGCGCTGACGTTCTGGATGGGCGCCGCGACGGCGGGCTCGGGCGCGGTCTGCGCGACCGGCGCCGGCTCGGGCAGCGCCGTGTCGACCACCGGCGCGTCGACCGTGCCGAAGCCGCCGGTCTCGAAGGTCGGCAGCGAGCCGCCGGCGTCGAAGCCGCCGGCCAGCGGCACCTCGCCGGTGCCGGTGTCGACCGGGAGCTCCTCGAGCGGGGCCAGCGCGGTGAAGGTCAGGTCGAGCTTCGCCTCGGCGAACGGCGCGAAGACGACCTGGAAGGGCTGGGTGACGCCCTCGCCGACGGTGAGCGCGACCCCGTCGTTGGCCGTCAGCCACGTGGCGGCGAGCCCCGTGATGTCGAAGACGTACGCCTTGCCGTCCTCGGACAGCGTCGCCGGCTCG
>SCVJ01000314.1 GCA_004322425.1 Chitinophagaceae bacterium
CTGAGCGGCGACGTGAGCTGCGCGATCGAGAGCGGCTTGCGGAACCACTCGACCTGCACGCCGCAGCCGGTCATGCGGTCGATCAGCTCCTTGTCGATGAGTCTCCCCCCGACGGCGTCGATGAGGACCCGCACCGTCACGCCGGCGGTCGCCCGCTCGGCCAGCGCGTGGGCGAACTCGTGCGCGATGTCGCCCTTCCAGTAGACGAAGGTGAGGAAGTCGATCGTGCGCTCCGACGCCCGGATCGCCTCGAGCATCGCCGGGAAGATCTGGTCCCCGTTGCGCAGGACGGTCAGCTCGTTGCCCTCGCTGGCCGGGATGCCCAGCAGCCCCTCCAGCCGGCGGCGCAGCTCCCGCAGCCGCTCGTCGACGGTCGCCCCGGGGCCGGGGGGCGTGCTCGTTCCAGGGGCCGCCATGGGCCACCTCCTCAGGGGTTCGTTGCACGTGCCGTACCCACTCGTCAGGCCGTGTGACATCCACCTGCTCATCCGTAGTCTGCTCCCGTGGCACGCATCCCCGGCATCGACAGCCTGCTCGGGCTGCTCCAGGCGCAGACCGAGGCGCTCGCCCAGCTGCCGTCGGCGGTGTCCTCGCTGACCGGCGCGGTGCGTCAGCTCGGCGACGTCGTCGGGGAGGCGCGCGAGACGCTCGCCGCCGTGCACCGGCTGGCGCTGCGGATGGACGCCATGGCCGAGGAGCTCGAGGAGCCGATGCGCGCGCTCGCCCCCGGGCTGCAGCGGCTGGCGGTCGTGCTCGACGACCCGGTGATCGACGAGATCCCGGACACGCTCCGCAAGGTGCAGGGCGACGTGCTGCCGGTCCTCCGTACCCTGGCCGACACGCACGAGCGGGTCGCGTTCATCGCCGGGAGCACCGAGCGGATCATGACGTTCGTCGACGAGACCAGCCGCACCATCGCCGGCCTGCCGGGGGCCGCGCTGCTCGGCCGCCGCCGTCCGGGGACGACCCGGATCGTCACCGAGGTGACGGACCCGCAGGACTAGCTCAGGGCCTCGACGGCGGCCGGGTCGCTGTCGGCCAGGAACTGGCGCACGCGCGCCGCCTCCTCGTCCTCGCCGATCGCACCGGCCGCCTGGCCGAGCGCGTGCAGCGCCCGCAGGAAGCCCTGGTTCGGGGCGTGCGCCCACGGCACGGGTCCGTACCCCTTCCAGCCGGCGCGGCGCAGCGCGTCCAGCCCGCGGTGGTAGCCGGTGCGGG
>SCVJ01000315.1 GCA_004322425.1 Chitinophagaceae bacterium
GACGAGGTCAGCCGCTCCGTTCTCGTGCAGGCCACCACGACCGTGCTCGTCGTCCCGACCGAGGTGCGCGCCGCAGCGGCCGCCTCCCGGGTCGTGGGCGCGCTCGGGAGCCTGTGCCCCGACCTGCGCGTCGTGACCCGAGGGCCTTCGCCGACGGGTCTCACAGGTGAGGCGGTGGCGGGCGCGCTCGGCCTTCCGCTGCTGGCCGAGATGCGGCCGGAGCCGCACGTCGACCTCGCGCTCGAGCACGGCAGCGCCCCCGGCCAGCGCGACCGCGGGCCGCTCGCCGGAGCCTGCAGCCGGCTGCTGGCGGACGTGCTCCCGGAGCTGCGGCGGGCAGCGTGACCGCTCTCGACGCCGACCTCGTGGAGCGGGTGCGTCGCCGGCTCGTCACGGCGGGCGCACCGGTCACACCCGCGGCGGTCGCCGCCGCTCTGCGCGAGGAGGGCGGGGCCCTGCGCGGTGACGCCGAGCTGCTGCCGGTGCTGCGGCTGCTCCAGGAGGAGATCGCCGGCGCAGGTCCGCTCGAGCCGCTCCTGCGCGATCCCGCGGTGACCGACGTCCTGGTCAACGCGCCGGACGAGGTGTGGGTCGACCGCGGCGCCGGCCTCGCGCGGGCGGCGGTCCGCTTCCCCGACGACCTCGCCGTCCGCCGGCTCGCCCAGCGCCTCGCCGCCCCGACCGGACGGCGGCTCGACGACGCCCAGCCGTGGGTCGACGCCCGGCTCCGCGACGGGGTGCGCCTGCACGCCGTGCTCCCGCCGATCGCGCCGGGCGGCACCTGCCTGTCGCTGCGCGTCGCGCGTACGACGGTGCTGTCCATGGACGAGCTCGTCCACGCCGGCTCGGTCCCTGCCGACGGCCGCGAGCTGCTGCTGCGGCTGGTCGCCTCGCGGGTGGCGTTCCTCGTGACCGGCGGCACCGGCACCGGCAAGACCACCCTGCTGACCGCGCTGCTCTCCGTGGCCGATCCGGCTGAGCGGCTGCTGCTCGTCGAGGACGTCGGGGAGCTGGCCCCTGAGCACCCGCACGTGGTGCGGCTCGAGGCCCGCGCGCCGAACCTCGAGGGCGCCGGCGCGGTCTCGCTGCGCGACCTAGATCGGAAGAGC
>SCVJ01000067.1 GCA_004322425.1 Chitinophagaceae bacterium
GGAGACCCAGAGCGTCGGGCTCGACGTCCCCGAGCCGACCGCGGGCCGGCTGCACCGGCTGCGCAGCAGGCTCGCCCGCTCGCAGACCACGCTCGGCCGCGGGCTCTTCGCGCTGCTGTCCCGCGACAACCTCGACGACGACACCTGGGAGGAGGTCGAGGACACCCTCCTCGGCGCCGACATGGGCGTCGCGGCGACCACGGAGCTGGTCGAGCGGCTGCGCACCCGGGTGCGCGTCGACGGGGTGCGGACCGTCTCCGAGCTCCGCCCGCTGCTGCGCGAGGAGCTCGTACGCGCCATCGGCGCCGACGCCGACCGCACCCTGCGCACCCTGCCGCACGAGGACGGCACCCCGGCGGTCGTGCTCGTCGTCGGTGTGAACGGCACCGGCAAGACCACCACCTGCGGCAAGCTCGCCCGGGTGCTCGTCGCCGACGGTCGCAGCGTCGTGCTCGGTGCGGCCGACACCTTCCGGGCCGCCGCCGCCGACCAGCTGCAGACCTGGGGCGACCGGGTCGGCGCGTCGACCGTGCGCGGCCCCGAGGGCGGCGACCCGGCCAGCGTCGCGTTCGAGGCGGTCGCCAAGGGCAAGGCCGACGGCGTCGACACCGTGCTCATCGACACCGCCGGCCGGCTGCACACCAAGACCGGGCTGATGGACGAGCTCGGCAAGGTCAAGCGGGTCGTCGAGAAGCACGGCCCCGTCGACGAGACGCTGCCCGTCCTCGACGCCACCACCGGCCAGAACGGCGTCGTCCAGGCCCGCGTGTTCACCGAGGCCGTCGACGTCACCGGCATCGTGCTGACCAAGCTCGACGGCACCGCCAAGGGCGGCATCGTCATCGCCGTCCAGCGCGAGCTCGGCATCCCGGTCAAGCTGATCGGCCTGGGGGAGGGCCCGGACGACCTGGCGCCGTTCGAGCCCGAGGCGTTCGCCGACGCCCTGCTCGGCGACGAGGCCGCTCTCTAGCGCCGGCGATCGACGGCTGTCACCGCCCGGCGCGGTCCACCGCGACGCACCAGTCCGCGTCGTCCGTCATCGGCTCGCCCTGCCAGGTCGCGTGCCGGGCCACCGGCGCCAGCCCCGCCGCGGTGGTCCACGCGTCGTAGTCCGGCACCGCCAGCTCGTCGGTCCGCCACCCGCTGACCAGCAGCCCGCCGGGCCGCAGGGCGGCTGCCAGCCGGCTCACGACCGACGGCCCGGTGCCCGGCTCCAGGAAGATCATGACGTTGCCGGCGGCCACCACCAGGTCGTACGACGGCCCGTCCGACAGCGCGGCGAGGTCCTCCAGCCGCCACTCCAGCTCCGGGGCCGCGCGCCGTGCGACCGCCAGCATCGAGGCGTCGCTGTCCACGCCGACCACGTCGTAGCCGCGCCGGGCCAGCTCGATCCCCACCCGGCCGGTGCCGCACCCGGCGTCGAGCACGCGCGATCCCGGGGGGACCAGCGCCGCGACGTACGCCGCCTCGCCGTGCACGTCCATCCCGGACGCGGCAAGGGATCGGAACGCCTCGTCGTAGGACTCCCCGCGGTCCCCACCCGTC
>SCVJ01000055.1 GCA_004322425.1 Chitinophagaceae bacterium
ATTTAACCAAACTAAAAAAGAACTTAAATTTTAAATTAAAACTGCAATTATGAGAAAATTGTTAATCTTTTTTTTGTGTCAATTTTTTCTCCTCTATGGAGTTCAGGCACAGGAAAAAACTATTACCGGTAAGGTAACAGATGAAAGTGGATCTGCGGTAGCCAATGCATCCATTGTGGTGCGAGGTTCAAAAACCGGAACCAGTTCAAAAACAGATGGTAGCTTTTTATTAAAAGTAGCCGCCGGTAATAATGTAATTACTGTTTCAAGTGTGGGTTATGAAACGCAAAGCATAACACTTGGCAGTTCTCTACTTTATGAAGTAAAACTGAAACACAGTAGTAATCCATTGGATGAAGTTGTGGTGGTGGGTTTTACTCAGTCCAGAAAAAAAAGAGATGAAGCCGGTGCTATTTCCAGCATTGGTGCGGCGCAATTAGAGAATTTACCAACCATGTCTTTAGACCAAGCATTGCAGGGAAAAGCTGCAGGAGTTATGGTTCAAGCCAATAATGGTATTCCTGGCGGTTCGATTAACGTTCGTATTCGCGGTGGAAGTTCTATTCAAGCTGGTATTGATCCTCTTTATGTTGTGGATGGAGTACAAATGAATACTCGAAGCGATGCCAATTTCTCGCAATCAAATCCGTTGGCATTTTTAAATACTGATGATATTCAATCTATAGATATTATTAAAGATGCAGCTACTGCTGCAATTTATGGTTCTACCGCTGCCAATGGTGTAGTTATTATAACTACCAAAAAAGGAAGAGCTGGTAAAACAAAGTTTACCGCTAATTATTATTCGGGTACAGTTTCCCCAATAAAAAAATTAGATGTATTAAATAGTTCTGAATTTTTTCAACTTCGATCAGAAGCGTATGGTAATTCAAATAATTTACCATCAACTGATTTAGCTATAAAAAGAATTGCACTGAATGAGCTTCGCGTTTTAGGTGCAGCAGGTTTTACTATGGCCCAAGCCGATTCTGCAATAGCAGGTCTTGTTACTTACAATTGGCAAGATGAGGCTTTGAGAACAGGAAAAATATCAAACTACGAATTAAGTGCAAGCGGTGGAAATGACAAAACAACTTTTCGCCTTTCAACTTCTTTAACGGAGCAAAGCACATTCGTAACCAAAGCCGATTTCAAACGCTATGGTTTTAGATCTGATATAACTAATAAAGCAACTGATAAACTAACTTTTGGAGCAACATTAAATTTGAGCACTTTTGAACAACAAACTCCTTTTGCAGTTAGCGGATCTTTCTTAGGTAATCCTGCATTTTCGGCATCAGGTATCATACCTACTAATCCAATTTATAATGCGGATGGTACTTATTATGGTGTACCCGGAACAGCTACCCCGAACCTTGTTGGTACCTTAAACCATAATGTAATTCAAGTTAATGATTACAATTCAGGGTTTCAACGTACAAACCAATTAGTAGGAAATTTTAATATAGAATATAAAATTTTTGATTGGTTATCTGCAAAAGGTTTTGCAGGTCTTGATTATAGATATTTACATGGTAAAAGAGTTACTGACTCTCGTACTGGTGATGGATTTAACCGTAAAGGATTGGTACAAATTGAAAACGATTTCAATACCAACACCAATACATTTGCTACACTTAATTTTAATCACACCTTTGGAGACAATCATAAATTGGATGGTTTTGTAGGTTATGAATACAGAAAAGAAAATCTAATTAATACTTCAGAAACTGGAGAAGGATTTCCAACTTATCAGTTTAGATCGCTTAGCAATGCAGCTACACCACTTTCGGTTGGTGAAACTTTTACAGGTTTTAGAAGAAACGCCGTGTTTACAAATATCAATTACGCTTACAAAGAGAAATACTTAGTAGGACTTATTGGCCGACATGACGGTTCTTCAAGGTTTGGTAAAGGATTCCGTTATGGTCAGTTTGGTGGAATTAAAACTGCTTGGAATATAGACAGAGAATCATTTCTTGAGAACTCCACTATTGTTTCTGCACTTCGTATTAGATATAGTTACGGTTTAGTTGGACAAGACCAAATCGGAAATTTTGATGGATTAGGATTATATGGCGGTGCAGGTGTTTATAATGGAGGAGCTGGAATTGGTTATTCTCAACTTGAAAATCCCAATTTGAAATGGGAGGAAACTACGACTTCAAATTTTGGAGTTGACTTTGGTTTTTTCAATTCTAGAATTAATGGTACCGTTGAATTGTATACAAAGAACACATCAGATATTCTTATCAACCAGCCAATTCAACAAACAACAGGATTTGCTTCTATTGCAACCAATATTGGAAAGCTTCAAAATAAAGGTGTAGAAGTATCTCTTAGTGGCGATATTCTAAAAGCAAAAGGAATTGGTGCATTCAACTGGAATGTAGGCTTTACGTTTGCATACAACAGTCAAAAAATTACAGAACTTTATGGTGGATATAATATTCTTCCATCTGATAACAGTATTCGAGTTGGACAACCAGTTGGAGTTTTATTTACTCAAAAATATGCTGGTGTAAATCCTGCTACTGGAAGACCAATGTGGTATGACACTTTAGGTAATTTAACTTATCAAGTTCTTGCTAAAGACAGGGTTGTAATGGGACCAACAGCCATGGCGCCCTATACCGGAGGCTTCCGTTCTGCAATGAAGTTTAAAGGAATTACATTAGATGTATTTTTCCAAGGTGAATATGGACGTTGGACTACAGATGGGCAGGTTAACTTCTTATTCGAAAATATTGCTAGGATTAACGCCTTACAATACATTTATGATAATAGATGGACAACACCCGGCCAAGTTACTTCATTACCCAGATTTCTTTCTACGGGAACTGAAACTAAAGGTTCTGGTGCACAATCTGGAAACAGAATGTGGTTTAAGGCAGATTATATCCGTTTGAAAAACGTGATGCTTTCATATGAGATTCCAGCTTCAGTTATATCAAAAC
Organism: Chitinophagaceae bacterium; assembly: GCA_004322425.1. Taxonomy (GTDB): domain Bacteria; phylum Bacteroidota; class Bacteroidia; order Chitinophagales; family Chitinophagaceae; genus VBAS01. The sequence goes on from SCVJ01000055.1 coordinate 2,958, forward strand.
TAAAATTGACGAGTGCAAGATTATATGCACAAGGAACAAACCTGATGACAATCAGCGACTGGTTTAGTTATGATATTGAGTACACGGGATCTTCAACAGGTATCATTCCTCAATCGAAGAATTTAACCTTTGGTATTCAACTTGGTTTTTAATCTAATTAAACTTTAATATTATGAGAAAAAATATTTTAAAAAACTTAATGGTAACTGGCCTTGTTGCATTACTAGTTTCTGGTTGTGAGAAACAATTGGAAATTGCACCACGCCAGTCCATTGATGCCGCAACAGCTCTTTCATCAAGAGATGCAATTGAGGCATCTATTACTGGGCTTTATGCTCGTTTGAAAAATGCTAGACAATATGGTAGAGATTTAATTTCCCATCCTGAAGCATTATCAGATAACGGTTTTGCAACTAATAAATCTGGCCGTTTAGTGCCCGAAGCAAATAATGTTTTGAATGCGCATTTCTCAGGTACAATTTGGAGTAATAGCTATCCAGCTATTAATCAAATCAACTTGATTCTAGAAGCACTTCCTTCGCTAGCGTTAACGCCTGCTATTTCACAAACAGAAAGGAATAAATGGGAAGGACAGTTGTACTTTTTGCGCGGTTTGTTTTATTTCGATTTAGTACGTGTTTACGGGTATATTCCAGGTGCTGTAGTAACCGCTCAAGATAAAGGAGGCGTTCCACTTAGTTTGCAAGGGATTTCAACTGCCGAAGCTGCGCTTGCTTATAAACCATCAAGAGCACCCATTGATGATGTGTACACACGAATTGTGGCCGATCTTACCTTAGCAAACGATAAACTTTTAAATCCCGGTTTGGGCGTTTCCCTTGCCAATAAGGCCGCAGCACAAGGTTTATTAGCGAGAGTAAATTTGTACAGAAAAAATTATGACGACGCTAAAAGATGGGCCGATTCATGTATTGGGCTAGCTGGCAATAAACTATCT
>SCVJ01000073.1 GCA_004322425.1 Chitinophagaceae bacterium
ACCAATCCTCTGCCCTCTGCCCCCGCTGCCTGACCACACATGGACGGTTGTCTGGTCGTGCGCAGGCGAGCCTCCGTCCCTGAGACCATACTGCCTGCTGACTGCTCTCGGTGTTGCAGAGGAGCACAGAGCGGGAAGGGACGTCTCCGCCCGTGCTCCCCCCCAGGGCCGCCTCCAGGCGGGCCCTCCAGGAGCAAACGCCGGAGAATGTACGGTAAGCGCTCCGAGCGGTGCCTTCTTCCCGTACATTTTCTCCCGTCGGCCGGTCACCGGCTCTTGTCCTGAGCGGGACGGAGGAACCGCCGCACCGAGGTCCGGCTGATGCCCAACTGCCGCGCAATGGCTCCTTGACTGAACCCGACCGCCGCGAGGCGCTGCACGTCAGGCGCCCGCTGGGCGACACGCGGCGGACGGCCATGCCGCCGGGCTTGCGCAATACCAGCTTTGACGCGCTCGCGCAGTCTCTCTCGCTCACACTGGGCAAAGATCGCCAGGAGACCGGCCATCGCCCGCCCGGTCGGGGTCGTCAAATCGAAGGCGTCGTGGAGCGAAAGAAACCCCACCCCGAGTTCCTGGAGTTCGTGCAGCGTCCTGACGAGATCGACGACCGAGCGGCCCCATCGATCTCAACGCCAGACCACAATGGCATCGATCGCACGACGCCGGGCGGCCCGCATGAGGGGGTCGCGCTGCGGCCGCGCGCGCCCCCCAGACCCTCCCTCGCTCATCGTGACGACAATGGACCAGCCCCGTTGCTGCGCGTACGCTGCGATGGCGTCACGCTGGAGAGGCAGCGTCTGTTGATCCTGCGTCGAGACTCTGGCGTAGCACCCAATCTTCATGGTCGTCGCTCCCTGGCCACAAACCTCCGCGAAAGCCGCGCGGCAACGCGTTGATTTTCTGGTGCGTTTGTGCGCGGCTTGTGCCTGACTCTCAACGAGCGTTTGTGGTCCGCCTCCTCCACCGGGCTGCAAGGCGTGCATCGTCTGGGCACACTTGGTATCATGCCAGAGCCTGAGGGCCAGACGCCGGGCCATCGCCGTCTCCCTCCCCTGCTGGGACCGACAGACCCCAGTCCCGAAGACCTCGTGCAGTCTTGGACCTTGTCGGCCCGGGACCAAGCCGAAGTCCTGCGGTGTCGCGGGGAGGCCAATCGACGGCGCTTTGCGGTGCCACGCTGTACGCTGCGCGCGTAGGGCCGTTTTGTACCGGAAGCCACCCCGACACCGGTCGCGATGACGCATCATCTGGCGCGGCAGCTCGATCTCCCCCTGGTCCTGTGTGGCGACCTCCCCGAGCGCTTGGCCACGGAAACGGAGCAGCGGCAACGGATCCGGGCCTCTCTCGGCTGGCAGCCTTTTGATGACGCGGCCCGGACGCGGTTGACGCACTGGCTCACGCAGCGGGCCACCGATGCTATCCTCCCTCGCGATCTGGTCGAGCCCGCCGAGCAGATCCTACGGCTCTGGCAGATTGTCCTTCCGGCCCGTTCGACGCTCGACGCGCTCGTCGTCTCGGTCACCGCGCATGTCCAAGACGCGCTCTAGACGCGGATTGCCACCCCCTTCACACCCGCGCTGCAGCGCGCGCTGGATGATCTCCTGGACGTCCCTGCTGGGGCGCGGCGGTCGATGCTCTTGCAGCGCAAAGCGTCCCCTCCCGAGGCGAGCCCTGCAGTGATGCTGCGCTCTAGTGAGCGCTCCCAGTGCCTCGAGGACCTGGGCGTGAGCAGCCTCGATCTCCAGGGCCTGAGCCCCGCCATGCTGCGGTACTGTGCCGACCTGGCCAAGCGGACGGATGCCCGCGCCTTCCGACGGGTTGCTCCAGCCAAACGCTCCACCCTGACGGCCTGTTGTCTCGTGGAAAGCCAGAAGACCATGCTCGATCATCTCGGGTTAGCGGCAGCAGCCGTGCGAAAACCTACGGTAAGGACCTAACGATGTGCCTAACAGGCATTCGTTTCGAAAGTTCTGCTCTGTGCTGACGCCTCTTGCTCCCCCATCCGATCAAAAAAGTAGGTGCCGTTTGGAATGACATGGGCATAGGCGAGTGGGGAGATCAGCGCGACCTCCTCGTCGCGAATCGTCATCCCGCCGGCGCGGAGCTGCTCGATAATGCGACTCATATGGACCGTATTCCACACCAAGACCGCATTACACAAGAGACTCAGGCAACTCGCCTTGTTCATCATCTCCTCATAGTCCCCGGTCTGAAACGCGCCTTGATTCGCAAAAAAGAGCCGGCGAGCAAGCTTATAGCGGAACTCCCCCCGGTTGAGCTGGCGCTGGATCTGATGGCGGAGATCCACGTCCTGGACATAGCGCAGGATATGGAGTGTCTTGAGCACGCGGCCCAAGGCGGTCAGGGCCTTGGCCAACCGATCTGACGGCGCACCCCCCGCCAGCCGTTTCAGGACGACATCCGCCGGAGCGGTCCGATGCCGCAGCGACGCGGCAATCCGGATCAACTGATCCCACTGCTCCGCGATCAACGGCAGGTCCACCGTGGCACGAAAGATGGGGTCGAGCGGCCCATAGGAGGTCGTCCGACTCATTTTGTACAGCTGCTGATCCTTCAGGTCTTTAATGCGCGGCAGGAACTGAAACCCCAAGAGATAACAGAGCCCAAACAGCTGTTCGGTAAAGCCATGGGTATCCGTATAGTGGGTTTTGGGCCGGAGGACGGTGTCATTGGCGAGCAGGCCATCCAGGACATAGAGGGCCTCGCGTGCCGTACAGGAGATCAGCTGCATCCCATAGACGCTCCACTGATCCGAGACATGGGTGTAGACGGTCACGGCGCGCTCGTAATAGCCGAAGTAGCGCGGACAGAGACTGCCCATGAGGGAATCCGCGTGTAAGGCAAAGCGTTGGCCATCGGACGAGGACGTCAGGCCGTGCCCCCAGACACTACTGAGTTCGAGACCGTGATGATAGTTCACCAGGATCGCATTCGCCGCTTTGAGGGTGTCCTCGCGCAAGCACCACGACGAGAGATACTCGAGCATATCCACGGAGACGCCAATAGCACTGTTGCCCATAGCGACCACACCCAGATTGGTGCCATGGGCAATGAGCGCGGCGAGCAGCGCCGGCGCCGGGAGCGGGCGACGTGGTGGCGCATCGCTGAGGGCGGTGAAGGCACGTGTAAAGCCACACCAGCGATCCACGGTCATCAGGAGCTCTTCAATGCGAATCCGCGGCAGATGGGTCTCAATGACACGGCGGAGTTCCTTCACCCGGGGCGGGATCTCCAGGGCGTCATCGCGTTTAGGCCGGAGGCGGTTGTTCTGGAGGCGGACAAAGGGATTCGTGGGGAGGCCGGTCGCCGCCTGCTGCGCCACGGTGTCAAACGTCTGCCGGAGGTCCCCCAGCGCCTGCTCGACAGCCCGGGGCATGGCGAGTTCCGCATAGGCTTGGGGTTGTTGCTGCGTCCATTGCGCATCATCATAGACCAGTTTCCAGAAGGACACGTGCCGTCGACTGGTCGGGAGGTAGAGGGAGCCAGCGCGTAAGGCATCCCGGACCCCCAACGCGAGCGCCAGCTCCCACGTCCGACGATCGAACGTGCCATCGGGCTGCCGCAAGGCCGGCCACCATGCCGTGGGGACAAAGTCCGTCGGGGCCTCTTGCGGTATGGTCTGTCGCACGCCGGTGTCCAGTTGGGTCACCAACTGGAGGCCCGTCTGTAAGGACGCGGTCCCCGGTTCCCCCACGAAGGGCAGCGTATAAAAGGCCGGGAGGTAGCGTCGGAGAGGCGGGTACCGGGCGTGCAGAGCGTCGACGTAGCCCCGGTCTTCCAGGCGTTGATATGCCTGACAGTCCTCGATAGCCTGCTGAAGGGCCTTGGCATCAATAGCCTCACGCAACAGGGTGCCCAGGGTGGTGTCGGGAGAACGATCGGGATGGAGCAGGCACTGCCCCGTCGCAATGAGGGTGGCGACCCCCGGGCGGACGCGCCGGCGGAGGGTCCGGAGCCGATCTTCATAGACGTGGCGAGCTTCGCGACACTTGATGGTGAGGAGTTGATCGTGCATCGCGACCACATAATCCAAGAGGGTTTTCTCCATCTCGACCAGGAAACAGAGCACCAGGGCATAGCGCCGGGGGGCAGGAAAGCGGCGTAAGGCGCGGACATCATAGCGACGGGTGAGCCGTGCGAGGTGCTCGACAATCCCCGGACGCACGTCACTGAGGTCGAGCTGGGCCAGCCCCAGGTCACGCACCATGTGATAGCGGTCGATATACGTTTTGAGGGCTATCGCGGTGGCTTCGGGCGGGTACTGTTGCAACGCCGCGAGGGGCGACTGGCTCTCGCCAGGACGCGGCTGGAGGAGTATGTCAAAGGCATCCTGCATCTCGGGCGAGAGCCGTGACGCGAGCTGCTCGAAGAGGCCATGATGCGTCTGCGCACAAATGGTCCCAATGAGGCGTTCCAGCGTCGACGGCCCGGGGAGGAGCACCTGCCACACGCGGAGTTGGGCCTCCGCGTGCTGATACAAGTCCTGGGGTGGCAGGCCGTCTTGTGCACGGAGCGTGAGCCACTGCGTCAAGCGCTCCCGCGCGGTGGCATCGAATGGCTGGACCTGTAAGTACACCCGAATCCGTTGCTCTTGTTCTAAATCGGTCGCTTCCCGGTGGGGTGGCGGGAGAAAGAGCGTAGGAGGCAAATCGAGCTGCCGTCCCAGGTAGTTGAGGATACGGACAGGGACGGCCATATGATTGGGGACAAAGCGTCCGAACATCCGCAGGGCACACAGTTGGAGGGCAAAGCGCCGGCGATTGTCGTCGCCGCGACATCGTAGGACCTCGCACATATCGGCTTCTGAGAGCGTCCAGTGGCGGAGCAGTTCGTCGTCGCTGGGGTCCTCGGGCAAGACCAGCACCGGCCGGTGAGCCCGGGCAGGCAACAGCACTTCAGGGGCTTCGACGCTCTCGGTGCGAGACATGACAGCTCCTCCTCTACCTGGCATGACGTTGCTAGCGCCTGCACAGGAGCCTGTATGTAGGGGCGGTGTCAGGCGCGGGAGGGTCGCGGGTTCAATCCGGCCAAAAGGCGGTGAAGCGCTGGGCGCTCAACTCGGTATAGCGCACGGTGTATTGAATATTCTTGTGCCCCAGGTAGTGTTGAATCGCCCGAGTATCGTGGCCGTCATTGGCCAGCTTAAAGCCCGTGGCGTGGCGGAGCATATGCGGATGCACCGGGAATCCCAGCTGGGCTGCCGCGCCGGCGCGGGCCACAATCTTGCGAAACGTCGAGTCCGTGAGCGGGCCTTTGCGCTCCGTCACAAAGACATAGGGCGTGTCAGGATACTCCCGTGCCACCTGGCGGAGCGCGCGGAGTTCGACGCCATACAAAGGGTGCGTGCTCGACAACCCGTGCTTGCGACGACGGACGTGCAGCAGGCCATCGCGGAGATCCACCTGATCCCAGCGGAGTGCAATGAGTTCGGCGACGCGCAGGCCATGGCGATAGGCGAGTTGGATCATCGTGGCATCCCGGTGCCCATGGCGTCCAAGGCGTTTCGCTGTGCCAATGAGTGTGTCCACCTCGGCGGGGGTGAGATACTCTCGGCTCCGCCAGTAGGTATTGGGCCGCTTACGCGGTGGCAGGACGCGGTGTGTGGCCGTGCCTGAGACGGTCGCAGGTGCCCGTCGAGGGGTGCCTGTACGGCCGAGGCGCGAGGCGAGGGCAGATCGAGCCATAGCATGCTCCAGAAGTACTTTCCCGAAAAGAGGAGGGGGACAGAGTCCTCCCGAACCGAGTAAGTACCCATTTCTACACGGCCTGGGGAAACAGAGTTTCCCGAAAAGAGATTTTCTTGGGAGAGTCGATCCTAACAGAACGGGCGAGAGAGAGAAAGACCAAAACCAAATCCTACGGTTCGCAGGGGGCACGCCAGGTCCTTACCGTAGGTTTTCGCACGGCTGCTGCCGCTAACCCATACAGGTACGCCGCGGCTTTCATGTCTAAGTCCCGCTGCGGCTCGCTTTCACGCGGCATGCTTTCTCTCCTCTGTCTGCTGGCCTGTGGGGTAACTCCTGTGCCCCCCAGCGACGGTTTGAGAGCAGGGGCTCCGCAGGCGCAGGGAGAAAGCGCCACACACAGTGAGGAGAGTGAGTAGAGGGGGAGCCTGCGCAGCCGCCACACACAGTATCTTCTCCGGCCAGGCTAGCTTAGGTCTTGGGCCGGTGCCTCACAAGGAAAAGAATGGGGATTCACTTGTGTCCGCTCCGTCTGGAACTCCCATCATCCACGGCTTCCTGCAGGGGGCCCCTATCGTCAAGCTTGGGTGCGGGAGCCAAGAGCGTCTGAAAATGCCTGGGTTATCTCGAGACTCGTGACGTCGATCTATGGGAAGCCCTCAGCTTCAGGAAAGGAAGGTGTCCGGAAGTGTCGTCTGGCGGGCGCTGGGGTGAACCTCCACCCATAGAGTTTTTGCGCTTGGCTTCAAGAAAAGGGACTTCCTTGCAGCCGTTGCCCTTGCCGCACCCCGGCAGGCCCGTAGGCTGCAGCGGACGCCCCTTCCTATGGCGTCTCATCACGGTTTCCCTCCTGCGGGTCCTGGGTGGCTTGCCACTCTGCCAAGGACGGGAGCTGAAAATGCGTGGCGACCGCGTCGTCGATGGCATACCGGCGCAGGAGGTCGCGCCCAAAGAGGCTGGTATGGTCCCGCTCAAACTGCGCCGCGGCAGCCTGCTCAATGGCGGCGAGGACGGCGGGCGGCGTGGTGGCCCGCAGCTGGGCCAGGCGCGCGGCGCGGGCGGCCTCGTACTGCCGTTTCCGCTGCTCGGCCTCCTGCGCGCGGCGCTGCTCCGCGCGCGCGTTCCGCCGCTGCAGCGCGCTCCTGGGCCTGCGCGTGGGCGGCGCGGGCGCGGGCGGTATACTGCAAGATGCCGCCGAAGGTTTGCGGGCGGTAGTCCGTGTCCTGCGCGGCGGTGCCGCTGAAATCCCCGCGCGAGGTGGCGTGCCAGCTTCAGGCTGTCCCACGCACGGGCTACACGAGGGCCTACGCCACCCCGCGCCCCACGTGGGACGAGCGCGGGCTACCCCGCGGTCTGCGCCTGTTGCCAGGCCGCCTCCAGGAGATCATTGCGCCGCAGCAGGCGCAGGAGCCCATAGGCCACATGGCCGGGGCCGATACCCTCGGCCGCGAGCGCCGCCTCGGCCTGGCCCTCCAGGGCCTCTAGGGCCTCCGCCGACAAGGTGGCGCGAAAGGCATCCACCTGCTGGGCGCGGGCTTCCTCCGCCTGGACGTGCGCCGCCTCGGCCTCGATCCGTGCCTCGGCCTCCTGCCGGGCAGCGACGGCTTGCTCGGCGTTGCTGCGGGCCTTGAGGGCCTGATGCATGATATGGGGCAGGAGGCCAAAGGAGGTCACACTGGGAATGTGCTGCACGGTCCACTCCACGGCACAGGTGAGGTCGTCCAGGCTGAAGCCCTCGGTGCGCAGCCGGGCCGCCACGGCGGTGTCCCGTGCCAGCTTCTGGGCCGAGGCTTTGCTCCCCAGCAGGGTGTAAAAGTGCTCCACCAGGCCCTGGAGCTGGGCTTCCTCCCCCAGGGCGGCGGCGGGGGCGCTCCCATAGCGCTGGGGCGCGATGACCAGGGTGTATTTCACGCGGCGCTGATCCGCCTGCATCCGTCCCTTGGTCCAGCTGCGGACGAGGCCATTGGCCATCCCCCACGCGGCACAGCGCTCCAGGATCTGCTGGTTGCGGGTGCGGCGGCTGGGATCGAGGTGGAGCTGCTCCTGCCAGGTATCCAGGCTCCAGGCCACGGTCTGGCCTTCCCACAGCAGGCAAAAATCCGCAAAGGTGGTCACCGCTTGATCGGCGCCATGCGCCGTGATGAGCTTGGGCAAGTGCGCCGGCATGAGCTTGAAGCGGCTTAAGTCCGCCCCAATCAAGACATTGACCGCCACGGCATACTGCTGGATGTGGCCGTCCTGGTCGGTGTCCACGCCATAGCTATCGAGAAAATGCCCATAGAGCTTCCTGTGCCCCCCGCTCCCCAACGGCATCTCGACTTCGACGTAGATCGCGAAGAGATTCTGCAAGGCCTGGTGGAGGCGCGTACGCTGGGCGGGCGAAAAGTCGTTGCCCTCCTCCAAGCGGTGGTAGCCCAGCACCTCCATCAGCTGCGAGGGGCTGAAGCGGACGATGGCATTATTCTGCTGGTGCGCGAGGACATAGATCGCCCGCAGCACCTGGCGTTCGGTTTGATAGAGGCGGACCGCGCGCCCAGCCTCATCCCACAGGGCGACATTGACCTCGAGGACGACATCGCGCCCGTAAAAGCGCCGGGCATCTTTGACCACGCCATGCACGAGTTTATCCAAGGCGGTGTAGTGATGCGTCTGATAGACCGCCTGTAAAACATCGGTCGGATATTTCACGAGTTCGGTCATGGGGCCTCCTCCATCGGATGTTCCCTACCTGGCTTGGCAAACTTTCCTACCTGGCTTGGCAAACTTTCCTACCTGGCTTGGCAAACTTTCCTACCTGGCTTGGCAAAGTTGCTCTCTCAAAAAAATATGTATTATCAATAGGTTATATTTGTTCCCTACCTGGCTTGGCAAAGTTCCCTACCTGGCTTGGCAAAGTTCCCTACCTGGCTTGGCAAAGTTCCCTACCTGGCTTGGCAAATGGCTTTTTGCAACGCCTTATTTTTCAAGGGCTTCAGAGCCATTTTGGGGCTCTACAAGTCTTTCTTACGAGTTTTCTTACGAGTTTTTCTACACACTAATTCTTTTACAAGTCTTTCTACACTCCCGCGCGCGAGGCGTCTCGCTACGCTCCACGAAAAAGGCAGGGTCCAAGACCACCGCCAAGGCCTCGTCCGGCGCCTCCCCCCTCCAGCGCCTCTCCAGCGGGTGGCGCCTAAGCGTCCCGCTGAGCCGTTAGATGTCCACGGGCACGGCCAAGGCCGGGTTCTGCTGCAGGCGTTCCACGAGATGCGCATAACGCGCCGTGGTGCGGGGATCGGCATGCCCGAGCATGTGCTGCACAGCCCGCAGATCGCGCGTGTACTTGTACGCGAGCGTCGCCGCCGTATGCCGCAGGGCGTGATCGGAGACCCCCCGGGTGAACCCAACAAAGGTACGTAAAGTTTCATAGCCCCCAACCCCAGCCCTCGACAAGTCAACGCGGGGCTATCCCCGCGGGCCTGGCATGGACTGCAGCTTACGCGTGTGGATAAAGTGCTGGAGGGTGGTGGGCGAGACCTCCACGATCCGTGCGATGGACGCTTTGGAGACGCGCTTGCGCAGGAGCAGTTGGATTTCTTGCTCCTTGCCATCGAGTTTGGACTTCCCTAAGGCCCCCTTCGGCCGCCCGAGGCGCTTGCCTCTGGCTTTCGCAGCGCTTAACCCTTCTTTGGTCCGTTCGGCAATGAGATCACGCTCGATCTCCGCAAAAAGGCCAAAGAGGGTGAGCATCGCTTTCGTCTGTATAGTCTGTTTCCCCTCAAAGCGAATCGCTTCCTTAATGGCCACGAGCCGGACCCCCTTCTGCACCAGGTGATCGACGATCTGCAGAATCTGCCCCAGGCTGCGCCCGAGGCGTGACAGTTCACTGACCATCAAGCGGTCGCCGGGCGACAACGTCTCGAGTAGTGCCAGCACGTGGGCGCGTTGGGTGGCCCGCCTGGTCGAGGCGTGGACTTCTACGATATCGTCCACCGTGATCCGGTGCTGCCGCGCATAGTCCAGAATCGCGAGCTTCTGGTGTCCGAGGTCTTGGCCCCCCGTGGACACCCGGAGATAGGCGATGGTCCGCATGGCCATAGCAGAAAAAGGTTCCTGAGAGTTTTTCTGGTGTCATATGCCCTAGGATACTCACTGCTTACCCTCGTAGAATATAGCCGAAAAAAACGACCATTTTCGTCGTACTGGCTTTCTTCCAGGAGGGGCTATGCCTCGCATGCAGATTCTCACCGCGGCAGAACAGAAGGCCTTCGACACCCCGCCGGTGTTTAGTGACGCGGACCGCATGACGTTTTTTCACGTTTCGGACAGCCTGAGCGCTGTGCTTGCGACCTTGAGGAACCCAACCAATCGTGTCTGTTTGGTCCTGACCGTAGGCTATTTCCGAGTCGCCAAGCGGTTCTTTGTCGCGCCGTTCAACCAAGCCGATGTCGCGCATGTCACACACCAGCTCGGATATGCCGTGGAACAGATCGATCTCGATGCCTATGATGCGAAAGCCTCCGCCAGTCGCCACCGTAGGCTGACACTGGATTATCTCGGCTTTCGGCCGTTTAACGACCAGGTACAGCAGGAAATGGCCCAAGAAATCCGTACCATGGTCCGCTCCCAAGTACGCCCCAAAGCCATTTTCTTACAGCTCCTCACGCTGCTTGAAACCCGCAAGACGGAAATCCCCAGTGCGTATGCCCTGACGGAGTTGATTACGCAAGAAAGTCAACAGCACCAACGCGAACTGACCCACACCATCGAGGCACACCTGTCACCGACGCACCGGACGTTGCTCGATGCCCTCCTGGACAAACAAGAGCCCTTATGGCAACCAGAGCCGGACGTCCAGCGCTACAAGCTCACGTTGCTCAAGCGGTTCTCGCAGTCCACCAAGCCCGCAAAAATCAAAGCCAATCTTGAGGATCTCCGCCTCTTACGGCCTCTGTATCAGGAGATGGAGGCGGTGGTTGACGCCCTCGACTTGACGCCTGAGGGCGTACGGTACTACGCCAATGCCGTCCTGAAATCCCAGATCTTCCAAGTCGCGCGGCGGGCCGACGATGACCGCCATCTCCATCTGGTGTGCTTCATCATCCATCAATTCCTCCGGCTGCATGACGTGCTTATCGATATCTTGTTGCTCTCGGTGCAGAGTACCCTGAGCGCGTGCGAGCGCGAATACAAAGAACGGTACTATACCGGTCGTACCGACCAGCGCCAAGCCTTGCACGCGTTAGTAGAAGACGTGAGTGAAAGTATCGGCAATCCGCTGGCGGCCATCGAAACGATTGCCTTCAGTGCGCAGCTCACGGATACCGAGAAGGTCTGTCACATTCAGGCCATTCTTTCCCAAGGCCAGGAACAACGCCGTACCGTCGCCTCCCACCTGCTTGAGGTCCAACAGCAGTCGCCCGAGACCAATGAAGATGCCGCGTACCACGCCGTCCTCGAGTCCAAGTCGCTCAAGCTCCAAAATCGGGTCGCCGACATCGTGAAAGAACTCGAATTCCAAGGGGATGACGAGGTCGATCTCCTCAGCGCCATCCAGTATTACCAACAGAAACAGGGTGCCATCACGCAGGGCGCCCCCGTCGCATGTTTCGAGCCCTATGAACAACACCTGCTCATGGACGCGTCCGGGAAGGTGCGCGTCTCGCTGTATAAAGCATTGTTGTTTAGCAAGGTCGCCGAGGCGATCAAGGCGGGCACCTTGAATCTGAAGCACTCCTATAAATACCGCTCCTTGGACGATTATCTGATCCCCAAAGCCGCGTGGGAGGCGCATCGGGATGACTACTTGCACCGCGCCGATTTGCTGACGGTCGCCAACTGCCAGCAGACGCTGCAGACGTTGGCCGTCCGGCTCGACCAGCAGTATCAGCACACCAATCACCACCTCATGCAAGGGGCCAATCCGCATTTTCATCGGCACAAGGATCACTCGTTCCATCTCTCGACGCCCAAGACGCAGTCGGACGACAGCGCACCCCTCCGCGCACTCCTGCCCACGCAGCACTACATCTCCCTGGTCGAAGTCCTTTCCACGGTCAACCGTCTCACAAGCTTTCTCGACGCCTTTGAGCCATGGTATGTCAAATATGCCCGGTCTCGGCCCCCGGAAAAGACGTTTCTGGCGGGGGTCGTCGGCTATGGATGCTTCATTGGCATTGGCAAGATTGCCCGGATCTCGAAATGGATCAACGCCACGGAACTGGAGACCACCGTCAATGGGTACTTTACGCTGGAGAATCTGCATGCGGCCAATGACCTCCTCCTGAAGTTCATGGACCAGCTCGAGCTCCCGGAACTCTACCGACGCCACGCGGGGCGACTGCATACGTCCAGTGATGGGCAAAAATACGGCGTCGCCGTCGAGTCACTCAATGCCACCTATTCCTTTAAGTATCTCGGCAAGGACGCCGGTGTGAGTGCCTACACCTTCATCGATGAGCGCCACTTCCTCTGGCATCATGCCGTCATCAGCGCCGCCGAGCGCGAAGCCGCGTACGTCATTGATGGGCTCATGCACAACGACGTCATTAAAAGTGACATTCACTCCACCGATACCCATGGGTATAGCGAAATGATCTTTGGCGCGCTGCATCTCTTGGGGTTCTCCTTCGCCCCCCGGATCAAGGCCCTGAAGCGTCAACAACTCTACGGCTTCCGCAGGCGGCGGGAGTATGCGCAGCAGGGCTATGAGCTGCTGCCTGATGGATACATCAAAACACCGCTCATCGAACCCCACTGGGATGAGATATTGCGCTTTATTGCCACCATCAAATTGAAGGAAACCACCGCCTCCCAACTTTTTCGACGCCTCAACTCCTACGCAAAACACCACCCCCTGTATCAAGCGCTCAAAGAATTCGGCAAAATTCTGAAATCCGACTTTCTTCTCCGCTTCATTGATGATGTGGAACTCCGCCAGGCGATTGAAAAGCAACTGAACAAAGGCGAGAACGCCAATCAATTCTCGAAGGCCATCTCGTTTGGGAACCACCATGCCTTCCTGTATGGCGAAAAGGTGGAACAAGAACTGGCCGAGGGATGCCGGCGTCTGATCAAGAACGCGATCATCTGTTGGAATTACCTCTATCTCTCCCAGAAAATCGGGCAGGAGAAAGATGCCGAACGCCGGCAAGCATTACTGGCGGCCGTGCAGCAGGGCTCTGTGGCGAGTTGGCACCACGTCAACTTGCATGGGGAGTACGACTTCTCCGACGAGAAAATGCAGGATTCCGTCGGACTACAAACACCCCCGGTGCTGGCGTTAAGCGCGCACTAAGACGGAAGCCAGCGCATGGGGTGCCCTTCTCTAGCCCCTATGAAACTTTACGTACCTTTGTTGGGTTCACCCGGACTTGCTGCGAGCATTGAAACGTTCAACAAGGTCGTGACCTTGTTAGAGCATCTTACCGGGCACCGCCCGGACGCGCACATCAAAATACCGCTGACGTTCGCCCCGGCCCTCCTCAAGGATCTCAAAATGGCCCAGGCGCAGGGCGGCCACCTCAACCCGTTGACGTCGCACACGCTTGAGACCCTTGGCACGTTCGGCTTGAAGACCTTGCCAACGGTCGTGGAGCGGCTCAAAGACGCCGGCAGCCTCCCGGCTTCCTTCAAAGTGCTCCCCACGACGTTTGGCATCGACGAATTCGTCGTGGGGGCAGCCTCCCAGGTGGGACGCGGGCGCATGGGCATCGACGAGATTACCCACTATCTGGATGGGGTCAGTAAGGCGACCGCCGCTGTCGCGGGGGCGTTCGTCGCCGGCCCCCGCGGGGCCAAGATCGGCGAATCGGCCGCTGGCGTAGCCCAGAATGTCTTGCGGGGCTTGACGATGCCCCTCTTCCAAGAGATGGCCAAGCGCCCTGTGCGGCAACACATGATCGCCAACTGGCAGGCCCTCCAGGACAGCAAGATTGCGCGCAGTCAGCCCGTCCAACGGTTCAGTGAGCTCTATCCGCTCGCCGAGCTGCGCCAGGTCGGGTTCGACGCGAAGACTGTGGCGGATCTGG
>SCVJ01000316.1 GCA_004322425.1 Chitinophagaceae bacterium
GGGCGTGGCGGCGGTCAATCTCGAGGGCGTCTAGGCCTTAGCGCGGCGCGCGTTTGGCGAGGATCCGTTGCAGGGTCCTGCGGTGCATGTTCAGCCGTCGCGCGGTTTCCGAGACATTGTGGCCGCACAGCTCATAGACCCGCTGGATATGCTCCCAACGGACGCGGTCGGCGCTCATCGGGTTTTCCGGCGGTTCCGGCGCGGTGGCGCCGTTGGCCAGCAGGGCGCGGGCGACATCGTCGGCGTCGGCGGGCTTGGACAGATAGTCCACCGCGCCGGCCTTCACCGCCTGAACGGCGGTGGCGATATTGCCGTAGCCGGTCAGCATGATGATGCGGGCGTCAGGGCGCGCCTCGCGGATCGCCTCGACGACCTTCAGGCCGGAGCCGTCGTCGAGACGCATGTCCAGCACCGCAAAGGCGGGCGCCTTATCGCGCACTGCGCTCAAGGCGTCGTTCACGTTGCCGACCAGGGTCGGTTCGAAGCCACGCTGCTCAAGAGCGCGGCCGAGGCGGGTTCGCAATGGCGCATCGTCGTCCAAAACCAGGAGGGACCGGTCGGGCAAGGCTGCGATGTCGTCTGTGAGTTCGTTCATCTGAGGCGTGGCGTCCGGTCTAGCTGCGTCATTCTGTCGCTACCTGCGGCAAGTCGCAAGTGTTTCAGTCATTCAGGCGCCGCTTCGATGCGATCGCGCGCCCAACGAGCGCTGACGACGGCGCCCCGAAGTCGGCCGTTTTGGAAATTCACCACGGCGCCCGTCCGTTCCAGGAGCGTCTTGGCGATGAAAAATCCCAACCCCATGCCGATGTGCCCGGTGCGAGATCCTTCAGCCCCCGGCCGAGTCGTAACATAGGGTTCGCCGAGTTTGGCGAGGATCTCCGGCGCGAAGCCCGCACCGTCGTCGCGCACCTCGACGGAGATGGCGTCGGCCTCGAACCTGGCGGTCACCAGCACCTCGGACGCGGCGAAGTCGACGGCGTTCTCAACGAAGGACGCGATGGCGTGGATGACCTCGGGCATGCGCCGCACTGTGGGCGGGGTCTGGCCGGGTTGTCCGGTGACGATGGCCTCGACCCGGA
Organism: Chitinophagaceae bacterium; assembly: GCA_004322425.1. Classification (GTDB taxonomy): domain Bacteria; phylum Bacteroidota; class Bacteroidia; order Chitinophagales; family Chitinophagaceae; genus VBAS01. Next base: position 1,080 of record SCVJ01000316.1, read on the forward strand.
CGCCCTTGACGCCTGAGTGCGGCTCGACCACGTCCTCCAGCAGCTGGCGCAGAGTCATCCGCTCGTGCACCTCGTCAGAGGCGGCGGCCGGGGCGTCTGTCAGGCGGCGCAGGATGTCGCGGCAGCGCGCGGCCTGGGCCACCAGCAACTCGGCGTCCTCCTTGGCCTGCGGCGTCGCGGCCTCGCGCGCCATTTCCTTGGCGACTACGGCGATGGTGGCGAGCGGCGTGCCGAG
>SCVJ01000147.1 GCA_004322425.1 Chitinophagaceae bacterium
ACGGGCTCACGCTCGGCGGAGCGGCCGTCAGCCTCGTCGTCCACAGGCTGCGTCCACGATCCACACCCTGCCTCGGATCAGCCGTACGTGTCCCGCGGGCCCCTGCCGCGCACCCGCCGCGGCCCCTTCCGCCAGTCCGCCTGCGCCGGACCGCGCACGACGATCGACGTGACGACGCCCTCGCCGACCTGCTCGGTCAGCCGCCGGACGAGCGTCCGGGTGAGCAGCCGCAGCTGGGTCGCCCAGGCCGAGGACTCCGCCACCAGGACCAGCTCGCCGTCGGTCAGCGAGCTCGGCCGGCAGTGGTCGGCGATCTCCGGACCGACCAGGCGGTCCCAGTTCGCGAGCACGCCCGCAGCGGTCGTGGTCTCCTCCCAGCCCCGCTCCGCCACCAGTCGGCGCACGGTGTCCCGCAGCAGAGCGGGATCCCGGCCGTCCGGGCCCGAGCCGGAGCGCGCGGGATCCGGGCGCCGGGCCCGTGTCCGCGGCGCCCCCGGCTGCAGCCCCTTCGCCCGCGCGGCGGCCTTCGCCCGGGACAGCGCCGCGCGCGCGAGGTCGGGCCCCGTGAGCTCCGGAGCCGGCTCCGCCTCATCGGACACGGGTCACCACCCCCTCGTGCACGTCGTACCGCGACCCGGCCAGTGCCTCGGGGACGTCGGCCGGCACCGCAGCCGTCACCAGCACCTGCTCGGCCCCGGCCACCAGCTCGGCGAGCCGGTCCCGCCGCCCCTCGTCGAGCTCGGCGAAGACGTCGTCCAGCACCAGGACCGGCTCGCCGCCGTCGGCGCGCAGCAGCTCGTAGGACGCCAGGCGCAGCGCCAGCGCGTACGACCAGCTCTCCCCGTGCGAGGCGTAGCCCTTCACCGGCAGCCCGGACAGCCCGAGCACCAGCTCGTCCCGGTGCGGACCGACCAGTGACACCCCCCGGTCGATCTCCTGCGGACGCACCCGGGCCAGCTCCGACAGCAGCGCCGCGGCGAGCAGCTCGCGGTCCCGCGACCCCTCCGGCAGCGCCTCCCCGAGCGAGGACCGGTAGTCCAGCGTCGTCTCGCCGCGCGCCCCCACCCCGCCGACCGCCACCGCCCGGTAGGCCTGCTGCACCCGCGGCCGCAG
>SCVJ01000119.1 GCA_004322425.1 Chitinophagaceae bacterium
GCGCGGCGCGCCCGCTCTGCGGAACAGCCCGGGCGAGCCGCGCCCCGAGCTCCTCCAGGCCCGGCACCTCCCGGCTACGCGAGGACTCGAGTTGCTTTCCCCACCGCCGCACCTGCCGCTCCAGGTAGCCGTCCGGGCGCCCGAGGTCGGCCAGCCCGGCCTCGTCGGGCGCGACCGCGTGCAGTCCGGAGAGCGTGTCGACGAGCCCGTCCGCGATCGCCTCGGCATCGGCCGGGCGCACCTGCTCCATCTCCTCGCGCGTGCGGAAGACCCTGCCGTCCACGAAGGCCATCACGTAGAAGGGCGCCCCGAGGACGTCGGGGTCGCGGCACAGCGCGACCATCTCCGGCACCGGCACCGCGCTGTCACGCAGGGCCGCCATCACCCGGTGCTCACGCGCCATGTCGTGCGCCGTCTCGAGGACGTGGCCGAGCGGAGGCCTGCGGACCACCCAGCTGCCGACGCCGTCGCCGACCAGGTAGGTGAGGTTGGAGCGGCCACCGGCGATGAGCCGGCCGCTCAGCGGACCCGCGAGGAGCCCGGGGACGGTGCGCTGCAGGTGGTCGGCCAGGGCGGCCAGGTCGAGACCCGGCAGCGACTCGGCGGAGCCGTCGGGGGACGTCACGGCTGCCCGCCCTCGGTGTCGGCCAGCTCGCGGCGGAGCACCTTGCCGGTGACGGTCTTGGGCAGCACGTCGAGGAACTCGATGCTGCGGGGGTACTTGTAGGCCGAGAGCCGCTCCCTGCAGTGGGCGATCAGCTCGCCCTCGCCGGCAGCGGCCCCCGGACGCAGCGTCACGAACGCCTTCACCGTCTCGCCTCGGTACTCGTCCGGCACGCCCACGACCGCGGCCTCGCTCACCGCCGGGTGCTCGCACAGGACGTCCTCCACCTCGCGCGGCCACACCTTGTAGCCCGAGGCGTTGATCAGGTCCTTCTTGCGGTCGACGACGTAGAACCAGCCCTGCTCGTCCATGAAGCCGACGTCGCCGGTGTGCAGCTCGCCGCCCGGCAGGGCGTGGGCCGACTCCTCCGGCTTGTCCCAGTAGCCGGGGACGACCTGCGGACCGGAGATGACGATCTCGCCGACCTCGCGCGGCGGCAGCGGCTGACCGTCGTCGCCGACGATGCGGGAGACCGTGCTCGGGACCGGCACCCCGACGGCCAGCGCGCCGCTCACCGGGTCGACGGGTGCCTGTGCACCGAAGGGCACCGCGTGGGACGGCGACGTCGTCTCGGTCAGGCCGTACATGCTGTGGATCCGGATGCCGAACTGCTGCTGGAAGCGCTCCGCCCATGCGGGCGTCACGGGAGCGCCGCCCGAGTAGGTGCTGCGCAGCGACGCCAGGTCCTCCCGCGTCACACCCGGCAGGTTGGCGATGGCGATGAAGACGGTGATCGCGGCCACCGTGAACGTGGGGCGCCGCTCGCGGATCGCGTCGAGAAGCACCTCCACGTCGAAGCGGTAGCCCAGGACAAGCTCTGCCGGCAGGAGGAAGCAGACCGCGATCCCGGCGATGAGCCCGGTGATGTGGAACAGCGGCGCCACCCCGAGCACGACGTCCCCGGGTCGCAGGCCGCACCAGTCCCGGATCACCTGGGCGCTGAAGCAGACGTTGCCGTGGGTGTTCATCGCGCCCTTGGACGCACCGGTCGTGCCCGAGGTGTAGGTCAGCAGCGCCACCTCCTCGGGAGCGAACTCCACCGGAGCGGGCTGCTGCCCGGCG